>JANQIU010000337.1 GCA_028281985.1 Alphaproteobacteria bacterium | reverse complement strand
GGTCGACCGGGCGGGACAGCGGCTGGCCAAGCGGACCGACAGCTTGTCGGTGCGGGCATTGCGGCATGCCGGCCACACCCCGGCAGAAGTTCGGGCGATGGCGGGCGACTTCGCCGAACCCGGCGCGGAATGGCGCACCACCTTGGCTAGGCAGTCCGGATTACCGCATGTATCGTAGGGTTTCCTTCCTGCCGTCCCCATCGGGCCGCGCCCCGGCATCGCAGCCGCATTGCGCCGAGTAACGGCCCGGTTCGAAGCACCGTTGCACCCATGCCCCCAATCGACCCGTGCCCCCATTCGTTACCGTCGCCTGCCCGGCAGGAATGCCGGCATGCACCGGCCCGCGTCCGTTTCGCCCTGGCGACGGCGGCGGTTGCCTTGTCTTTCGTGACGGCGGCCGGCACGGCTCATGCCCAGCAAGAACCCGAAGCCGAAGACCCGCCGGTTCTCCTGACCGCGGACGAGGTGACGTACGACGAGTCGTTGGATCTGGTCATTGCCCGCGGCAACGTGGAGCTGGTCCAGGGCACGGAAATGGTGATGGCGGATGTGCTCGTCTACAATCAGAGCACCGAGGTCATCACCGCCAGCGGCAATGTCGTCTACCTCGACCCGGAAGGGAACGTGAACTTCGCTGAGTATGCGGAGTTCACCGACGACCTGGCCCGGGGCTTCTCCCAGGAAGTCAGCACGCTCCTGCTCGACAACACGCGGGTGGTTGCCCGGTCGGCGGAGCGCACGCCGGAAGACGTGGTGATCGCCGAACGCGGGGTCTACTCGCCCTGCCTGCTGTGCCCGGACGATCCCGAGCAGGCCCCGATCTGGCAACTTCGGGCCAACCGTATCGAACACGATCGTGTTGCCCGCGAAGTCACCTACTACGATGCTTTCCTCGATATCTATGGGTTCCCGATCTTCTATACGCCCTACTTCTCGCACCCGGACCCGACGGTGACGCGACGCAGTGGTTTCCTGTTTCCGGTCTTCGGTTCGACGCCCAATCTGGGTCAGTTCGCGAACATCAGCTATTACTGGGATATCCAGCCGCAAACCGACGCCACGATTACCGTCGTGCCGACGACCAACTCAGGGGTTCTCCTGGGCGGCGAGGTTCGGCATCGGTTCGAAACCGCCAGCGTCGACGTGCGCGGCAGCATCAATCAAAGCGACCTTGAGGATGACCGGGGCGGCACCACGGTGGCGCGAACCAACCAGTTCCGCTGGTACGTTGAGGGTACGGCGCGCTACGACATCGACGACCATTGGCGGGCTGGGGCGGATTTCGCCCGGGCGTCCGACGACACCTTTGCCGAAGTCTTCGAGTTGAACACGGACGATGTTCTGGAGTCGGAGTTCTTCGTCGAAGGGTTCTACGGTCTGAGCTATGCGCGCGCGGAGGTGCTGGAGATCCAGGACACCAGGATCGGCGCCATTCGGCCGGCCAATGCGCGTCCCAACCTGTCGTTCGACTACCTCAGCCAGCCCGGCGAGTGGCTGGGCGGCCAGCTTTTCGGCCATGCCGGGATACAGGTCCTTTCACGCGAAAACCGGCCCGTCCGCACCAGCGAACTCGAAGGTGTCGACACGCGGCGGTTTGCCGGAGAGGTGGGGTGGCACGACACCTACATCACCGATTTCGGAGTCCTGGCGACCCTGTCGGCGGCGGCCAGCGCCAGTTTCCATTGGTCCGACGACCTGCCGGCGGACCCGGACGATTTCGCGGTCGCGGGCAGTCGTTCGGGCATCACCGCGACCCAGTTCTTTCCCCGGGCTTCCGTCGATCTGCGCTATCCGTGGGTGGCAACGGTGGGGGATGCCCAGTTCCTGTTCGAGCCGCTGGTGCGCGCTCAGGTTGCACCTGACATTCCGCCCGATGACGACATTCCCAACAACGACAGCCTCGACGTCGAGCTCGACGAGGTCAACCTGCTGAGCGACAGCCGGTTCACCGGCATCGACCGGGTCGAAGGCGGCGGGCGTATCGATTGGGGCGTCACGCTGGGTCTGTTCGGCGGCGGGCTCGGCGATACCTCGCTCTTTGTCGGGCAAAGCCATCGCCTCTACGGCGACCCGGAGTTCCCTTCCGGCACCGGGCTGGCGGACGACACGTCGGACTTCGTCGGCCGGTTGCGCCTGCAGCCGCATCCGTGGCTGGATCTGAACTATCGTTTCCGTTTCGATGCGAACACCTTTTCGCCGCGTCGCCAGGAGGTGTCCGCCGGTTTCGGTCCCAGCTTCCTGCGAGGGAGGACGACCTACACCCGGATCGAACCGGCTCCGGACAGCGGGCGCGTGACGACGGAGGAAATCACCGGCGGCGCGTCGCTTCAGGTTGGCGAGTACTGGCGTTTCAACGGCTCGTACACCTATGACATCGATGCGCGGGACAGCCGCAGTGCCGCGTTCGCCGCGATTTACTCGGATGAGTGCATCATCATCTCCACCAACCTCCGGCAGGACTTTACGGAACAGCTGGACGTTGCGGAGGGCCTTTCCGTCTTCGTCACGGTCACCTTCAAGGATCTTGGCAGTTTCGGTTTGGGAGCTGAAGGAGCGGATCTTTTCGGCGCCGGCTCCTGACCCCATCTCCCTGGTTCCGCAAGCGGCCTCGAAAGCGGGCCGCGACCGGTACGGTTGGCACATGTGAGCGGCAGGCAATGACCCTTCTTCTTCGGCACTTCGGCGTAGCGTCGGGCCGCATTGGTGCGATCGAGTTCGGAGCCCTTGGGGTGCTGCCTCTGGCGCTGCTGGTTGTCCTCGCGTCGGCCCTGCTTTCTGGCGCCCCGACGACCTGGGTTGCCTGGGCTTTGGGCTTGGCGGCCGTGGCACCGCTCTGGGTACTGGCCGTGAAGCGCCTGGCCGATCTGGGCTTTGACCGATGGCCGGCCCATGTCGTGGCGCTGCTCTATGGCCTGCATCTGGGGTTGGCCGGTGCGGCTCTGTCCGGGGGGCAGTCCGCCGCGCAGTGGCTATTCTTGCTGCCGGCGCCCGGGGCGATTCCGGCTGAAGGGGCTTTGCAGTGGATCTGGATCGCCACGGGCGTGGTGCTCCTCGGCAGCCTTTGCGTGCTGTCGGCGATCCCCGGGGAAGATCGGGACAACGCGTTCGGAGCGGACCCTCGTGCCCGACTAACGGCGGCGGCTGACGAGCAGGAGGACAGCGCTCTTGAAGGGCTTGCCGCACGCCTTCTGGCCGCACCGTCCCGAGCTTTTGCCATCACCGGACGTCTGACGGTGGTCGCCGTCCCCATCCTTATGCTGGCCGCAGGGCTCCTGCGCTATGACGCCGTCGAGGGCCAGTTGACCACCGTGCTCCAGAGTTCGGCGATCGGCGGGGTCAGCATCGTGGAGGGCATGCTGCGCGGCGGTCTGGTCGCCATTCTGTTCGCACCGCCGATTCTCCTCGTGGCGGCAATTGTACTGCCGGTGCTGGCCGGTGCCGTCCTCTGGTTGCTGCTGCGCTGGCGCGTCTACGGGCGTGCGGAAGCGTTGGCCTTCAACGATGCAGGCCGCGGACCAGGTCCAGATAGCCCGGATCGTCCGGCCGTATGAATCCGTGGCGGATTAGGAAGTCGATCAGGACAAGGTTCACGTTGAACTTGAAGTCGTCGGTGTCGCGGACCCGGGCCGCAACCGCCGCCATCGGTTGACGCACGAAAGCATCGACTTCGCCATCGGTGTTGACGGGTGTGAAACCCGGTTCAAGGGGCAAGTCGTATAGAAACAGCACATCCCGTCGCAAACCTGCGTCGACGGCCATGATGTAGGATACGGCGCCCACAGGTCGCGCCTTCGCGCAGTCCTCGGCGGTCAGGCTGGCTTCCTCCGCACCCTCCTTGCGAAGGTTCTCCTCTAGGGTCAGATGGGCGGGCTGGCCGCCGCCCACCAGGTTGTCGAGCTTGCCCGGGCTCACCGGACGGTCCGCCGCCCTGCGGGCCAGCCAGATCTGCGTCTCGCCGTCGGCGTAGACGTACCCGTTGACGTGCAGGCCAAAGGCGGGGATGCCCAAGACGGCGGCATGGGCGCGGTCGACGGTCAGCAGGGGCGGTTCTCCCCACCGCATGACGACCGCATAGGATTCGCCATGGTGCGGGGGGATATGGCCGGCTTCGGCGGCCCGGGCGAGGACGGCCTGGACCGCCTGCGTCCGTTCGACCGCCGACGCTAGTCCCGCCGCCAGCGCCAGCCGGCCATCCTCCGCCGTTTGGAAGATGCCGCGGCCGAGGCGGCACAGGGTATCCGCCGTATCGTGACGTACGAGACCGACATCCTGGCCGGCGATCCGCAGCGGGCGAAAACCATCCCGATCGAAAACGTTGCAGGCCCGGATATGGCGAAGATAGCCATCGGCCATCGTCAGGCCGGACCGACGACGGTTACTGAGGACACCCCGATGATGGCGCCAAGGGTTGCCGCGATCACCTCTTGCAAGTGGGGGTCGATGTCGTCGATCTGCATCATCACCAGCATCTCGTCTGGCGGCATTCCCCGACAGCGGGCTTCGAGCACCGCCGGTACCAGGCCACGCTTGGCCAGGGGCTCCACCACGCGGGCGATCAGCCCCGGATCCCGGGTGGCCCGAAGACGAAACGCGGCATTGCGGGATGTGCGGACAGGTGTGTTCGGCCGAACCTGCGCAGGTTCGCTGGTGCCGAATCCGGCAAACTCAAAAGCCATGGTTGGGACAGTCCAATCGACGGTGGAGCGGAAAGCGGAACGCAGAAAACCCCGGTCCTCAGATGAGGGCCGGGCCGCTAATTCGCCGGCCAATCGGCGCGGTTCGCTCTTGCTCGTCGACCATAAGACAACCCTAGTTTAGGCGCGCGGACCGGGTCAAGCCGTCGGCTTCCCCTTGCCGGACGCCGATCCCGCCGTTAAGGGTCTGGGCAGCGTCATCTGCCTGCACGGCGTAGTGACCGGTCCCGGCCCGAAGGCCGGGACAGGGTGCAGCGCCAAGCCAGGCAGGAGAGTAGGCCGGTGACGCCAATCGAACGAACAACCGACCGGCTTGAGAGAGGCGACACCAGGACCATGCGAAAGATGACCCTGGTTTGGGCAGCGCTTTGCCTGTGGGCAAGTGCGGCATTGCCCGAACCGGCTTGGGCGGAGGCGATGGGCGTGCCGTGGCTGGGCGCCGCCGACACAGCTGTGATCCAGAGCATCCTGGAGTATGAGGTCACCGGCGTGACCCGCGCTCTCCCAGAAAGTGGCGCGAGCTTTACCATCACGAGCACTGACCTTTCGGACGGGATTTGCCGGTCCTTCGTCGTCGAGCAGCGGGAGTCCGTGGCCCAAGGCGTTGCGTGCCGCGCGGCCTCCGGCGGCTGGAGCGCACGAGGCTCCCAGGCCGATGCCCTGTCCGCGGCAGGACCCGCTGCAGGCCCGTCGGCGGTGACCGCCGACGGCCGCGGTCCGACCTTTGGTTCCTCGACACAGGGCACCGGATCCTTCCGCGTGCGCGTGGCGCGCAATGCCGCTTCCGGCGAGGTTCGGACGGTCATATCCCCCTCGGGCGACGAGCAGTTGTCGACCGGCCTGCCCGACGATCTGGCGGACTGGGATGTTGTCGTCACGACGGTCATTCCGCCGACTCTTCCGACGGGCCATCCGATGCGCCAGGGTAGTTTGCCAAGGCCGATCGGGTTGGCCGACCTTGTCGAGCACGCGGTCCCTGCGGTCGGCGGAAGCGCAGAGCCCCTGGTGCCCGCACCGCCGGCCCGGCCCGGCCCGTAACCCGGCAGCCGCGTCGTCGCGTCGCCCTGGTCAAACGTGCCACGCCGACCTAGGTTTGCGCCATGTCTGTTACATTCCTCATCCTTGGCGTTGTCGCAATGATTGGCGTGGTCATCAGCCTGTTCGCCGGGCTGGTTGCCATGTCGCACGGCGGAACCTTCAACCAGCGTTACGGCAACCGGTTCATGCAGGCGCGTGTGATGCTGCAGGGCCTCGCCGTAGCCATGCTGGTCCTGGCCGCCCTGACCGCTGGTGGCTAAACTCGATCATCCTGCCGGGACGCGTCCCCCGACCTGCTAGGTGACCGGCCGAAACGACGGGTCCGTTCCCCATGGTTCAGTTGACACGCATCTACACCCGCGGCGGCGATCGGGGTAAGACCTCGCTTGGCGACGGCAAGCGCGTGCCCAAGCACGATCCGCGGGTTGGGGCCTACGGGGCGGTCGACGAGACCAATAGCTGTATCGGCCTGGCCAGGCTGCATACCGACGGCGAGCCGGACGCCATGCTGTCGCGCATCCAGAACGACCTGTTCGACGTCGGGGCCGACTTGTGCACGCCAGAGAAGGAAGCGCCGGAGTATCCTCCCCTGCGCGTCACCGACGCCCAGGTCGAGCGGCTGGAGGCCGAAATCGATCGCATGAACGCGGATCTGGCGCCCCTGAAGAGTTTCGTGCTGCCGGGCGGCTCGCCGGCGGGGGCGTATCTGCACCTCGCCCGCACCGTCGCCCGCCGGGCAGAGCGGGGGATTACCGAGCTTGCCGAAGCCGAGCAAATCAACGCGGCGGCTTTGCGCTACGTGAACAGACTCTCCGACCACCTGTTCGTGCTGGCCAGATGGGTCAACGATCGGGGGGCCGCCGATGTCCTGTGGGTGCCGGGCGCCAACCGTGAATGACAGGCTTTTCGCGCCTGCGAGATTGACTCGCGACAGACCGCATGCCAGTGCTGCAAGCGAGGCGGGTCACCGCCGATGCCATTTCGGGGTTGGCGAACGCCTTGGTCGCGGCAAGATACCCCTCCGCCTTCCGAACCGATGGGTCCGGTTCACAGCTTCAGTTGGGTAGATCATGATTGACACGATTGGGGTGATCGGCGCCGGGCAGATGGGCAGCGGGATCGCCCATGTTTGCGCATTGGCTGGCTACAAGCTGCATCTCATGGACATCGACGCGGAGGCGCTGGATCGCGCCGTCCAGACGGTCGACCGCAACCTCACGCGGCAAGTCCGGCGCGGCAAGGTTGCGGAAGCCGACAAGGATGCGGCGCTGGCGCGGATCGCGACCAACACCGAGATGGCCAGCCTAGCCCATTGCGATCTGGTCATCGAGGCCGCGACGGAGGACGAATCCGTCAAGCGGGCGATCTTCCGGGAACTGATCCCGAACCTGAGCGGCGAGGCCATTCTCGCGACCAACACGTCCTCGATTTCGATCACGCGGCTTGCCGCCAGCACCGACCGGCCCGGCAGGTTCATCGGCATGCACTTCATGAACCCGGTGCCGGTGATGCAGCTCATCGAACTGATCCGGGGCATCGCGACCGATGAAGACACCTATCTCGAGATCCGCGACCTTTGCCTGAAGCTCGGCAAGACACCGGCCGTTGCAGAGGATTTTCCGGCGTTCATCGTCAACCGCATCCTGTTGCCGATGATCAATGAGGCCGTCTACACGCTCTACGAAGGGGTGGGGTCCGTCGAGGCGATCGACACCGCCATGCGGTTGGGCGCCAACCACCCGATGGGTCCGATGGAACTGGCCGATTTCATCGGTCTCGATACCTGTCTGGCCGTGATGAACGTGCTGTATGATGGTTTGGCCGACAGCAAGTACCGTCCTTGCCCGCTACTGGTGAAGTATGTCGAGGCGGGATGGCTGGGCCGGAAGACCGGCCGCGGGTTCTATGACTATGCGGGCGACACGCCGGTTCCGACCCGGTAGGCCTCGCCGCTTTTAAACCGCGCGTCGACCGAGGCGGTCAGCCAGCGCCGCGAACTGGGCGACGGTGACGGTTTCAGCCCGCTGTGTGGGCGACAGGCCGACGGACGCCAGGGCATCGTTCAGATCGGCGTAGCGGCCCAGGCTTTGCCTGAGCATCTTGCGTCGCTGTCCGAAAGCCGTGGCGACCACGCTTTCCATATCCGACCAGTTCGTGATCGGACCCGGGGCGCGGGGTGTCAGGCCCACCACCGCCGAGTCGACCTTCGGCGGCGGTGTGAACGCTCTCGCCGGCAGGGTCAGACGCCGCTCCACGCGGCACCGCCATTGCGCCATGACGGACAAGCGGCCGTAGGTCTTCGTCCCCGGCTCTGCGGTCAGTCGATCCGCCACCTCGCGCTGAAACATCAGCGTTAGGCCCTGGTACGCCTCCGCCGCGCGCAACCAGCCGATCAGCAGCGGTGTCGCAATGTTGTAGGGCAGGTTGGAGACCACGATGCGCGGTGCCGGGATCGTCGTCGGCAGGTCGACGTCCAGAGCGTCGGCCTCGATGACGTGCAATCGGTCGCCGGCAAGATCGCGCAGCGGTGCCAGTGCCGCCACGCACCGTCGATCCCGTTCGATGGCAAAGACCCGGTTTGCCCCGCCGGCGATCAAAGCCCTGGTAAGGCCGCCCGGGCCCGGGCCGATCTCGACGACGTTGGCCTGGGATAGATCTCCTGCCAGCGCGGCGATGCGGCGGGTCACGTTCATATCCAGCAGGAAGTGCTGTCCCAGGCTGCGCCTGGCTGCGAGGCCATGCTCCGCTATGACCTCGCGCAGCGGCGGTAGACCGGCGACCGCCGCCTCAAGCGTCGAGGGGTCGGGCACGGTTGGCGGCAAGCTGGGTGGCCAGCCGGAGGGCGCACAGGAAACTGGTCGGGTTGGCGCGGCCTTGCCCTGCGATGTCCAGCGCGGTCCCGTGATCGGGAGAGGTCCGGACAAAGGGCAGGCCCAAGGTGACGTTCACGGCCCGGTCGAAGTCCAGCGTCTTGATGGGGATCAACGCCTGGTCATGATACATGCAGATGGCGGCGTCGTAGTGTTGCCGGGCGTCGGCATGGAACAGCGAGTCGGCCGCTGCCGGCCCCGTCACGCGCGCGCCGTCGCGGCGCAGCGCCTCGATCGCCGGTTCGACCACCGCCGCCTCTTCGGTTCCCAGCGCACCCCCTTCTCCGGCATGGGGGTTGAGGCCGCTGACGGCGATGCGGGGGTTGGCTATCGCGAAATCCCTGGACAGGGCCGCCAGAGTGACGCGCGCGGCATGCTCGATGACCGGCCGGGTCAGTGCCCTGGGGACATCGCCGAGCGGGCAATGAATGGTTGCCGGGACGACGCGCAGGCTTGGTCCGGCCAGCATCATCACCGGGGGATCGGAAAGGCCGGCAAGGGCTGCCAGGAACTCCGTGTGGCCGGGGTGTTCGAAGCCGGCCGCGTACAGGTTCGCCTTGTGGATCGGATTGGTGACGATGGCCGCGGCCGTACCGGTGGTGACGAGCGATACGGCCGTCCGGATGCTGGCCAGAACCGCAGCCCCATGCGCGGGGTCGAGCCGGCCCGGCGTCGCAATCCCCGGCAGCGGACAGGGTATGACGGGCAGGCTGTCGGCGAACCACCGGTTCAGGTCGGCCGGGTCGGCCCGGGGAACGGCATTCGGCTGATCCAGGACCCGCAACCTCAGGTCGATCCCCAGTGTCCGTGCGATGGCGGACAGACGGTCGGGGTCGTCTATGGCCACGAATACCGGCGTATCCGCCTTCTGCCAGGCGGCAAGGGTCAGTTCACCGCCGATACCGGCCGGGTCGCCCATGGTGACGGCAAGCGGCGCCGTGCCATCGGCGCCGCCGGTGGTCACAAGCGGATCTCGATATAGGCGGCATTCCGGAGGTCCCGGAGATAGCGCCGCTGGAGCATGTCGACACGCTCCAGCAGAAGGCTTTCTTCGATGGAGGTGCGGTCGGGGTCCGCCGCCACGGCCTCGGCGCGGGCGCAGATCATGAAGACGGCGATCGCTTCGGCCAGGACCACCGGTTCGGGCGGCTGGCGGTGCTCGACGTGGGACAGCCGACCGACC
>JANQIU010000249.1 GCA_028281985.1 Alphaproteobacteria bacterium | reverse complement strand
TCCGTGACGTAGCGGTCGATCCAGGATTCGCCGCCGTCCTCGGTTTCCATGTAAAGGCCGTAGGCGCCGACCGCGATCGCCGACTCACCGTCGATCGCCTCGACATCCATCAGCGGCTGTTGCCAGTCCGGCGCCCAATGCTGAACGTCCCAGGTTTCGCCGGCATCGGTCGTCTTCAGGACGACCGCGTCATGCCCGACCGCCCAGCCGATCTCCGCGGTGGCGAAGTCGATGCCGGTAAGCTGCGCCTGGGTCGGGACCGGCACCTGGCGCCAGTGCCCGCCATTGTCGTCCGACAGCAGAATATGGCCGCGCGTCCCGACCACCACCAGCCGGTTGCCGGCCCGTGCCCCGGCCAGGATCAGGCTGCTGTCGGCGAGCGGCGCAACGGCGGACGGTAGCGGATCGGGGACCTCATCCTGAGCCTGGGCCACCGTTGCAGTCAGCACCACCGATAAGGCGGCCGTCAGGGCGGCAGACAGGGCGGCGGTAACCCGCGGCAACCGATTGGCCAGCCGTCCGATCGACCGGGAAATGTGCATGGTCATGCCGTGCGGGATAGGGCGTCGGAAGGCGGCCCCGGGGTGGGACCGCCTTCCCGAAACCGTTGCTCGGGGCGGCTAGCGCCGGCCGGCCCGGCGCAGCGAATCCGGCGAGAAGTCGCCGGGATCGAACGTCGCGGAGAAGTCGTACATCCGCTCCTGGTTGTCGAAGCCGATCGCCGTGTAGCGGCCGGACTGCAGGTCGTAGATGACGTCCATGGTGGTCCAGAACACCGGCACCTCGTAGTAGTTGATGCCGTGCGATTCCGCCACGCGCCATAGCTGGCCGCGCGAATCGTAGTGATCGACGGCGACGATCTGCCAGCTATCCTCGTCAAAATAGAAGGTCCGCCGGGAATAGATGTGGCTGGTCCCGTCCTTCAGCGTCGCATCGACCACCCACACCCGGTGCAGTTCGTACCGCAGGTGCTCGGGGTTCAGGTGCCCCGCCATGATAATGTCGTCGTACTGCAGGCTGTCGCTGTGCAGCTGGTAGGCGTTGTACGGGACATACATCTCGCGGCGGCCCTGCAGCTCCCAATTGTAGCGGTCCGGCGCGCCGTTGAAGATGTCCAGATTGTCGGAGGTGCGCAGCCCATCCGAGGCCGTGCCCGGGTTGTCGTAGGCGATGTTCGGGGCGCGGCGGACCCGGCGCTGACCCGGGTTGTAGGTCCAGGCACTGCGGGGTTCGGCCACCTGGTTGATGGTTTCATGCACCAGCAGGATCTCGCCTGCCAGCCGGGCCGGGGCCACCGTTTCCTGCAGGAAGTACAGCACGATGTTGCCGTCCGTTCCGCCCGGCTGGGCGTAGGGGAACAGCACGTCCTGCTGGATCATGATCATCGTGTAGGCGCCGCCGGCCGTGGGATTGGCCTGGCCGACCCGCTGGGCAACCGATTCGCCGCGATACCGCAGGATGTGGTTCCAGATCGCTTCCAGGCCGTTGTCCGGCACCGGGAAGGGGATCGCTTCGCGCGCGCCGGAAACGCCGTTGCCGTCTTCGATCAGCTGGGCGGTCGAGGCGTTGCGGATGGCCGCGTCGTAGATCCGCTGCGGCGCCGCTGCGCTGCGCTGCGTCGGATAGACGTTCATGAAGAACGTCGGGTACTGCTGCAGCATGGCCTGGTGGCCCGGCGTCAGCCGGTCGGCGTACTGGGCCAGGTTGCCGGCATTGATGGTGAACAGCACGCTGTCCGACGCATACGGGTCGGGGTGATGATCGCCGGGCGAGTAGCCCGCCGGCGGGCTGGTGATGCCGCCGGTCCAGGCCGGGATCGTACCGTCGGCATTGCCGGCGCGAATGGCGCCGTAGGGCGTAAGCTCGCCTGAGAAATCCTGGGCCAAGGCCGGGGCGGCGGCGAGGATCGCCGCCACGCCACCGATCAGGGCGCGCGGGATGCGGGTCATGGGCAGTTTCCTCCCAAAGTGGTGTCCGTGCCTATTCGGCTTTGTTTCCGGTTTCCTCTCGGGTAGCCCTCCGGCGCCCTGATGTCCAGGACGCCGGCGCCACCACACAGGGAATTCAGAACGCGTAAGACAGGCTGAAGGACATGAAGTCGCGGTCGTTGATGTCCACGAACGCGTTGGTACCGATGGCGAAGAACTCCGTGTACTGGAGATCGGCCGACCAGCGGTCGAGATAGGTCGCCTCGATGCCGACCGAGACCGAAGCCCGGTTTTCCACGAAGGTGCCCAGGGGCAACGGCGTCGAACCGCCCGGGTCATGGGCGAAGGCGATGCGCGGGAACAGGTTGACCGGGCCAATGGCATTCAGGATGTCGGCCCGGGCTGCCAGCCGGTATCCCCACGAGGTCTGGTCGGCAAAACCATCGCCCCTCGGGATGACGAACCCGCTGCCCGCTGCCGCCAAGTTGGCCAGGGTGGTGGCCGCTTCGGTACCCGGCTGGACCGCACCCGGCCCCTCCAGCAAAAGATCCGGCATGTCGATGATGTGGTTGACGCCGACTTCGCCGATGAGGATCCACTGGTCGACGCCCAGGAACTCGATGGGGCCGAAAGAGTGGGTGGCAGTCATCTGGAAGGTGAGCATATCCACCTCCCGGAAGCCTTCGATGATGTTGCCCTGAAGGTCCCGCATCTCCTCGGCCGTATCGATCCCCAGATCGGTCAGGATCTCGGAATTGGCGGCAACGACCGCCGCCGTCGGATCGCAGACCGCTGCCTCCAGCACCGCGCCGGGGGAGGTCGTGCAGTCGACGGCTGCTGCGTCCGCAGCGCCGGAGATGAAGGATGCGGGACCCAGCGTGGCGACCAGCAGTTCCGTGTCGTCAAGCTGAACGGGCTGGTCCCAACGGTAAGTGAACTCGCCCTGGATCGCCGTGCCGAAGGGCAGCTCGGTATTGAAGCTGGCGCCGACCAGATTGATGCCGGGACGGAAGTCGTTGAAGTAGCCGGCCGTCGACAGATAGTTGGGCGCGATCACCGCCGGGCTGGCGAGGGTGGCGAACAGGTTCGATTCGGTCAGGCTGCCGGCGACCGCGTTGGTGATGGGGGTCCGGCTGGTGTAGTTCAGGTAGTACAGGCCCAGCTCGGTGCCGCCGATCAGGTCCTCGGCAAAGTATCGCAGCGCAAGGCCGAAATCGCCCAGACCATCACGGTCCACATCCTCCTGCCGCTCGGCGACCAGCCCCAGGGCTGCGCCGGAGACGATGGTCCCGCCGTTGATCGCCGCCAGCGACCCGACACCGGCCTGACCGCCCGGCAGATCGATGATGGTCTCCGGCTCGTCCGGGATCGCCGGGTTGCCGAAGCCGGTAAACAGGAACTCGCCGTCGGGCAACTGGCCGTCATTGCTGTTGAACAGCGTTCCGCGCGGATCGAGTTCGGTTTCCTCGAATTCGATGGCGAAGAACCCCTCCAAGGAGAGGTTGTCCACGATGCCGACATTCACGTCGACGGCACCGAACGGCAGCAGGGCGTCGCGCACTTCCGATCCCGGCGACCGCAGGCGGGTGACGTCGATCGGGGTGATGACGTTGATCCCGTTGGGGATGAAGGTGCTTTCGCCCCAGTTCAGCGTCTGGCGCCCGACACGCAGGTCGATGGGCCGGTCGGCGATCTCGGTGCCGAAATCCAGGAAGGCGTCGAAGATTTCGAAGTTCCGCCCCGTCCGCTGCAAGCCGTTGTCACCCAGCGGCGTGTTGTCGGTACGAGCGGCGCGGTCCGAGCTCTCCTCGGCATTGATCACGTCGTAGAAATAGGCCACCCGGGTGAACAGGCCGAAGTCGATCAGATCATCCGAGTAGTCGGCCGACAACTCATGGGTCACCCGCCCGACCAGGGCGCTGAGCCCGGCATCGTAGTTCAGATTACCGTCGTCACCGTTGATGGAGTACCGGCGGCCGCCGTTGGCGAAACCGACATTCTTGTCGTCTGGGTCCTGAACCCGAACCTGCAGCCCGACCGCGATCGTCGTGTCGAATGCGATGTCTGTCCCGTTGTCGAAACTGAACTCTGCCGCCTGCCCAGACCCCGCTACCAACAAACCCGACATCAGCGCAACAGCACTGGCCCCGGCCAGCAGCCTATGCCGGCGGGGGGACTTCCCCTCGTCTAAGCGACACATGTGAGCTTTCCCCTTCGAAGTGCACCTTTTGGACATCCCCAGCCCACGCGGAACCGTTCCGGTGGGCAATTCTGTTGACAGGTTTGCCAGACCCTGCGTGTTTCGTTATCTATGCAACGGCCTTTCCGTTCTTTTCTTACCGTTGTTTCAAGATCATGACACCGTTGCCCGGGCCGCCCAATAGTTTTTCAGCATCCTGACGTGGCGAAACGACGGGAAACGGCGGTGGTCGGGATATGCCACGGGATGGATGAACAAAGGATGATCCATGACAATCTTCTGATAGTTTCTTTGCCGTCGGGATGACATCGGCCAGCCATGGGTGGCACGGGCGCGGCGGCGTCCGACTTGCGCGGGTCGGCCCATCCCTGGTGGTGCGGATCGACCGGGTCACCACCCGCGGCGGCCGCCTGAAGCAGGAGGTGGCCAGTTTCTTCCGGCGGGAATGCCGTCAGCAGCGGCCCAACCATGACGCCTGGGTCGTGACCATCTGGATCGTCGGCGCGCAGGGGCGGTTCGACGTCGACAATGCCGCAAAGGCGTGCCTGGATGCCCTGACCGGGGCCGTCTGGCACGACGACAGCCAGGTGCGGCGGCTGACCGTGGAGAAGCTGGACGGCGACGGCCCGCGGATCATCCTGCAGGCCTCGCCGGGGGAACCAACCGGCGGGGACGCGGCGCTGGCGGCCCTGCTTCGCGAGATCGATCAACCGCCTTAGGCCAGTCGCCTTAGGCCAGTCGCCTTAGGCCAGTCGTCTCAGGCGTGAGTCACCGGGAGGGGATGCACCGGCTGGTCACTTCCCGGCAGCGGGTGAACCGGCGGCTCCCGAAACCGGATTCGGCATCGTATCGAACGCCGGCGACAGACCCGTCAACGATGGTCACCGTCACCTCGCACAGGTCGGAGAAAGCGTCGCTGCGCAACGGCGTGCTGCTCGAGAAGCCGACGCCGGCGCCGACCCCCGACGAGGATCCGACACCCACGCCGATGCCCACGCCAAAATCCGACCCGCTGCCGGTGTTGCCGCCGCGTTCGTAGACCAGGACCTCGCGCCCCGCTACCGTCCGCTCCCGGTCGGGCGGCCCGGCGCAGGCCAGCAACTGCTGGCGGCTAACCCCGGAAAGCGCGGTGCCGACCGCTTCCGGTGCGGTTTCCGGCGGCAGTTCGGCCGCACATCCGGCCAGGAACAGAACCGCGGCCAGCGCCGGAACCGGCCGGAACGGGAAGGCCCGGCTACTGGCCATGGGCCTGCGACAACCCGTGTTCGGCGTCGAGCAGCGCCCGGGCGCGGCTGTCCAGGGGCACGTTCGGCGGCGCCAGGTCGATTTGCGCGACGGCTTCATCCACCTCCTCCACCGGGACCGCCGGACCGCGGGTCGGGATCAGCGCCGGCTCGTCACGGTCGGAAACGCACAGGGCAACGATCGCCCCGCAGGGCTCCAGCCGCCGGTCCAGGAAGTCGATCCCGGTCGCCGTCACGTACTCGACCGCGGCGACCCGATCGTCCACCAGGGTGAAATGCGCCTCGCACCAGGTGCCGCGGCTCAGGCGCGGGCGCACGATGTTGGTGTCCAGCGCCGACGGCGCGTCGAAATCGCTGGCGAACCGGGTGTTGACCGCCAGGACCGGATAGCCTTCGGCATCGTCGCGGCCGCCGCCGAT
>JANQIU010000238.1 GCA_028281985.1 Alphaproteobacteria bacterium | reverse complement strand
CTTCGGCCGTGGGATCGCCCCCCTTCAGCCGCAGGACCCGCAGGCCACGCGTCGCCAGGACCACCAGGCGCCGATTGATCATCGCCTGTTCGGTTTTGGCCCCGCCGGCCCGCTTGCCGACATTCTCCAGCTTCGCCTGGGGACCGGCCAAGGCCAGGATCTCCGGCTCCACCAGCGCGTCGTGCGCCACCACATCGGCTTCCGCCAGGCCATGCGCCGCGAGGCGGGTCAACAGGCCGGGATCGCCCGGGCCGGCACCGGCCAGCCAGACGGTGCCGGGGTCGAAGGCCGGCAGCCCCAGACCGGCCATGGTCAGATCGCCACGGCGGGCAGGGCCTCGCCGATGATGCGGCGCAGCCGTTCCGTGCCCAACCGGTTGCACCAATCGCCGAAACCCTCCACCGCCTGCCGTTCGGCGGCGTAGACCGCGAACAGCGGGTCCAGGACGGCGGGAATGTCGGCCTCCGCCACCTTGTCCAGGAGGCGGTTGCTCAGGCGCGTTCCCTCGAAATCACCGCCGACATAGAGCGCATAGTGCCCCGGCATCCGGCCCACCAGACCGATATCCCCGGCATAGGGCCGGGCGCAGCCGTTCGGGCACCCGGTGATACGCAAGCTGATCGCCTCCTCGCCCAAGCCATGGGCCTGCAGGCGCTCCAACACCGACGCGACGATGGGCTGGCGGACCCGTTCCGCTTCGGTCAGCGCCAACCCACACGTCGGCAAGGCCGGGCAAGCCAGGGCCCAGCGCTCCAGCGGCGCCAGATCGTCGTTCATCACCAGGCCGTGGGCGCGCAGGTCGGCCTCCAGCGCCGCCCGGTCCTCGTCGCGGATATCCGCCAGGATCACGTCCTGCTGCGGGGTCAGCACCACGGGCGTGCGATAGCGGTCGACGACCGTGCGCAAGGCGGTGCGGTACTGGGCGCCGCCCGGCACATCGATGATCCGGCCGCTGGGGATCGGCACGCCCAGATACCACCGCCCGTCGCCCTGGGTGTGCCAGCCGCGGTGGTCGACGATGCGGAAGCGCGGCATCGGCCGCGGCGGCGCGTAGCTGCGGCCGGCCATGGCATCAACCGCCGCCTTGAAGGCCGGCAGGCCCATATCGTCGATGGTGTATTTCAGCCGGGCATGTTTGCGGTCGGACCGGTCGCCCCGGTCGCGCTGCACCTTGACGATGGCTTCGACCGCCCCGATCAGGCCCTCCGGTTCGACGAACAGCAGCGGCGAGGCCAGGCGCGGATAGGTCTTCGGCTTGTTGTGGGTCATGCCCAGGCCGCCGCCGGCCAGGACGTTGAACCCCTGCAGGTCGTCGCCGTCGAACAGGGCGACGATGCCGACATCGTTGCAGAACACGTCGACCGAGTTGTCGTCGGCATGGGCCAGCGCGATCTTGAACTTCCGCGGCAGGTAAACCTCGCCGTAGATCGGCTCGTCCTGTTTGGCCCAGCCGTCGCCGGAGTCCACCGGCTCGCCGTCCACCCAGATCTCATGATAGGCGGTCGAGCGCGGCTCGAAATAGACCGACACCTCGCGGGCCACCCGGTTGAGGGTCGCGTGGATCGAATCGGCGATCGGGGCCGGCGTGGCCATGACGTTGCGCACCACGTCGCCGCAGGCCGCCACGGTGGTCAGCATCTGCCGATTCACCCGGTGGATCAACGCATGCAGGTCGCCCTTGACCACGCCATGGAACTGGAAGGTCTGCCGGGTGGTGACCCGGAGCGAGGTGTTGCCCAGATCCGCCGCCATCGTATCCAAAGCCAGATACTGGTCGGGATCCAACCGGCCGCCCGGAACCCGCAGCCGGGCCATCATCTGGTACTCCCGGTCCAGGCCCTGCTTCTTGCGCGGGGTGGCGGTGTCCCGGTCGTATTGCTGATAGATCCCATGGGTCTTCAGCAGTTGGGCGTCGTCTTCCACGAAACGATCGCCGCCGTCCTGCAGACTGCGGGCGATACCACCGCGCAGCTGGCGGCTGGCCCGCTTGATCCCTTCGACTTCCGACAGTTTTCCGGCCGGTGCGCTGGCGTCTGGCATTTCACAGTCTTTCACTGTATATAAGGTCAGTATTTACAAGATAGGATGCGAGTATCGGCGGCGACAAGGTGCCGGCACGACAAAATCATCAGCGGGCCAGATCCTTGCACCGCCGCAGCGGCTGCGGCAGGGTGCCCGCCATGAGAACAATACTTCTATTGCTAGCTATCGGAATCGGCGTGGTGTCGCTGCTGGTGGCCGCGTACATGGGCACGCACCCGGCGGCCCGGCTGGGCCTGCAGACCCAGCATCTGCTGTCGGCGGCGGCCTGGGCGGTCGGCGGTTTGACGGCCGCCGGACTGCTGGCAGCGGCCGCAGCGGCGCTGGGCCTGTTGCGGCAAATCCGCGATCAGCACCGGCAGGCGGCAGCGGGGCGGCCGCAGCGGCAGGTCGCGCCGGCGTTCGGCGCGACGTCCGCGGCCGGCGAAGCTCCAGCGGCACCACGCCTGCGCAAACCAGCCCCGGCGACCGACGACGCCCGCGGGCCTGCCGGGCCTCAGGTCGCCACGGAGAAGCCGCTGCCCCGTCTCTAACGCCGGTCGAACGGCCGGTCGATCAGGGCGGCAAAGGCCTCGGGTTCGTCCCAGGCGATTCGGACCGGGACCGGCCGCACCATCTCGCGCTGCTCTGGCGCCAGCCGGGCGTAGTCCTTGGCCGTTGTCACCAGCGTGGCACCGTGCGCCGCGGCCATGTCCAGCAGCCGGATGACGTCATCGGCGGAAAACCGGTGATGGTCGGGGAAGCCCCGCGTCGCCGCCAGATCGGCGCCGGACGCGACCAGCATGTCGAAGAACTTGCCCGGGCGGCCGATCCCGGCAAAGGCAACGACCCGGCCGCCGCGCAGCCAGGACAGCCCCGGTACGGGCGCCAGGTGGCCGGTCAGCACCGGCAATCCCTGGCCGGTCAGCTGGGCCGTCACGCCCACCTTGTCGGTGCCCAACACCACGACGGCCTGGGCCCGGGCCAACCCGGCGGGAACCGGTTCGCGCAACGGCCCGGCCGGCAGCAGGCGGCCATTGCCGAACCCGGTGCCGCCATCCACCACCAGGATCGACAGATCCTTGGCCAGGCTGGGGTTCTGGAAGCCGTCGTCCATGACCACAGCGCCGGCGCCCGAATCGGCCGCCGCCGCCGCACCGGCCGGCCGGTAGCGTGCCACCCAGGTCGGGGCCACGGCGGCCAGCAGCAGGGCTTCGTCGCCGACGTCACCGGCGTCATGCACCGCCAGATCGACCTGGACCGGGCCCGCAAGACGACCGCCATAGCCCCGGGTCAGGGCATGGGCCGCGACGCCGCGGCCGGCCAGATGCGCCAGGACCGCCAGCGCAACCGGTGTCTTTCCCGCCCCGCCGGCCACCAGATTGCCGACGCATAAGACCGGGATCGGCGCCCGCAAGGGTGCGGTACCGCGCCAGCGCCGGCGGGCGATCGCGCCATAGGCGGCGGCGGCAGGGGTCAACAGGGCGGCGGAAACGCCGGGCGGCCGGTACCAGAAGGCCGGTGCCCTCACGCCGCCGCCCCCCAACCGGCCCGGTCGAGCAGCGGCGACAGGGCGCGCATCACCGCATCGACCCGGCCGCGGTGGCGTTCGGCCACCGCGGCGGCCGCATCGACGGTGACCTGCCGGTCATGCGTATCCGACTGCCAGCCGGCCAGCCGCGCGGCCAGGTCTTCGCCATCGGCCACGACCTGCGCGGCACCGGCTTCGGTCAGTTCCCGGGCAATGTCGGCAAAGCTTTCCATATGCGGCCCGAACAGGATGGCGGCACCAAGCTGGGCCGGTTCGATGGGGTTGTGGCCGCCATGCGGGACCAGCGACCCGCCGACGAAGGCGATCGGGCAGGCGGCCAGCAGCGTTCCCATTTCGCCCAGGGTATCGGCCACATAGGCGCCGTCTTCGGCCGTGGGCAGATGCCCGGCGGACCGGCGGCAGGCGCGAACCCCGGCGGCCGCGGCCAGATCCGCGACGTCCGCCCCCCGCGACGGGTGGCGCGGCGCGATCAACGCCAATGCACCCGGGAACCGCTCGCAAAGCCGGGCATGCGCAGCCAGGCACGCGGCTTCCTCCCCGTCATGGGTACTAGCGGCCAGCCAGACCGGCCGCCCGTCCAGGGCTGTGCGCAGCGCGGCCAGGGCTTCGGCATCGACCGGCGGCGGATCGACGGAGAACTTCAGGTTCCCCACCGGCCCTACGGCCCCGGCGCCAAGGGCGCGAAAGCGTTCCGCCGCCTTGGTATCGCTGGGCAGCACCAGGGAGAAGGTTGCGATCAACTGTCGGGCGAAGCCCGGAAACCGTGACCAGTTGCGGAACGACCGTTCCGACATCCGCGCATTGACCAAGGCCGCCGGCACACCGCGGTGCCGCACTTCCTGGAGCAGGTTGGGCCAGATCTCGGATTCCATCCAGATCACCAGATCCGGCCGCCAATGGTCCAGGAACCGGCGGGCAAAGACCGCCCGGTCCAGCGGCACGAACTGGTGGAAGGCCCGGTCGGGCAGCCGCTCGGCCATCAGCCTGGCCGAGGTCACCGTCCCGGTGGTCAGCAGCACCTGCGCCGAGGCATTGCCGGCCAGAAGGGCCCGGATCAGCGGCTGCACCGAAAGCGATTCCCCAACACTGGCGCCATGGATCCAGACCAGCGGGCCTTCGGGCCGCGGGGCGGCGGCGATCCCCAGCCGCTCGTCCCGGCGGGTGGGGTCTTCCTTTCCAGCCCGCGTTCGCCGGGCCAGCACCAGGGGGATCGCCGGCGCCGCCAGCGCGGTGAGGCCCCTGTAGACGCCGCCAAGCATACCGAAGATCTGGCGTCAGGCGACCGGCGCCAAATGGCCGGCGAAGCTGTGCACCGATGCGTCCCACGACCACTGCAGCGCGTGGTTCCGGCAGGCTTCCGGATCCTTGCCCAAGGCCGCCTGGACCGCCCGGCCCAGATCCTCGTCCAGCGCGCCGACATCGGGGGAGGTGACGATGTCCTGGGGGCCCTGGACCGGATAGGCGGCGACCGGCACGCCGCTGGCCAGCGCCTCCAGCATCACCAGTCCGAAGGTCTCTGTTCGCGACGGGAACACGAAGAGGTCCGCAGCGGCGTAATGCCGGGCCAGTTCCTCACCCTTCTTCACGCCGGTAAAAACCACATCCGGATAGCGCTTGCGGCAGGTCGCCAACATCGGCCCGTCACCGACCACAACCTTGGTGCCCGGCGCGTCGAGGTTGAGGAACGCCTCGATGTTCTTTTCCACCGCCACCCGGCCGACGAACATCAGGATCGGCCGCGCGATCGGATCCAGAACGTCCTTCGGCCGAAGCATGAACAAGTCGGTATCGACGCCGCGCGGCCAGCGCGCCAGGTTGATGAAGCGTCGTTCCTCCAGAATCCGCTGCATGGTCGGCGTGGAGATCATCACCCGCTCGGCCGGGCGATGGAACCGGCGCATGACAGCGAAGGTCCAACTCCGCGGGACCCGGAACCGCAGGTAGAGGTAGTCCGGAAAGAAGGTGTGGAACGAGGTGGTGAACGGCACCTTGCGTTTCCGGCAATAGGCCCGTGCGGCCCAGCCGAGCGGGCCTTCGGTGGCCACGTGGATGGCGTCGGGCGCAAACTCGTCGACCAGCCGCGTCAGGCGCCGCCGGACCCGGCCGACGGCAAGCTGAATCTCCGGGTAGGTCGGCGCCGCGATGGTGCGAAAGCCGCGGTTCGGCCCGATGACGTCGACCTCATGACCCAGGCCGCCAAGACGTTCGGCCGTGGTGCTGAGCGTCCGTACGACGCCGTTCACCTGGGGAAACCAGGCGTCGGATACGATGGTGATCTTCAATGGAACCGCCTTCGCGCGCGCTCGGGATCGCCGGGGACAGCCGTCTCTACAGCGTCTTGCCGCGTCATGAAACGAAAACCCGCCGGGCGCCGCCGGTGGGCAGCCCGGGGTCTCAGGCGGCGGCCTTTTCTTCCTCCGGGATGTCCGTGGTCACCCGGCCGTCGGCCGATTGCAGCGTCTCGGAGAAGTCGGACCAGGTAATGATCTCCAGCTCGCCGCTCTCGTGCTCGACCAGGGCGGTGCAACTCTCCACCCAGTCGCCGTCATTGGCGTAGACGATGCCGTTCATATCCTTGATTTCGGCGGTGTGGATATGACCGCAGATGACGCCGTCGACCCCGCGCCGGCGCGCCTCCTCGGACAGCACGGTTTCGTACCGGCCGACATACTCTACCGCAGACTTGGCTTTCTGCTTCAAATAGGCGGACAGCGACCAGTAGCGGAAGCCCAGCCGCCGACGAATGGCGTTGACCCCGGTATTCAAGCCCAACAGGGTCACGTAGGCCTTGTCGCCGATATGGGCCAGCCACTTGGCCCGGCGGACCACCACATCGAACTGGTCGCCGTGAATCACCAGGTAGCGGCGCCCATCGGCCGCTTCGTGTACCGCATCCTGCATCACCGGAATGCCGCCGAACTGCTGGCCGATGAACTGGCGCGCGCCTTCGTCATGGTTGCCGGGGATGTAGACGACCCGGGTGCCTTTGCGCGCCTTGCGCAGCAGCTTCTGGACCACGTCGTTGTGCGCCTGTGGCCAATACCAGCTGCGGCGCAGGCGCCAGCCGTCGACGATATCGCCGACGAGGTAAAGCGACTCGCATTCGGTATGGCGCAGGAAGTCCAGAAGGAAGTCGGCTTTGCAGGCCCGCGTACCCAGATGGACGTCGGAAATCCAGATGCTGCGGTATCGCCGGACGTCGTCAGCGGACTGCATATCGGTCTCCGTACCGCGTTCGCCCACGATATATGCTCCATATATCGCGCCGATGGCCCCCTGACAACGGAGCCGTGACACATTGCAACCTTTTCTTAACGACTCCCGCTACTGGCCCGCGACGGTCATTCCATCGATCCGGACGGTGGGTGAATCAACGCCATATCGACGTTCCAAATCGTCGGCTGCGGTCAGGTGGCGGAACATGTCTTTCAGGTTGCCCGCCACCGTCAGTTCACTGACCGGATAGGCGATCTTCCCGCCTTCGATCCAGAAGCCCGAGGCCCCGCGCGAATAGTCGCCCGTGACCGCATTGACGCCCATGCCCATCATCTGCGTCACGTACAGCCCATCGCCGATATCCGCGACCAGCGCTTCGGCCGTCACGGCCCCCGGGGCCAAGGAGACATTCGTCGCCGACGGGCTGGGCTGGGACCCGACCCCGCGTCCGGCATGGCCGGTCGGCGACAGGTTCAGTTGCCGGGCCGAGCGCAGATCCAGCAGCCAGGTGGTCAGCACCCCGTCGTCGATCAGCGGCCGGGCAACGGTCGCCAGGCCCTCGCCGTCGAAGGGCCGCGACCGGCGACCGCGGATCAGATGCGGTTCGTCCTTGATCGTCACGCCCGGGGCGAAGACCGGCTGGCCCAGGCTGTCCTTCAGGAAACTGGTGCCGCGGGCGATCGCCGACCCGGAGATGGCCGACAACAGGTGCCGGATCAGGCTGTTGGCCACCCGCGGATCGAACACCACCGGCACCTTTCGGCTGGCGACCTTGCGGGCGCCCAGGCGGGCGACGGCCCGCTCGCCGGCTCGCCGGCCGATCACCTCGGGGCCTTCCAGATCGCCGGCATGCCCCGCCGTCCCGTAGGCGTACTCATTC
>JANQIU010000232.1 GCA_028281985.1 Alphaproteobacteria bacterium | reverse complement strand
CGGGGGTGAAGGTGCGCGAGACCGCGGATCGGGACACGCCAGCCAGCCGTGCCACGTCGCTGGCGGTCACCGGGCGGGCCGGCAGGTCGGCGACCAGATCGCCGGTACCGGCTGTCTCCCCGGATCCGGGCTCCTGTTCTGCGGACATCGGATCTATCGGATCGGCTTAACGTGCCCGGGCATCAGAGGCGCTGTCCGGCGTCGTCGAAGAACAGGACGTCGTGGGGCGAGATTCCCCATTCGACCGCGTCGCCGACACCGACCCGCGCCCCCACCGATTGGATCGATCGCAACACCGTTCCGTCCTCAAGCTCCAGATCGAACAGGTCTTCGCGGCCCTGGGACTCGATGAAGGTTATGCGCCCGGTGAACCGCGTGTGGTGGCTGGGCTGGACGAATTCCGGCCGCACGCCCAGCGTCAGCTTGGCGCCCGCCGGCAGGCCGATCAACCGTTCCGGCAAGGGGACGCGGACGGTATCCCGCTGCGTCCGGCAGTGGCCGTCCACCACCTGCGTTTCCACGAAATTGATCGGCGGGTTGCCCAGGAAGCCGGCGACGAAGGTGTCGTCCGGCCGGTCGTACATGTCGCGCGGGGCGGCGATCTGCAGGATGCGCCCCTCCCTCATGATGGCGATGCGGTCGCACATGCTCATCGCCTCCACCTGGTCGTGGGTGACCAGAATGGCGGTGATCCCGGTTTCCTGCTGCAGACGGCGGATCTCCGTGCGCATGTCCAGGCGCAGCTTGGCATCGAGATTGGCCAGCGGCTCGTCCATCAGCAGCACGTCCGGCCGGCGGATCAGCGCCCGCGCCAGGGCCACGCGCTGCTGCTGGCCGCCGGAAAGCTGGCCCGGCCGGCGGTCCAGCAGCTCCGGTACCCGCACCATCTCCGCCGCACTGCGCACCTGCCGGTCGATTTCGGCCCGGCTTTCGCCCCGAACCTTCAGGGGAAAGCCGATGTTCTGGGCCACGGTCAGGTGGGGATAAAGGGCGAAGGACTGGAACACCACGCCGACATTGCGCTTCTGCGAGGCCAGGCCGGTCACGTCCCGCTCGCCGAAGAACAGGCGTCCCTCGTCGAAGGTGTAGACGCCGCAGATGGCGAACAGCGTCGTCGACTTGCCGCAGCCCGACGGACCGAGCAACGCCATCATCTCGCCGTCACGCACGGTGAGCGACAGATCCTCGATGACCGTGGTCTTGTCGAAGCGCTTGGTGAAGTTCTCGATGCGGATGTCCATCGGCCTACCCCTTGGTGCCGCCGCCGTAGATGTTCATCAGGTACTTCTGGAACACAAGATAGAGAATGATCACCGGGATCATGTAAAAAAGCCCAACCGATTTGAAGAGATTGAAGTTGAAATTCTGGTCGTCGAAGATCAGAGACGCCATGTAAACCGACAGGGTCTGCACGCTGGCGTCCGGCGCCAGCACCTGCGGCAGGATGAATTCGCTCCATCCGGACAGGAAGGAGAAGATGCCCAGCGCCAGAATGCCGGGATAAACCATCGGCAACACCAGCTCGCGCCAGACCTGGAACCGGCCGGCGCCGTCCTGGATGCCCGACATCTCGATCTCCCAGGGGACGGTGTCGTAGAAGCCCTTCATGATCCAGATACCGAAGGGCAGCTCCAGCGAGGCCTTCACCAGGATCACCCCGGTCAGCGTGTTGTAGAGCCCCAGCATCTGCAGGATCAGGAAGATGGCGATGATCAGCGTGATCGTCGGAAAGGCATGCAGTATCAAGACGCCGCCAAGGAACAGCCGGCGAAACGGCATGGCCAGACGCGACAGCGCGTAGCCGGCGGTCGACGAGATGAACAAGACCAGGGCCGTTGTCGACGTTGCGAAGATGAAGGTGTTCAGCGTCGCCTGCCAGATGCTGGCGCGCGAGCCCTGCCTTTCGGTCAGGAACCGCCAATGCTCCAGGGTGAACCGGTTGGGAAACACGGCCCCGGGCGCGCTGTCGGTGAAGGTGTCCAGGATCAGATAGGCGTACATCACCAGGAGCGGCAGCGATGCGGCGGCTAGCAGAACGGTGATCGGCCAGGTGCGTTCGCTTCGCATGGCTACTGCTCGATCCGCGGACGGCCGACCAGCGCCTTGAAGTTGAACAGCCGCAGATAGACGAAGGACATGGCGATACCGAAGACGACCAGGACCAGCGCCATGGCCGCCCCATAGCCGTATTGCAGGTTGCCGGCATAGTTCCGCAGCGCGGTGTGATAGGCCGCCAGCGCCCACACCTCGGTGGTAGAGCCCGGACCACCGTCAGTTGATAGCAGGATGTATTCGAACGAGGTCAGCAGCGACAGCGTCTGGTAGGAGGTGATGAACAGCAGCGGCCAGCGCAGTTGCGGCAGGATGATGTGCCGGATCTGCTGCAGCCGCCCGGCGCCGTCGACCGCGCTGGCATAGAGGATCGGCTGCGGGATCGCCCGGATGGCGCTGGACAGGATGATCATGCCCATGGACGCACCGACGAAGCCATTGATCAGGATGACAAAGGTCCAGGCGCTGGTTTCGCTGTCGAACATCCAGTTGCGGCCGGCGACGCCCAGCGGCTCCAGCACGGCGTTCAGGAAGCCGGTGTCCCAGGCCAGCCATTTCCACAGCAGAACGTAGAGGACCGGCGGCGAGATCCGCGGCAGCAGCCAGACGGTGCGGAAGAACGACGCCTGGCGGCTGGGCAGGTAGAAGGTGGTGATGGCCAGGACCAGGGCGAAGCCGGTGTTGAATAAGGTCAGCGTGGCGAAGATGTAGAACACCGTGTTGACGGCCACCGTGCCCAGTTCCGGGGAGTTGAACAGGCGGGAAAAGTTGTCGGTGGTCATCGACCAGCCGGTATAGGCGGCCCGGGCCAGGGCCGTCATCGCCGTGTCCGGAACCGGCCCGGCATAGGCTTGGATCGCCTCGGCGAAGTCCGCTTGCGTCGCGAAGTCGACGTTCAACACCGACCGTTCGAACAGCTCCGCCGCTGCCTTGATGTCGCGCACCCGGCGCGGCCGGTTGTCCAGATCGCGGATGGCGCCTTCCAGCTCGCGCTGGCTGGCGAAGGTCCGGCCGCCAAGTTCCTCTTCCAGTTCCGCCACGAACGCGGCGTCGAAATCACCCTGGGCCAGGGCGGCCAGCCCGGTCGGGTCGACCACCGACTGCTGCTGGCCCAGCGCTTCGATCAGCGGGGCGGGGACGTCCTCGGACCCCGCCAGCCGGCTGATCACGCCTTCGGTGATCCGATAGGTGCCGCCGGTGATGCCGGTGGCGGTGCTCATATTGGTGAAGGCGAAGAAGCCGGTCATCACCACCGGCGCCAGGAAGAACGCGACCACGAAGAGGGTCGCCGGGGCCAGAAAGCCGAAGCCGAGCCACGCCTGTCGGGTCATGGGAACCTGCCGCGTCGCCGTGTCGGGAAAGGCGGCGGGCCGGCCCGAAAGCCAGCCCGTCCACCCAGGTGTCACGTCAGCGGACGATGATGTCGTCGCCCAGCGCGTTGACCACGGCCACCTCCAGGTCGGCGACCGCTTCCTCGGCACTCTTCTGGCCGGACCAGACCGACTCCAGCCCGCCCCACATCAGGTCCCAGTACTCGCCGAACCGCACATGGTTGGGCATGGCGCTGGCATGCGGCAGCAGCCGTTCGGTGGCTTCCCGGGCCCAGCGGTCGCCGCGGTAGAGGTCGATTTCCGACTGCGACTCTGCGATCGCCAGATGCGCCGACTTGATGGCGTGCAGCGAGTTGATCCGCGGCTCGGACGCGATCTTGATCAGTTCCGCGGCGATGAACGCGGTGTCCTCGTCGCCGGTGCTGGTGACCAGATAGACCAGCGGATGGGTGATGGTGTTCGACCGGCCCACGCCTTCGGCCCCGGCGGGGATCAGGGTGAACTGGACGTTGCCGAAGAAGTCCTCCAGCCCTTCGCGGCCGGTGTAGCGGGCATAGTGCCAGGTGCCGCCGTGCCACAGCCCGGCGATGCCGGAGGCGACTTCCGCGTACCACTGGTCCCACGGCGTGCCGATATGGGCCTGGCGGGTGACGCCGGCGGCCACCGCATCGGCGAAGAACTGGTAGAATCCGGTCATCGCCTCGGTGTCCAGCACCAAGTGACCGGTCTCCGGATCCTGGATCTCGCCGCCGAAGGACAGGTAGAACTGCCAGTAGTCCGGCCCGTTCGACACCCGCGGATAGAAGCCCAGGCCCGGTTCGACCAGGCCGGCCTCCTGGATCGCGGCGGCGTCTTCCAAGACGTCGTAGAGGGTGTATTCGCCGGCTTCCACTGCGGCCGGCAGGGCCTCGATCTGCTCGGCGGTGTAGCCGATGGCTTCCAGATGCGGGATCCAGAAGAAGAACGGTCGGCTTTCGGCGTCCTGCGGCAGGCCCCACTGCACGCCCTCGAACGAGCTGATCTCCATCAGGTTCGGGTAGATGTCGGTGACCGGCCAGCTGTCCAGGTCGATATAGTCCTCGATCGGCCGGATGATGCCGGCCTGGGCCCAGGGGGCGATGTCGCCGTGGCTGGTGACCACGATGTTGGGGCCGGTGCCGGCCTCCGCCGCCAGCGTCACCGACTGCTTGAAGTCGTCCCAGCTGGCGAAGTTGTAGCGGCCGTCGACGGTGATGGAGATCTCCTCGCCCAGGATCTCCATTTCCCGTTCCAGGATGTCGGCCGCCATCTCGATGGCCGTGATCCGGTAGATGTCGTTGTCGTTGGACCCGCCGGCCCAGACGGTGATGGTGTAGTCCTGCGCGTGGGCGGCCGTGGCCATAACCAGCGCGGTGCCGGCCAAGAGCGCCGTCCGCAAGGGTCGGATGATCATCTGGTAATGCCTCCTGTCGCCGGGCGGTTGCCCCGGCAGCGGTTGTCCCAAGGGCATGCGTCCGCCGCCGGAAGCGCCGGTTTTGCACACCTGTGCAAAACCATAACCATGAGGCATTACAACAGGATGACGGTATGGTGAGACTCCGTTGACGTTATCAGGCGGCAGGGTCGTGGGTGTCGACGATGGCCCGCAATCGCCCCGGCGTGTCGGTGCAGATGGCGTCGACCCCCAGCGCCACCAGCCGCCTGAGCTGTTCGACGCGTTCCTCGTGCCACAGGGTCAGGAAAAGCCCCGCCGACCGCATCGCCGCCGCGGCTGCGGGGGACAGCAGGTCGGCCGGCGACCGGGCCCGCGCTTCCCAGCACGGGTGCACGCCGGCACAGCCGAAGCGTCGGGCCAGGTGCACCAGGTCTTCCGCGCCGACCACGCTGCCGACCATCAGCGAGGTATTGAGCTCCGGCACCGCCGCGTGCGCTGCCGCCAGCGCCGGTCCGTGGAAGCCGCCCAGCCAGGTGTCGCCGGGCGGTTCTTCCGCCAGCATCCGTGCGACGGCCGACGCCGCCAACGGGTCCTTCAGTTCGACCAGCAGGACGAACCGCCGCTCCAGTCCGCGACGCCAGGCGAGCAGGTCGTCCAGCGGCACGATCGCCAGCTCACGCGCCTGGATGTCGGCCCAATTCAGGTCGCCGACCGACAGGCCGTCGGCGAAAAACAGGTCGTGGCGCAGCACGGCGACGCCGTCGCGGGTCACCTGCACATCGCACTCGACCCCGTCCGCGCCTTCGTCCAAAGCGGCGGTGAAGGCGGCCATGCTGTTGTCCGGCCAGGCATGCCGCGCGCCCCGATGGGCCAGGACGGATGGGGGCATCTGGGTTTCCTTTGGGCGGGGCCGGGTCTGAGGCCAACCCCGATCGGGATCACCGGCTTGCCAAAGCCGGCTCTCGACGGAGCCGAAAGTGGGATCACGCGAACCGGGGATAGAGCGGCTTCAGTGCTTCATAGACGTCCCGATAAAGACCATAGGCGTGGTCGTACGTCGCCGCTGCCTCTTGCCGCGGCGTCACCGTCCGGCCGGGGCGCACGAAGCGGTCGATGGCGTCCCACCCGTCGATGGCGCCGACGCCGACCCCGGCGACATAGGCCGCACCCAGGCAGGAGCCGGGGTGACCCTCCAGCAGGTGGACCGGCTGTTGCAGGGCGTCGGCGGCGATCTGCATCCAGACGGCGCTGGCGGTGCCGCCGTCCGACGCCAGGACGCGGGCGATGGGATAGCCCAGGTCCCGCGCCACGTCGACATGGTGGCGGAAGCCGAAGACCACCGCCTCCAGCGTGGCGCGCCAGAGATGGCCGGTGGTGTGGTGCAGGCCCAATCCGACGAGTGTGCCGCGCGCGGCCGGATCTTGGATCGGCGTCTTCTCGCCCAGGAAGTAGGGCAGGAGAACCAGGCCTTCCGCCCCCGGCGGCACCGCTTCCGCCAGGGCGTCCAGGCGGGCATGCGGCCGGCCGGCGCCGGGCGGTACGGCCAGTCGGTCGGCCATCCAGTTCAGCAGGCTGCCGGAACAGGCCATGCAACCATTCGGCATCCACAAATCCGGCATGATGTGGAAATCGAGGAACAGCCGCGGGTCGGGGCGGGGCCTGTCCGTCGACAGCAGGATGTCGCCGGCACCGCCGAACTTGATCAGCACATCGCCGGCTCCCTTGACCCCGGCGACGAAGGCCGACGCGATGTGGTCGGCCGCCCCGGCGACCACCGGTGTGCCGGCGGCCAGTCCGGTTATGGCGGCCGCCGCTGCGGTGACCGAGCCCACCACTTCGTGGCCCTTGCGCACCGGCGGCAGCAGGTCGCGGCCGGCGTGGCCCAGGGCCAGCAGGTCGTCGGCCAGGTCGCCCCGGTCGATATCGTAGAAGCCGCTTTCCAGGGCCCAGTTGGCCTCCAGCGACCGAACGCCGGTCAGGCGGTGGACGACGAAGTCGTAGGCGCCGAACAGGGTTTCCGCCCGAGCCAAGGCGTCGGGCTCGTGCCTGGCCAGCCAGCGCAGCTTGGCGCCGACAAGCTGCTGGGTGATGCCGTTGCCGGTGCGCGCCAGGAAGGCGGCGGGGTCGGTCTCCGCGGCCATTTCGGCCACTTCGCGCCCCACCCGGCCGTCGGACTGCTGGATGCTGCGGCGGGCCGGCCGGCCGGTTGCGTCCAGCAGCACCACCGCCGGCAGCATGCCGGTGATGCCGATCCCGGCGATGTCGGTCGGGGCGATGCCGGTGCGGTCGATCAACTCGCGACAGACCGCACACGCGTTGCGCCACCAGTCCTCGGGATCCTGCTCGGCCCATCCGGGATGCTCGGCGTGCAGCGACACCGCGCGGTGCGCCGTGGCCAGCGTGCGGCCTCCGGGGTCGATCAGGATGCCGATGGTCGAGGTGGTGCCGATGTCCAGGCCGAGCAGCAAGGCCATGCCGCCCTCCGTTCAGCGTAGCGCGTTCACCCGGTCCATGAACCGGCGGACCCGGTCGCCGTCCACCGGGTTCCAGGTGTTGCCGTCGACCTTCAGATGCGTGCCGACGACGCAGCCATCGGCCACCGACAGGATGTCGCCGACGGTGTCGATCGTGACGCCCGTGTTGGCCAGCACCGGTACCTCGCGGACCGCCGCCTTCACCTTGCGCAACCGGTGCATTTCCACCGCCTCGCCGGTCATCGGCCCGGACACGCAGATGGCGTCCGCCAGCGACGAGAAGACGGCGGATTTGGCCCGTTGCTCGGTGGTGCGGGCGTCCAGCGGCGTGGCGAATTCCGCATTGACGTTGAACAGCAGCTTCAGGTCCGGGCAACCCAGATTGGCCCGCAGCCGCAACGCCTCGGCGCAACGCGGCTCCCACAGCCCCATGTCCGAGGCGTAGACGCCGGTGAAGATCTCGCGTGCGAACCGGGCGCCGGTGGCCGCGGACAGCGCCACCGTGGCCACCGGGTCCCACAGGTAATTGACGCCGAA
>JANQIU010000192.1 GCA_028281985.1 Alphaproteobacteria bacterium | reverse complement strand
CGGGTCCGCCGGGCCTTCTTGCGCCTGAGCGTCTTCCTGAACGGCCTTGTACATCGCTTCGCCCAGCTTCATCGCCGCCTGGCTCAGCGCTTCGGTCTTGGTGCGGATGGCCTCCACATCCTCGCCGTCCTTCACGTCCTTCAAGTCGGCCAGGGCGGTGTCGATCGCCTGGCGATCCGCCGCATCCACCTTGTCGCCGTATTCGGAAAGCTGCTGCTCGGTGGTGTGCATCAGGCTGTCGGCGGCGTTGCGGGTCTCCACCAACTCGCGTCGGCGCTTGTCATCGGCGGCATTGGCTTCCGCTTCCTTGACCATTTGGTCGATATCGGCGTCCGACAAACCACCCGACGCCTGAATGCGGATCGCCTGTTCCTTGTTGGTCGCCTTGTCCTTCGCCGACACGTTGACGATGCCGTTGGCGTCGATGTCGAAGGTTACTTCGACCTGCGGCATGCCGCGCCGCGCCGCCGGAATACCGACCAGATCGAACTGGCCGAGCAGTTTGTTGTCCGCCGCCATTTCCCGTTCGCCCTGGAAGACGCGAATGGTCACGGCCGTCTGGTTGTCTTCCGCAGTGGAGAACACCTGGCTTTTCTTCGTCGGGATCGTCGTGTTCCGCTCGATCAGACGGGTGAACACGCCCCCCAGCGTCTCGATACCGAGCGACAGCGGCGTGACGTCCAGCAGCAGGACGTCCTTGACCTCGCCCTGCAAGACGCCCGCCTGAATGGCAGCACCGATTGCGACCACTTCATCCGGGTTCACACCACGGTGCGGTTCGCGGCCGAAGAACTGCTTCACCGTGTCGATGACCTTGGGCATGCGGGTCATGCCGCCGACCAGGATCACCTCGTCGATCTCCGAGGCCTTGAGCCCGGCATCCTTCAGGGCCGCCTTGCACGGCTCGATAGTCCGCTGCACCAGCTCGTCGACAAGCTGTTCCAGCTTGGCCCGGGTCAGCCGGATGTTCAGGTGCTTCGGCCCGGACTGGTCGGCGGTGATGAACGGCAGGTTAACGTCGGTCTGCACGGCGCTGGACAGCTCGATCTTGGCCTTCTCCGCCGCCTCCTTCAGGCGCTGCAGGGCCAGCTTGTCCTGGCGAAGATCGATCCCCTGCTCCTTTTTGAACTCGTCGGCCAGGTAATCGATGATTGTCTGGTCGAAATCCTCGCCGCCGAGGAAGGTATCGCCGTTGGTCGACTTCACCTCGAAGACGCCGTCGCCGATCTCCAGGACCGAGATGTCGAAGGTACCGCCGCCCAGGTCGTAGACGGCGATGGTCCCGCTCTGCTTCTTCTCAAGCCCATAGGCCAGCGAGGCCGCCGTCGGCTCGTTGATGATGCGCAGCACCTCCAGGCCGGCGATCCGGCCGGCGTCCTTGGTCGCCTGGCGCTGGCTGTCGTTGAAGTAGGCCGGCACGGTGATGACCGCCTGGGTCACCGTTTCGCCCAGATAGGCCTCAGCCGTTTCCTTCATCTTCTGCAGGGTGAAGGCGCTGATCTGGCTGGGGGCATAGCGCTCGCCCTGGGATTCGACCCAGGCGTCGCCGTTGTCGCCTTTGATGATTTTGTAGGGGACGAGGTCGACGTCCTTGCGGGTCATCGGGTCGTCGAACCGGCGGCCGATCAGCCGCTTGACCGCAAAGATGGTATTTTCCGGATTGGTCACCGCCTGGCGCTTGGCGCTCTGGCCGACCAGCCGTTCGCCGCCGTCGGTGAACGCGACGATCGACGGCGTCGTCCGGGTCCCTTCCGCGTTCTCGATGACCCTGCCCTGACCGCCGTCCATGACGGCAACGCACGAATTGGTCGTGCCGAGATCGATACCGATAACCTTGCCCATAAGAGCCCTCTTCGTCTGTGGCGGATGCCGGCGGCCCGTTTCAACAGGCACCGCGCAGATCCCCGAAAGCAAGCGTCCGAATGATATCGCCGCCCGACGCCCCGATGGTTCGGCTTCGAGCGACATGGCGACATATAGGAGGACGGCTGGGGGCGTGCAACGGCCCGATCCCGCAGCCCCCGATTCCGGTCACACCCGCATGTCGGTACGGCGGGGGCGATAGGCCATCAGAAAGCCGACGGCGAACCCGCCGAGATGGGCTTCCCAGGCGATTTCCGCGTCCACCCCGATGACCGCCCCGCCGAAAATCCCGATCAGCACGTTGGTCCCCAGCAGGACCAGAACAAGGTTCATGGCCAGCCGGCGCCGTTGCGGGTTCTGTCCGTCGGCCAGGGCCAGGCGGGCGAAGCCGCCGACGCAGCCGGACACGCCGGCCGACGCACCGAACATCGGCACCGGCGCCCCCCAGTCCACGACGATCTGGGCAAGGGCACCCCCGGCCGCCGACAGCAGGAAGAGCAGGATCACCCCCCGGCGCCCCAGCGACCGTTCGCAAACCGCGCCGAATGCCAGCAGGAACCCGGCATTCAGGGCCAGATGCAACGTATCGACATGAACAAAGGCATAGCCGAACAGCGTCGCCGCCACTGCCAGCGCCCTTGTGAGGGAGGGATCGGCGACCGCGGTTGCCACATTGAAGGGCACCACCGACAGGTTGAGGACCAGGGACACGGCCAAGGTTTCGGGGCCGAGTCGGATGGTGGCAAACACGACCAGAATCGCCGCCACCAGGGCCAGGGTGATGGGTGGGACGTTGAAGACCGGCTGCCGTGGCACCGGTCCCGGCGGTGGGGAAGAGTCGGACATGGCGGCACTTATGCACGGGGGGCACTACGGGACAACCATCGCACCCGCCGATCGGCGGAGGCCATCACATCCCCCGCTGCTGTCGATCCGCTTTACGCTCTACCCCGGTGCTCCTGCCAGTCGCGATCGTACGACACGCCGGTAACGCGCCCTAGCCAGCAAGAGGTTGAGCGATGAACTGGAGCGTGCCTCCAGTTGCTCCATGCTGGCCAGAATCTCGGGCGGAAAATCAAAGGTCTGATACTCGTCGGGCTCACCCTTCCGAAAGAAGACCCCATTGGGGTCATTGCGCGTTTGCCGCATACGCTCCAAGCTCAGCTTGTTCTCCAGATCCCCCAGATCGACGCCCTCGATCCCGGCGAAGGCAAGCATCCGCCCGGCGTGGGTCGGGAAGTCCGCCTTTAGGTCTTCGAAGGTCACCTGGAAGATCCGCGGATGGCGCGCCTGCGCTTGCCAGACCCGTCGATAGAGCACCTGGCGAATAAACAGCTCGCGGCCTTCGGCCCAGTAGAAATCGGCGAAGTCCCCGTAGCCGGCCGCGAACTTATTGTTCTCGTAGTGAAAGGCGGAAATCATGACGCCGAGGATGTGGCGCCAGATCAAGAAGACGTGGACCGAAGGCACCGATAGCAGCAGCCACCGCTCGACCGACCGTCCCCAATGCCCCTTGCAAAGATAGCGCTGGTCGCGATCCAGATGCAGCCGCCGCAGCAATTGCCGGCCCGCGAACCATCTATGGGCGTTGAAGACCTCGTTGCCGGCAATCCGGAAGTCCAGGCCACGCTGCTTGAGCGCCTCTTCGACGATATAGCGCTGGTAGTGGCTGGCGTTCTTATGCGCGCCGCAGAAGAAATAGATCATCGGGTCTGGTCGGAGAGGTCAAGCCAGTATCAGCCGCCGGCGCTGCCGGACAAGCCGTGTTCGGAGCATAGGATACTGCCTCCGTCTACTGCGTAGGTGGTCGGAAACCAGGATCAACGCTTGTATGTAAGGTCGTTTGCAAGGCTTTTGCGGAGGCAAAGCCCATTCGAACGCAACGACACGCCACGTACCGATTGCGCGGCCACCCGTACCCGGACACCGATCCATGATACCACAGCCGCTCTGCGCGCCGGACGGTTTTCGGCTGTATCCGGGGTTCCTGGACCGGCAGAGCCAGTTAAGCCTTGTCGCTGCCGTGCGCGCCGTCATCGCCGAAGCACCGCTGTTCCAGCCGACGATGCCGCGGACCGGCAAGCCGTTCTCGGTCCGGATGGGCAACTGCGGACCGCTGGGCTGGGTGTCAGACAAGGACGGCGGCTACCGCTACCAGCCGACCCATCCGGCGACCGGCCGGGCGTGGCCGGCCATGCCCGCGGACGTCCTGGCGGTCTGGCAGGCAGTGGCGGACTATCCCGCACCGCCCGAGGCCTGCCTGATCAACCTGTACCGCGATACGGCCCGCATGGGGATGCATCGGGATGCCGACGAGGCGGCGACGGACGCACCCGTGGTGTCGATTTCACTGGGCGACACGGCGGTTTTCCGGATCGGCGGCCCCGAACGGCGCAGCAAGACCCGGACAGTACGCCTGGCCAGTGGCGACGTCTGCGTGCTCGCGGGTATGGCCCGGCATGCCCATCATGGCATCGACCGGGTCCTGGCCGGCAGTTGCGATCTCCTGGAAGGGGGCGGGCGCCTGAACCTGACGTTGCGGCGGGTCACCAAGCCAGCCGTGGAACGCTAGGCGGCTCCGGCGCGCGGGGCACGGCCTGCCGCTTCATGTCGTCAAGCGCTCGGCGCAGCGCCCAGGCGAACTCGGCCCGCTCTTCGGGAGACAGAAACGCGCCGACGACTACCGCCTGGCCATGGCTGGATAACCTGACCTGGCTTTCATGGCGCACCGGATCGTCGATCGACACGCGCAACCAGTGCGGCGGCACCGACAGAACCCGTTGGCGACCGCGACGGTCGGCCCGGTCCACGGTCAGCACGGCTTCGGTCAGGCGAACCTGTTCGAACCGTTCGGCGCTGCGATAGTTGGCCCGGAAGGCCCAGTAGACGATGGCGACTTCCAGACCGTAGAAACCAAAGATCGGCCACGCCCCCTTGGACAAAAACCATAAGCCCAAGATGAAGCTGGCCGACACCAGGACCGCCATGAAGATCAGAAAACCGCGCGGGCTGAGGCTGCTATGCGGATGCAGGGTCGCATCGAACAGAACCTGCGGTTCTTCAGGCGGGGTCGGTCCCGGCAATGCCGTATCGGTGCTGTCGTCCATTCAGATCCGGCCATCCGTTGAGGAATACAATCTAGCGGCCGGTTCGGTCGGGTAAAGGACAGCGGTTGCCGCAGGCCGGGTTGCCCCCGCCACGCCCACGCGATAGATCGGCCGCCATGACACCCGCGCACATCGATGAAGCCTTCCGCCGCTTCGCCGCTGCCAATCCGGCGCCCCGCAGCGACCTGCAATACCGCGATCCCTTCACGCTGCTGGTCGCCGTGGTGCTGTCGGCGCAGGCCACCGATGCCGGGGTGAACAAGGCGACGGTCAAACTGTTCGCCGAAGCGGCCACGCCCCAGGCGATCCTGGACCTGGGCGAGGACCGGCTACGAGATCACATCCGCACCATCGGCCTGTTCAACAACAAGGCGAAGAACATCATGGCCCTGTGCGCGCTGCTGGTCAGCGACCATGGCGGACAGGTGCCGGCGGATCGCGACGCCCTGCAGGCTCTGCCGGGTGTGGGGCGGAAGACCGCCAATGTGGTGATGAACGTCGCCTTTGGTCAGCCGACCATCGCCGTCGATACCCATATCTTCCGCGTCGCCAACCGGACCGGCATGGCGCCGGGCAAGACGCCGGATGCGGTTGAAAAGGCATTGGAGCAGCGGGTTCACGACACCCACAAGCTGCATGCCCATCACTGGCTGATCCTGCACGGCCGCTATGTCTGCAAGGCCCGCAAGCCGGACTGCCCGCGCTGCGCGATCCGCGACCTGTGCCCCTACGAACCGAAGACGGAAGCGGCGTGAGGCCGGATCAGGCGGTTCCCGCGGGGCCGGCCTGGGCGACGACGTCGGCGACGCAGCGCTCGGCCCGAACGGCCGCCCCGGACCGCCCGCGTACCTGGTAGGTCAGCACCCGAAGGCTGCCGTTTTCGTCATAAAGATACAGGTCGACGACGCAGGTTTCGGTGCGGTACTGCCACACCTCCGCCGGCGGTTCCGACCGGCGCAGCTCCGGCGTTCCCAACCTGTCGGACACCTGGTCGGGCGACAGGCCGATCAGCGATTGCGGGTTGACGATCCTGGCTTCCGCGGCGGGCGCGGCAGACTGCTGGGTGACGCAACCCGCCGTCAGGAACGCCGCACAGACAAATGCGATACCCGCCCGGAAAGCGGCGGTCACTCGCCGTCCTGGTGATAATGCAGGCCAGTGTCCGGCATCGGCGTCACCACCGACTCCAGGGGATCGATGGTGCCGATCAGGCGCCCGCCCACCTGGACTTCCAGTTCGCCGTACCGGACCGATCCGCTGACCACGCCGGTCGAACCGACCCGCAGCCGCCCGCGAACCGTCAGGTCGCCTTCGAACCGCCCGGAGATGTTCGCTTCCTCGATTTCCGCCGCGCCCTTGAACACGCCGCCATCGGCGATCTCGATCGTCCGGCAGTCGCGAAGCTTGGCTTCGATCTTGCCCTCGACCACCAAATGGTCGCAGGCGCTGATTTCACCGGCCAGCGTGATCTCGCGGCCGACCAGAAGACGGCGACCGGTATCCGAGGGCATGTCGCTGCGCGGCTCAACCGGCCGCCGCGCCTTGCCGGGGATATCGACCACCCGCCGAGGCACTTCCGGGATCACCGGAGCCGTCGGGCCCTTAGGCGTCGTCATCATCCGATCCTCATGTGTCTTGCGTGCCGGACCCACAGTGCCGGCGTCCATGGATGGCCGGCCGGATTCGTCCAGATCCGTCCCTTCGTCAAGATCCCGCCCGTCACCCGGGCCGCCATCTTCCGGGTGCGGCCCACCCTCGGGCCCGTCCCCATGCGACGACAAACGTCGGCGAAACACGTCACACCCTCCACTCGACAGCTATCGATCCTGTTTACGAAAGGTCTCGAAGCGATCCTAGCAGAAAATGGTGTGCCGGCCAGCGCGGGTTCAGTAACGGTACAAGAACGCCCTGGAAATCAATGATTCGGAAAAGATTATCTGACCAAGCGGGCCTGTCATTGCCTTGCATTTTGCCGCAACGCGCCATAGGCCGTAGAGTCAGATATCCTCCACACCCCACCACACCGATGACGCCGCCATGACCCAGAGCCACCCCGTGGCCAAGAATCACCATGTGGTCGGTATCGGCAATGCCATTGTCGACGTCCTGACCCAGGCCGATGACGCCTTCATCGCCGACAACCGGCTGGTGAAGGGAGCCATGACCCTGATCGAGGCGGACGAGGCCGATCGGCTGTACCGCAAGATGGGGCCGGGTCGGGAGGTCTCCGGCGGCTCGGTGGCCAACACCATTGCCGGTATCGCCGCCCTGGGCGGCAACGGCGCCTATATCGGCAAGGTGTGCAACGATCAGCTTGGCGAGGTGTTCCGGCACGACATCCGCGCCGCGGGCGTCGCCTTCGACACCCCGCCCATAGACGGCAGCCCGCCGACGGCCCGATGCCTGATCGTCGTCACCCCCGATGCGCAGCGGACGATGAACACCTATCTGGGGGCCTGCGTCGAGCTGACGGTCAACGATATCGACCCAGCGGTGATCGCCCGGTCCCAGGTCACCTACATGGAAGGCTATCTTTGGGACAAGCCGACGGCGAAGGAGGCGATCCTGAAAGCCGCCGCCCTGGCGCGTAAAGCGGAGCGGCGGGTATCCCTGACCCTGTCCGACACCTTCTGTGTCGAGCGGCACCGCGACAGTTTTCGGGAGCTGGTCAGCGGCCATATCGACATTCTGTTCGCCAACGAAGAGGAACTGATCTCGCTGTTCCAGACGGACACGTTCGAGGACGCCCTGGCGGCCGTGCGCGGCGAGTGCGAGGTTGCCGCCATCACCCGCGGCGCCAAGGGCGCGGTCATCCTGGAAGGCGCGTCGACCTTCGAAGTCCCGGCGATGATCTACGGCCCGGTGGTCGACACGACCGGCGCTGGCGACCTGTTCGCCTCAGGGTTCCTGTATGGATTCACCCAGGGCCGGCATGTCGCCGAAGCGGCGCAGATGGGCGTCATCGCTGCCGGCGAGGTGATCAGCCATTTCGGCGCCCGGCCGATGGCCAACCTGCCCAAGCTGATCGCCGCCCGCATGGACCCCTGAGGGAACCGCGCAAGCGCGATTAGGGCGCCGACCACCAGGCTTCGACGACGGTTCCGTAGGTCGGGACGTAGTCTTCGACCCGGCGCAGCGCGCCCCAGAAGGCGATCCGGTCAACCTCGCTGTAGTAGAGCGGCACCGAATAGGCGCCCCACAACAGCACCCGGTCGAAGGCGCGCACGGCGGCGCGCAGGTCTTCACGGCTGCGCGCGTTGCCGATGGCGATCGCCAGGGCATCGACCACCGGATCGCGGACCCCGGCGTAATTGCGCGTCCCTTCCGTCTCCGCCGACTGGCTGGACCAGTAGAAATGCTGCTCGGTCCCCGGCGACAGGGTGACCAGCCAGTGGTTCAGTATCATGTCGTAGTCGTAGGTCGCCAGCCGCTCGCGATACTGGGCGCTGTCGACGACGCGCACCGTCGCCACGATGCCCAGGCGCCGCAACATGTCGGTGAAGGCCAGCGCGATCCGCTCGTCGCCAGCACTGCGCAGCATGATCTCGAAGGTGAACGGCGTTCCCGCCGCATCGACCAGAACGCCGTCCTCGACCCTGTAGCCCGCCGCCTCGAGCAGCGCGGCCGCGGTGCGCAGATTGGTGCGGTTGCGGCCCGAACCGTCGCTGGCGGGCAGCGACAGCGGCGTCGTGAACAGCTCCGGCGGTAGCTGGTCGCGGAACGGTTCCAGCAGCGCCAGTTCGCCTTCGGACGGCAGCCCCTCGGCGGCGAGGTCCGAATTGGCGAACATGCTATCGATGCGCTGGTACTGGTCCTGCAGCAGCGTGCCGTTGACCCATTCGAAGTCGAACGCCGCCAGCAACGCCTGGCGCACCCGGCGGTCTTCGAACACTGCGCGCCGGGTGTTGAATACGAACCCGCGCATGCCCGATGGCCGGTCGTGCGGGACCTCCAACATGGTGACGCGGCCGTCGGTCGCCGCCGGGAAGGTGTATTGCGAGGCCCAGTTGTCGGCGTCCTGTTCGCGCCGCCAGGTATACTCGCCCACCTTGAACGCTTCGAACGCCACGTCGGCATCGAGATAGACGTCGAACTGCAGCACATCGAAGTTGTGCAGGCCGCGGAATGCCGGCAGATCCGCCGCCCACCAGTCCTCGACCCGCTCATAGGTGATCTGCCGGCCGGCTTCCATGTCGGCGATCCGGTAGGGGCCGCTGCCCAGCGGCACCTCCAGCGACGGCCGGGTGATGTCGTTTTCGGTGTACCAAGTCTGGCTCAGGATCGGCATCAGGGCCAGCACCAGCGGCGTTTCGTATTCGGCTTCGTCGGTCAGCAGGAAGCGGACGCCCCGGTCGCCGACCCGCTGGACCGTGTGGATGAACCCGTAGTTGCGCCGGAAACTGGGCAGGCCGTATTCGCGCAGGGTTTCCATGGAGAAGATGACGTCGTCGACGGTGATCGGCGTGCCGTCATGGAACCGCGCGGCCGGGTTCAACTGGAATTCCACCCAGTCACGCTCCGGCGGTGTTTCGATCGTTTCGGCAACGTATCCATACAGGCTGAACGGTTCGTCCCAGGCCCGGGCCATCAAGGTGGCGAAATGGTAGTCGCGCACCGCCGGCGCGGTGCGCCCCTGGACGATGAACGGGTTCAGGCTGTCGAACGCCCGGGCCTGCCAGGGCGGCGGCAGCCGGACCAAGGTGCCGCCCTTCGGCGCCTGCGGATCGGCGTAGGCGAAATGGGTGAAATCCGGCCCGTAAAGGGGCTCGCCGTGCATGGCGATCCCATGCCGGGGACCGCCGGTCTCCTGGGCAGCGGCCACTCCCGGCACGACCAATCCAGCCGCCAGCACCATCACTGCAACGAGGCGCGACATCCGATCCTCCCTGACGCCAAGGTGCGAATCGGCGACCAGTCTCCCGCCGGCACCGCTTTCGCCGCAAGAAGCGAAGAATGAGCAACGACTGCGCCAATCCGAAGGCGGGGGTTCGTCCACCTCCGCTGAAGAACAGGGCAGACATATGACTGGACGGCGGCAAATCGGTCGGACGGGAATTCGGTCGCGGCAAGCCATGCGCCCTTGACATTGCTGCGCCTTCCCGCCATGTGCAGGGCTCATTCTTCTTCCGGGACCGCGCACGACGCGCCGCACAATCGGCAGCGTTCCAATCCCGGGGCCGAATTCATCCATCCACCGTCCCCTGTTGCGCATGGGGTGCGGTAGACGCCGGCAAGCGATCCGGGCCAGGAGGCCCGGCCCCGGCAGAAAGACAAAATCAAAAGTGAGCCATTCCGACTTTGCGGCGCTCGGCCTGCACGAGCCGTTGCTGCGCGCGCTGCGTGCCGAAAACTACGAACAGCCGACGCCGATCCAGGCCCAGTCCATCCCGCATCTGCTGTCGGGCAAGGACCTGCTGGGGATCGCCCAGACCGGTACCGGCAAGACCGCGGCCTTCGGCCTGCCGCTGTTGCAGCAGCTGGCCGCCCACCCGGAACGCGCGGTCAGCCGCGGCGCCCGGGCCCTGATCCTGGCCCCGACCCGCGAACTGGCGATCCAGATTGAACAGGCGCTGCGCGTCTACGGCCGCCATCTGCGGCTGCGCCACACCGTAATCTATGGCGGCGTCGGCCAGAACCCGCAGGTCAACGCCCTGCGCCGCGGTGTCGACATCCTGGTGGCGACGCCCGGGCGCCTGCTGGACCTGATGAACCAGCGGCATCTGCGGCTGGACGGCGTCGGCCATTTCGTCCTGGACGAAGCCGACCGGATGCTGGACATGGGCTTCATCCACGACGTGCGGAAGATCGTCGCCGCCCTGCCGCGGCAGCGCCAGACCCTGCTGTTCTCCGCCACCATGCCCCAGGCGATCTCCGGACTGGCCAGCGACATCCTGCGAGATCCGGTGCGCGTCGCCGTCACCCCGGTGGCCACCCCGGCGGAACGTATCGAGCAGTCGGTGTTCTTCGTCGCCGCCGGCGACAAGCGGGATCTGCTGAGGCAGATCCTGGAAGACACGGCGACCGACCGCACCATCGTGTTCACCCGCACCAAGCACCGGGCCAACCGGGTCGCCGAACAGCTCGCCAAGACCGGGATCCCGGCCGAAGCGATCCACGGCAACAAGTCCCAGACCGCCCGACAGCGGGCCCTGGACGGGTTCCGCAGCGGTCGCGTCCGGGTCCTGGTGGCCACCGACATCGCCGCCCGCGGGATCGACGTCGACGGCGTCGGCCACGTGATCAACTACGAACTGCCCAATGTGCCGGAGGACTACGTCCACCGCATCGGCAGGACCGCGCGGGCCGGCGCCTCCGGCGCGGCGATCTCCCTGTGCGACCCGGAGGAGCAGGGGCATCTGCGGGGCATCGAAAGCCTGATCAAGCGCCGGCTGGACGTCGCCGGCGGTGAACCGGCCCGTATGGTCCCGACCAAGACAGGCGAGGCCCGGCGGACCGGGCGACCGAACCGCAGCCGCCGGCCGGGCGCGGGCCGGCCCCGACGTGCCGCCTGAGGACGGAGAAGCGCGAGGGGTTGCCGCATCAGGAAACGGCAACCCTGGATAGAAATTTCTCATAAACCAAACTGAAAGGGATTTATCCGACATTTAATCTGACGCAATTCTGCAACTGTACTGACTATACTAGCGTGTAGTGAACCATGACCGCCGAAGAAACTTCGACTGCTTCAGACGCCCTTGCGAAACGACGCCAAGTTGTCGTGATCACCGACCAGGAACGGCGGATTCAGGACTTCCTCACCTACCTGGCCATGGATCAGGACGTGGTCATGGCCCAAAACCGGCAGTCGGTTCTGGCGGATGCCGATGTCGGGTCGATCTTTGCCCTGATCCTGTCCGAACAGCCCAGCGACATCAGCGCCGGCGATTTCTTCCGGCGTCTGATCGCGGGCGGGCGGCGACCGGCCAACATCATCGTGATGAGCAATCGGCAGTCGCCCTGGCTGGCCTTCGTCGAACGCCAAACGAAAATCGACGGTATCATTCACCTCGACGCCCCGGTCGAACACCAGATCCACACCTTCGGCCTGCTGGCCAGCCGCGGGCCGGAACGCCGGATGGCCGAGTTGGGCGATCGCGCCAAGGCCATCTGGCAGGAGGCAAGCGGCCTGATGCGCAACATCGATGCGCTGGTTCGGGCCGGTCATCCGATGCCGCGGAGCGCCGTGCATTCGCTTGCCGCGGCCGTCGTGGAGCACCCCGACGAAGCCCTGTTCCTCGACATGATCGGCATCCTGCGCGAACACCACCGCGGGACGCTGGTGCATTCGCTGGACGTCGCACTGAACGCCCTGCTGCTGGGCCGCCATGTGGGGGTCCGCGACAAGAGCGACCAGTACCTGCTGTTCGAAGCCGGGCTGCTGCACGACATCGGCAAGACCGAGGTGCCGCAGAACATCCTCGACAAGCCGGGCAAGCTTACCCCGGACGAGTGGGCCATGGTGCGCCATCATCCAGTGGCGTCCGAACGTATTCTGCGGGAATCCGGCGACTACGACGAACACATCATCTGGGCGGCCAGTCAGCACCACGAGAAGGCGGACGGCTCCGGCTACCCCAACGGTCTGTCCAGCACCCAAATCTCCGAAATCGGCCGGCTGATGGGCGTCTGCGACGTCTACTGTGCCCTGACCGAGCGGCGCGCCTACAAACCCCAGATGCCGCCGGCGCGGGCCTTCGAGATCCTCCAGAGCATGACCGGGCATCACCTGGATGCCGTCCTGGTCGACCGGCTGATGGAGATGGTCCGCGGACCCGTTTCGCGGCCGGACCTCGCCGCCTGACCGTCACATCCATCACCAATGGTGGGTTGAAGGGGCGCCAGGCGCCCTGGGACGGCGCCTGGTGGACGGATCGCATCGTCATGCCCTACTCATACAAGGCATCCGCGTGCTGCAAAGCAATAGGTTGAGAAGGCGCATTTCGCTCAACAAAAACCTGAAGTTATCGATAGAACCCTCGATCCTTGTTGCATTGCAGTCAATCGCGGGCCATGCATCGCGTGACGCGACCCAAAGGGCGGGATAGACTCCGCGCATCCCACCACCAGCCGGACCCGCTCGGCCATGGCGCTCCAAAACATTCCTGTCGGCAGCAATCCCCCCTGGGATGTCAATGTCATCATCGAGAACCCGATGGGTGGCGAACCGGTCAAGTATGAGCTGGACAAGGCAAGCGGCGTGCTTTTCGTCGACCGGTTCCTGCACACCGCCATGCACTATCCGGGCAATTACGGGTTTGTCCCGCATACGCTGTCCGGCGACGGCGACCCCATCGACGTGCTGGTCACCGGCCGAACGCCGGTGATCCCCGGCGCGGTTCTGCGCTCCCGTCCGATCGGCGTGCTGGTCATGGAGGATGAGAAAGGCGACGACGAGAAGATCCTCGCCGTGCCGATCGACTCGCTGCACCCCTACCATGCCGAAGTGCGCACCTATGAAGATCTGCGACCGATCATGCTCGAGCAGATCGCCCATTTCTTCACCCACTACAAAGATCTGGAGAAGGGCAAGTGGTCGCGCATCCTGCGCTGGGGCGGGCCTGAGGAGGCGGCCTCACTGATCAGCGCCGCCATGGAGCGGGCCGAGGCGGCGGAGGACTAGCAGCCCGGGCATGGCAGCGATGACCGAAGACGCCTACGAGCTGGCCGGTGTCCGGCTGGCGGTCCATGTCGGCGACATCACCGATCTGGCGGTCGACGCCGTCGTCAACGCCGCCAACAGCCGGCTGGCGGCCGGCGGCGGCGTCGACGGCGCCATTCACCGTGCCGCGGGACCAGACCTGCAACGCTATCTGGACGCGGCGCATGACGGCTGTCCGACCGGCGACTGCCGGCCCAGTCCCGGATTCGGCCTGAAGGCGGACCATATCATCCACTGCGTCGGGCCAGTCTGGCATGGCGGCGGTTCCGGCGAGACGGAACAGTTGGCCGGCTGCTATCGGCGCGCCCTGGCGATCGCCGGCGAGTTGGATGTCGCCAGCATCGCCTTTCCGGCGATCAGCACCGGCGTTTATGGCTTTCCGGCCGACCAGGCGGCCCAGGTGGCAATAGAGACCGTTGCCAAAGTCATAAAGTCGCAAGAAAACGGCGCTAAGCTTCGGGACGTTGTTTTCGTGGCTTTCGGCGATGCGGCGGCCCAACCGCTGCGCCTCGCCCTTGCCGTGCTCCGCGCGGCCCCCATCCGTTAGCTGCCGCACGCCGACCGGCGGCATTCCCGCCGCCGGCCTATTGCAACGCGTCCGCAGCCGCATGTTCGAAGTGTCAGGGGACCTCTGATGACGATTCGCAATCTGGACTACCTGTTCAAGCCGCGCTCCATCGCCGTCATCGGCGCGAGCAAGCGATCGCGCTCAGTCGGCCAGGTGCTGTCGCGAAACCTGTTCAACAGCGGCTTCGATGGGCCGGTGATGCCCATCAACCCGCGGGAAACGTCCATCGAATCCACCCTGTCCTACAATTCGGTGTCCGACCTGCCGACGGCGCCGGATCTGGCCGTCATCTGCACCCCGCCGGAGACGGTTCCCGGACTGGTCGGCGAGTTGGGCGCACGCGGCACCAAAGGCTGCGTGGTCATCACCGCCGGGTTCGGCGAAGGCGATAGCGAAGGCGGCAAGGAGCTGCTGCAGCGCACGCTGGACGCCGCGCAGCCGCATCTGATGCGGATCGTCGGCCCGAACTGCGTGGGCATCATGGTGCCCGGGCTCGGGATCAACGCCAGCTTCGTCCACGTCAACCCCAAGCCGGGATCGATCGCCTTCGTCACCCAGTCGGGCGCGGTCGGCACCTCGGTGGTCGACTGGGCCACGCACCGGGGCATCGGCTTCTCCCATGTGGTGTCGCTGGGCAACATGTCGGACGTCGATTTCGGCGACATGCTGGACTACCTGGCGGCCGACCCGGAAACCCGGGCGATCCTGCTGTACATCGAAAGCGTGACCGACGCCCGCAAGTTCATGTCCGCCGGCCGGGCGGCGGCGCGGGCCAAACCGGTCATCGTCATCAAGTCCGGCCGCAATGAAGCGGCGGCCAAGGCCGCGGCCAGCCACACCGGGGCGCTGGCGGGGTCCGATGCCGTCTACGACGCGGCGTTCCGGCGTGCCGGCATGCTGCGCGTGTTCAGCATGGGCGAACTGTTCGATGCCGTGGAGACGCTGGCATCCGGGCTTCAGGTCAAGGGCGACCGCCTGGGCATCCTGACCAACGGCGGCGGCATCGGCGTGCTGGCAACCGAAGCCCTTGTCGATGCCGGCGGCGTGGTCGCCGAACTGGGCCCGGAGACCATCAAGGGCCTGAACAAAGTGCTGCCGCCGACCTGGTCGCACGGCAACCCGGTCGACATCATCGGCGACGCCCCCGGCGACCGCTATGCCGCGGCGCTGGAGGGCATGCTGGACGATCCCAACCAGGACGCGATCCTGGTGCTGAACTGCCCGACCGCGATCGCCGACAGCATCGAGGCGGCGGAAGCCGTGGTCACGACCCTGAAGAGCCGCAAGGCGCGGGAGCGGACACCCCTGTTGACCAGCTGGCTGGGCGAAGGGGCGGCGGTCAAGGCCCGGCAGATGTTTGCCGAAAACCGCATCCCGACCTACGAAACGCCGAGCCAGGCCACCGACGCCTTCATGCATCTGGTTCGCTACCGCAAGAACCAGGAACTGTTGATGGAGACGCCGCCGGCCATCGCCGAGCAGTTCGAGCCGGACACGGAAACGGCCAAGGGCGTGATCCGCAGCGTCCTGGACGAGGGCCGCGACCTGCTGACCGAACCGGAAGCCAAGACCGTCCTGGACGCCTACCAGATCCCGGTGGTCAAGACGATCACCGTGCATACGCCGGAGGACGCGGCCAAGGCGGCCGAAGCCATCGGCACGGCGGTGGCGCTGAAGATCCTGTCGCCGGACATCACCCACAAATCCGATCTGGGCGGGGTCCGGCTGAACCTGCGCACACCGGACGAAGTGCACTATGCCGCCGGCCGGATGATGGACAACATGCGCGCCCTGGTGCCCGACGCCCGCATCGAAGGCGTCACCGTCCAGGAGATGGCCAAGATGCCGGGCGCCCGCGAGCTG
>JANQIU010000188.1 GCA_028281985.1 Alphaproteobacteria bacterium | reverse complement strand
GCCTCTGCGATCGGCATGGTGCCAGAACCGCCAGACGGGTGCCTGGGCCGACCGGATCTTGGCCCCGGCGCACCCGCCGGCGCCGACGCCGTCCCGCAGAGGCGTCCCGAACCAGCCGGCCCGCAGCATGAAGGCGGTTCCGAATCCACCCAGCAGGCCCATCGCGACCGCGGCCGCTGTTTTGTAGACGGCGAACGTCAGACCCAACGTGCCGGACGTCAGGACGAACATGGAGGGGTCCATGATCGGTGACGACAGCCAGAAGGCCATAACGGCGGGCAGCGGCACGCCCATGGCAAGCAAGGCGGCGATCACCGGTATCACACCGCATGAGCAGAAGGGCGAGACCGCGCCGAACAAGGCGGCGATCAGCACCATGGTGGCGAGGTGGCCGGTGAACGCCCTGGCGATCAGCGCGTCGGCGCCGGTGGCCCGGGCGCAGGCGGCAATGACCACCGATGCGGCCAGGAACGGCGAGACGCCCAGCAGGCTTCGCCCCATGAACGCCAGGCCATCCCAAGCCTGGTGCGGCTGCACCAGTGCCACCCCACCGATCACCAGCAGAATTGCAAGGACAACGCGGTCGATCTTGAGGGTGGCCGATCGCAGACCAAGCACCAGTGCGGACATTGCCAGTCTTCCTTACTGAATTTCTAGAATCACCGAAATATGGACCCAAAAAAAAGCGGCTAGGCGGCGTCGGCCTCGACCGCATCGGCACAGCATTGATCGATCAGAAAGCCGAGTGTCGCGTTCATCGCGGCCCCGTCGTTCCGACAGATCAGCGTCGTCCCCTGTCGTTCCTGGGTCACCAAACCAACCGCCATGAGTTGTCGAAGGTGATGCGACAAGGTGGAGTTCGGCACGCCCGTACGCCGCTGGATCTCGCCCACCGCAAGCCCCGGATCGCCGGCACGGACCAGGATTCGATAGATCTCCAGCCGCGTCCGGTTGCCCAGCGCCCCCAGGCGTGCAGCCACATCATCAACGTCCATACCCGAACCATGCCCAAACGAATCCGGCATGTCAACGATATTTCTAGGAGAATAGAAATAACGCTTCAGGTGCAAAATGACACCGACGCTACTTATGTTGTCGGCGGCTCCAGCTTGTCGGTGGGGTGCGATCCTGCTCTACGATGACGCCGCCGGGTGGGCCCATCGATCCTTCTCCGCCCGGGTCCCGGATCGAAGGAGCCACCATGCCGGACAACGGCACCGGAACGGGCCGCGGGCGCCCCCTCAGGATTGCCAGTTGGAATGTGCTGTACGGCAATGATGCCTGCGACAGGATCGGCGATTTCCTCGACGCCACAGATGCCGATATCGCCGCGTTGCAGGAGCTTTCGCAACCGCATCTGGATCATATCGAGGCTCTTGGTCGGTGGCATGTCATCCGGTCAGTCGATCAGACTGGCCCTGGGGGTTCGACCTTCCTTGGCATCGTTTCGAAGGTGTCGGCGATATCCCGGCGGGTCGTCGACCTGGCGTCGGTACGCCGGCCTCGGCGCTCGCCTTACGCCCATCTGACCGCGTCATCCGCCACGCAAAGCGTGCTGTCGGCGCAGTTCGCGTTCGACGGAAAGCCGCTTCAGGTCATGAACGTCCATTTGACCTGCGCCACCAGCCCGGAAGGGCGGCGTCAGGAGCGGGCGGCGGCGATACAGGCGCTGGCGGCGGATGCGCCTGCTGTCATCCTGGGAGACTTCAACGCCATGGCACGGCGCTGGATCAGTGCGGCCTTTGCCATTCCCTTCCGCTATGGGCCGCGGGATCTGTGGTTCGATGAATTGGCCGAGGTGACCGAGTGGGCGGCTGGACTGGGCTTTGTCGGTTCCGTTGACGGGGTCACGTTTCCCCGGCTGGGGCTCCAACTGGACCAGGCCTTCGTTCGCGGGACGACGGTCGCCTCGGCACACATCTTGAAGCGCCGGTTCGGTTCCGACCACCGGCCGGTCGTAGTCGACCTGGTGGTCTAGCGGCGCGGCAGGGCTACCGGTCGGTCAGGGCGAGTTTGGTCGCGAAACCGGCGAACACCGCGGCAAAGCTCCGGTTGAGCCAGCGCATGACCCGGGCGGAGGACAATACGCGGGCCCGCAGGACCGTCGCTGCCATGCCGTATCCGATGAAGACGACGAAGGTCAGGCCCATGAAGATGGCGCTGAGCAGCGTCATCCGGGCCAGGGCGTCGGGGGCCGATGCGGGCACGAACTGTGGCAGGAAAGCCAGGAAGAAGATCGACAGCTTCGGGTTCAGGATGTTCAGGAGGATGCCGCGGACGGCGATCGTCCCGGGCCGGTGCGATCGCAGCGCACCTGTTTCGCCATCCCCTGCCGCGGTCGTCGGCCTGGATGCCTCCCTCCAGAAGCCCCATGCCAGGTAGAGCAGGTAGATGACCCCCAGGATCTTTACCGTCTGGAAAGCGACGGCGCTGGTGTGCAGCAGCGCGGCGAGGCCGAATACACTGGCCAGCAGATGCGGAAGGATGCCCAATGTACAGCCGAACGCTGCGGCGATGCTGGCCCTGCCGCCCTGGAGCGCGCCAATCGACAGCGTGTAGATCACGCCGGTGCCGGGCACCAGGACCACCACCAGCGCCGTCACCATGAAGTCGATGCCGACCATGTCTGATGTGATGGGCATGTCCTGGCCCTCCCTGAGGCACGGTTCGAGATGCGGGCGTGATCTGCTGTACACAGCCTGCCGCACAAATAGACCGCGCGTCATCCATTGATCTCGCCGACCGAGCGTTTAGGGTTCACCCGGTCATGCCCAGCAACACCGGCGATCCCATGCGCATCCTCGTATTCGGCGACAGCAACAGCTGGGGCTGGGTGCCGCGTGACGACGATCAGCCGACTGTGCGCTATCCGGCGGAAACCCGCTGGCCGGATCGAATGGCCGCCGTTCTGGCCGGCAAGGGGTGGCCTGTCGACCTGGTCGTCGACGCGGTCAGCGGCCGAACGACGGATCTCGACGATCCCGACACCGCCGCCATCTGTCCGCCGATGACCGCGGTCGGGTTCAACGGAGCTCTAGCCTTGCCGGCGGTGATCGCCGCCCACATGCCGCTCAATCGCATCGTGATCATGCTGGGGACCAACGATACCAAGGCGGCCTTTGGCCGCGACGCCTTGAGCATTGCCCACGCCCTGGTGGGTCTCGGCCTGCTGGCCGGGCGTTGCACCGGCGTGGCGACGGCCTATCCGCCCCCGGACGTGCTGCTGGTCGCGCCGCCGCCCCTAGGACCACTGTCCGAGGCCACGGCCGAAGACTTCGCCGGCGGCCCCGATCGGTCCCGCGCGGTCGGCACCCATCTTGTTCCCCTGGCGTCGGCCGCTGGCCTGCGGGCGATAGACGCCCGTACGGTCCTGCCGGCGATCCGCGGCGTCGACGGCGTGCATTTCACCGCCGAGGATCATGCCGCGGTGGCGACGCTGGTGGCGGACCACGCAACCTGAAAACGCCGACTGTTCCTTTGCCGCTGGGCAAGAGCGACGGCCGAGAAGTGCCCGTGGAGACCGATGCATCCGCCCCGGGGACGGTCGGCGAAGATCGGTCCTGGCTGGGCGTCGGCGAGAGCTACTGGCTCCCTCCTTCACGATTATGCAGAGCGACTCCCTCTGCCACCCTCCGCCGCGAAATCGATGGCAAATGCCTCGAAACGCTCAAGGAGAACGCTGCCGCCGCCCGCTCGCATCGCAACGGCGAGGGGCAGGATCGGCGTTGGGCCGGCGATGGGCCGAAAGCACAATCCCGGCCTTCGAACGTACGACATCGACGAGACAACGAACCCGACGCCATGTCCGGCGGCAACGAGCCCCAGAACGGCGATAGATGTGGTGACCTCCTGCCTGATTGCCGGCGTGAAGCCGTTGTCCCCGCACAGCCGTATGATCTTGTCATAGAGCACCGGGCCAACATCCCGCCTGACCAGGATGAAGTCCTCGTTGGCGAGGTCTTTCAGTCTGACGGACGTCCGCCGGCATAGCGGATTGGTTTCCGGCAGGGCGACGATGTACGGTTCCGGGTTCAAGTCGCTGGTTTTGAGGCCATTTGCGCGGACCGGGGGATGCAGGAAGCCTACGTCTATTTCCATCCGGCACAGCGCATTCTCGACCTCCTCTGACAGCAATTCGGTCAGCGAGATGTCCGCCGAGGGGTGGGATGCGGCGAAAGCCCGAATGATGTCAGGGACGGCGCCGAAGAAGGAAACCGGCGTGTAGCCGATCCTCAGTTGACCCGCCCGTCCCGTGGCAATGGACCGTGCCGTTTCACGTACCGTCTCCGCCTGATTCAACAGTTGCAACGCGTGGGGTAGGAACTCGCGACCCGCATCCGAAAGCGCGACATGCGCCCGCGAGCGGTCGAAGAGCTGGAACCCCAACTCGTCCTCCAGCCGCTTCAAACGGAGGCTCAACGCCGGCTGAGTGATGTTCACCCTTTCGGCAGCCCTGCGAAAGCTCAGCAGTTCCGCAAGCACGCGGAAGCACTGCAGGCTGTAGAAGTCCATCCTCTGATTTGCTGAATTAATTACGAAGGCGTCAACTTAAATTGGCGCGAATGAGCAGCGTCCCATATCTCGCCGCCTGTAACCACAATCCGGGCGGCGCTTGCGGCGAGTACGAAGCCTTCGGCGCCGGTCCGGCGCACCGAAGGGACGCAAACATGACGCCGACGCTTTCGCACCGGGCCGCAGCCCTTCTCAGGGCCTGCGGGATGTTCGGACTGCTCGCCAGCACGTCCACGATGGCGTTGGCAAACGACCATCCCTTCGCCGGTTCGACGCTTGTCACGGTAGCCGATGGCGCCATGCTGGCGACGGGTTACATCGACGGCGCGCTCGGGCCTCGGGAGCCCGACCTGCTAAGCGTCCTGCCCATCCTGCCGGGCGGCCCGGGTGAGCGGGCCGATGTGCCGGCGTCGAATTCAGTCGCGACTTGGCCAAATGTCATGGCCCTGACGGCGAACGGCTCGCTCGCCATTGTGACCGAACCCTTCGCGCAGCCGCCGGCCGACGCGACCGCGTTTTCCGACATCGTGCGCGGCAGCCGCATCACCGTCGTCGATCTGAGCGATCCCGCCGCACCGAGTGTCGTTCAGGAGGTCGAAGCCGCGGGGCCGCCGGCGGGTGTCCATATCCATCCCTCCGGTGAACTGGTGGCCGTGACGCTGCCGTTCGACGGGCAAATCGCACTCTACCCGCTCACGGACAACCGGCTGGGCGAGCCGACACTTGTTCCGCTGGGTGTCGACACGATCGAAAACACCTTCGTGCCCGAGTTCAAATGGCATCCAGGCGGGGAGTTCGCCGCCGTAACGCTCGGTGGCGCCGCCCGTGTCGTCTTCTATCGCTATCGCGGCGGGACCCTGATGCCTTGGGGCGAACCGCTCCAGACCGCGCCGCTTCCCGGAAAGGGCGAATGGACCCCCGACGGACGGCACTTCGTCGTTACGACCATCACCGCGACCGGCGACATGGCGCAGCTCAGCTACGGCCGCAATGCCAGCCTCTTCGCCGTCTTTGCCTTCGACGGGGATGAGGAGCCCAACTCGCCGCCCCGTCGGGCCAACGACCGGGCCACGATCTACGAAAGCGCACCCATCCAGCACGCTCGCGTGGCGCACGTGCCTGCCGGCATGGGCTATGTCGAGAACTTCGCCATCTCCCCGGACGGTCAGTGGGTTGTCGGACTCAACATGGCGGCGAGTTGGCTCCCGACCGATCATCCCGGAAGGACGACGTTCAGCGAGTTGACCTTGTTTCGCTTCGACACGGCCTCGGGCGCTCTCGAACCGCAGGATCAGGTCGCGATGGAGGGTGTGATCCTTCCGCAGGGGATCGTCTTCGACGCGACCGGACAGTTTCTCGCCGTCACGTCCTATCAGCACGACGATCGTGGCGGTGGAAGCCTGTCATTCTGGGAGCTCCAGACAGGGGATGCACCGACGCTGGTGCCGGTCGGGGAAACCGTGGCCATGCCGCGCGGCGTGCATTTCGTCGACTTGGTGCCCGCAGCCACACCCTGAGTGGGCTTCCATCGCTCAAGAGCCGTCGGCGTCAGGAAGCCAAGCCTTCTGACGCCGACGATCCTGACACGTGATCACCGATCCCAAGGCTTTGGTGCGGCCCAGACACTTTTGGAGGCATCCGCCCCGATGGGGACGTCCGGGCGGGTAGTCGACGGGTCGAGCTTGCCAACCGGCATCCGTTTCTGCGGTGACTGTCGCCGATTGGCGGCGTCGGAGAATCGCCGGTACGGTGCGGGCGATGAACCTGGCCCTGATCACCCGCAAAACCCTGCGCTTGCTGTTCACGCTCTGGGCGGCGGTGACGTTCGTGTTCGTCATCCTGCGGCTGTCCGGGGATCCGGTGATCGCCCTCGTGCCGCCCGACCTGCCGGACGCGATCATCGAGGTGTACCGGGCGCGCCTGGGGTTGGATCAGCCGTTGCCGCTGCAATACCTGGCCTATGTGGGCGGCGTGCTGGCCGGAGATTTCGGCTACTCCTTCCGCACCCGGGATTCGGCGCTGGCCCTGGTCGCTTCGCGCTTGCCGGCGACCCTGCTGCTGGGAGGCACGGCGCTGCTGCTGGCGGTCACCGTGGGCTGCGCCCTGGGCCTGCTGGCAGCCCTGAAGCGCAATACGGCAATCGACCGCAGCGCGATGGCCATCGCCGTCTTCGGGTTCGCCATGCCGAACTTCTTCTTCGGCGTGCTGCTGATCCTGCTGTTCACGCTAACGCTGGGTTGGCTGCCGGCCGCCGGTCTGGACAGCGGCTGGCACCTGATCCTGCCGGCGCTGACCCTGGGGCTGGCGTCGGCGGGCGTGTTCGCCCGGTTCATGCGGTCCAGCCTGCTGGAGGTGCTGGAGCAGCCCTATATGCGCACGGCGCGGGCCAAGGGCCTGACCCTGCGGGCACGGTTGTGGCGCCACGCCATTCCGAACGCGGCCCTGCCGCTGATCACCGTCCTGGGCTTGAGCGTCGGGGCGCTGATCGGCGGTGCCGTAGTGACCGAAACCGTGTTCGGCTGGCCGGGGGTGGGGCGCCTCCTCGTCGTGTCGGTCGGGGAGCGGGACCTTGCCGTCGTCCAGCTTCTGGTTCTGCTGGTCGCCCTGACCATGGGGCTGACCAACCTGGTGGTCGACATCCTCTACGGCATCATCGACCCGCGGGTGCGGATGCGGGAAGCGGCAGCATGAACCCGGCGCTGGCGGGGTCGCCATACCGGGCGCGGCGCGGTTGGCTGCGGCCTGGCACGGTCATCCCCTTGTCCGTTGTCGCGGCAATCCTGCTGTTCGCGGGGCTAGGCGACCTGCTGACACCTTACGCCCATGACCAGTCGAACCTGCTGGCGCGCAATCGGCCCCCGGTCTTCCTCGGCGGCGGCTGGGACTATCCGCTGGGGACGGACCGGCTGGGACGGGACGTGGTCGCCCGGCTGGTCCTGGCGACCCGGGTCACCGTGCTGGTCGCGGTGGTCGGCACGCTGATCGGCGCAATTCTGGGGACCACCCTGGGACTGATCGCGGCGCATCGGCGCGGCGTGACCGAAGACGCGATCATGATGGCGGTCGACATCCAAGCATCGCTGCCCTTCATCATCATCGCGCTGGCGGTTCTGGCCTTCTTTGGCAACTCGCTGCTGCTGTTCCTGATGCTGATGGGGATCTACGGCTGGGAGACCTATGCCCGCCTGACCCGAGCCGCGGCGCTGTCGGTCCGCGGACAGCCCTACAGCCTGTCGGCGCTGGCGCTCGGCGTCGGCACGACCGGCCTGTTCGTCCGTCATATCCTGCCCAACATCGCCCATGTGCTGATCGTCCAGTTCACGCTGAACTTTCCGCAGACCATCCTGCTGGAGACCGGCTTGAGCTTCCTGGGTCTAGGTATCCAGTCGCCGCTGACAAGCCTGGGCCAGATGCTGGGTGAGGGGCGCGACAGCCTGATCAGCGCCTGGTGGGTGGCGGTGATCCCGGGCACGCTGATCTTTCTAACCACGCTCAGCCTCAGCCTTCTGGGCGACCGCCTGCGCGATCACCTGGACCCGACCCTGCGCGGCCGTCGATAGACGCCGAAGGCTGGCTTTTCCCCACCTCGCGGCGAGCGCATCATGCCGCCAACCTTGCGACGGAGACGGTGATGGCGAAGGCGATCCATATGATGATCCGGGTGCTGGAGGAGCAGCGCTCGGTCGACTTCTACCGCACAGCCTTCCATCTGGACGTGTCGGACCGGTTCGATTTCGACGGCTTTACCCTGGTGTACTTGCGCAACGGGGAAGCCGATTTCGAGGTGGAGCTGACCATCAACAAGGACCAGACGCAGCCTTACGACCTGGGCGACGGCTACGGCCATGTCGCCTTCGCCGTCGACGATCTGGACGCCGAACATGCCCGGTTCGCTGCGGCCGGCCTGTCGCCGCGCGACATCGTGGAGTTCAACCGCGACGGCGCCCTGATGGCCCGCTTCTTCTTCGTGCAGGACCCCGACGGCTACAAGATCGAGATCCTGCAGCGCCATGGCCGCTATCGCTGAAGGTCCGCCCGCCGCGAACCCTGCCGCTCGCACCGGGTCGGTCAGCCCGATACTGGCACCTTGGGGGTCTCGTCGGCGTCCCGGTAGTCACGTGTCCTGAGCCAGGCCTGGAGGTCGAAGTAGTCGAAATAGATCGCCAGGGCGGCCGGCAGCACGAAGATGATCAACAGCGTCGACGACAGCAGGCCGAAGGCGACGGCGACCACCAATGGCACCATGGTCTGTGCCTGGGGACTGGTTTCCAGAACGATCGGCATCAGCCCGACGAAGGTCGTGGCAAAGGACAGCAGAACCGGCCGGAACCGGTGGCTGACCGCTTCCACGGCCGCGGTCAGCGCGCCGTGTTTGCCGGCGGCCTTCTCGAAGAAGGTCAGGAACAGGATCGCGTTGTTCACCACGATACCGGCCAGCGAGGCGAACCCGACGAAGCTGGGCATGGCCAGGTCGATGCCCAACGCCATATGGCCCAACACCGTGCCGATAATGGCAAACGGGATGGACAGCATCACGACGATGGGCAGCGTGTAGCTGCGGAACTGGTAGGCCAGGATCAGATAGACACCGACCAGGCCGATCAGCAGCGATGCCAGGATCGATGTCTGGGTTTCCCGCTGGGCTTCCGCCGCGCCGCCGATCTCGATCTCCACCCCGGGATAGGTCTGCAGCAGGGCCGGGCCGAGTTCGTCGGTCACCACCCGTGAGATGTCGGTGGAGGTCGTTGCGGCGCGGTCGATCCGGCCGACGATCCGGGCAATGGCGGCGCCGTTCTGCCGGGTGATCTGCGGATAGCTAACCGTCAGTTCGATATCGGCCACCGCGCTCAGGTCGACCAGACCGCCGTCGGCCAGACGAATAGGATAGGCTTCCAGGGCGGCGATGCTGGGGACCGTGTCGCCCAGCTCCACCTGGACCGTCAGGTCGCTGAACCCGTCGCGAAAGCTGTCGGTTTCGGAGCCGGAAAAGGCGGATCGAAGCTGCGCTGCCATATCCTGCGGCGTCAGCCCGGCGGCGAAGCCGAATTCGTTGAGCCGCAAGCGGATCTCCGGCCTGCCGGTGACAAAATCGCGGTGGGCATCGACGACATCGTCGCGGGCCAGCAGCTGTCTGTGCAGCGCCGCACTGGCCTGTTCCAGCGTCTCCAGATCGTGGGACGACAGCTCGATATCCAGATCGCGGCCGCCGGGACTGCCGAGGGTCTGGGTGAAGCTGCTTTGCATCAGGTCGGGGATCGGCCCGGCTACGTCCTGCCAGGCGTCCAAAACAGTGTCGGCGGCCACGTTGCGGTCGTCGCTCGACAACAGGTCGACGGTGATGGTGGCGGCGTTGGCGCCGGCGCCTTTCACGTCGGAATTGGTGGCGTAGCGGACCAGGACCCGCTGAACCAGCGGGCGGCTGCCGTCGGTTCCCGGCGTGAAGGTGGCGTCCACGACGTCCAGGGCGTCCAGCAACTGCGCCACGACGGTCTCCGTCCGCTCCAACGGCATGCCGGTGTTCAGGGCGACCCGGGCCTCGATCGTGTCCGACTCGGTGGTGGGGAACGGGATCAGCTTGACGGTGCCGGAGACGACCAGCCCCACGGTGCAGATCATCAGGGCGAAAACCGTGCCCAGGGTCAGATAGCGCCAGGCCACCAGCCGCCGGACGACCGGCAGGACCAGCCGTTCCTTCACCGCCTCGCTATACCGCGGCATGAACCGGCGGGCCGTCGTCGCCTGGTCGATGCGCACGTGCGACAGGTGGTTCGGCAGGATCAGGAACGCCTCGACCAGGCTGAAGGCCAGGGTGATCAGCAGAACCAGGGGAACGACCTGCAGAACCTTGCCGATTTCCCCCGACAGGAACATCAGCGGCCCGAACACGCAGGCCGTCGTCAGGAACGACGACAGGACGCCCGGCATGACCTCGCGGGCGCCACGGATCGAGGCTTCCTTAAGGGAGACGCGGCCGCGCCACTTGGCGATGTTGTCGGCGATGACCACCGAGTCATCCATGATTAGCCCGACGGACATCAACAGCGCGATCAGTGACACCAGGTTGATGGTGATGCCCAGCGCATTCAGGACGAAGAGCCCGCCCAGGAACGACACGGGCAGGGCCATGGAAATCCAGAACGCCTCTCTCAGCGAGAAGAACAGGCTCATCACCAGAAAAACGAAGAGCAGTCCCTGGGCGGTGTTCCTGAGGACCAGGGTCGTGCGTTCGCTGATGTAGCGCGTTGAATCGTTGATGACGGTGATGGAGAACGGATCGGGGAACCGGGCCTGTTCGGCGGCGACAAGCGCCTCCACCTGCCCGAAGGCGTCGATGGCGTCGTCGTCCCGGTTCTTTTCGATGCGGATGATGGCGGCGCGCTGGCCGTCGACGAAGGCCCGAAGCTCCGGTTCTTCTGGCTGGAGTCCGATCGTCGCCAGATCCCGAAGCCGAACGAAACCGCCGGCGTCGGTCTGGACGATCACCAGGTTTTCAAGTTCGGCAATGCTGCGGCGGGCATCCGCATAGCGTAGCGTCACCTCCCGCTGGCGGGTCGTCACGGTGCCAAGCGGTTGCCGCAGGCTGCGTGCGGCGATCGCATTGCCGATGTCCTGGGCGCTCAATCCGTACTGGCGCAGGGCCCTTTGGTCGAAAGTGATCCGGTACTCGTTCTCGCTGATGCCGGACACGCTGGCGTCCGAGACCCCCGGCAACTGCGCCAGATCGGCGGCCAGTCCATCCGCATAGCGCAGCAGACCGTCGGTGCGGTCGATGCCGGAAACGGCCAGCAGGGCGATCTGTTCGGTACGCGCCGCAATCGATACCGACGGCAGTTCCGCTTCTTCCGGCAGGTCGTTCAGGCCCAGCACGGTGGACAGGATGTCGTTGTAGAACTGGGTGACGTCGGCCCCGTCCATCATGGTCAGGGTGGTCGTCGCCAGCCCTTCGGTGGAAACGCATTCCAGCTCATCGAGTGCGGTGATGTCGTCCAGTGCCCGGTCCAGCTCCTGGCAGATCCCTTCGTCGACGTCGATCGAGGAGGCGCCGGGATAGGCGATCGCGACGGTCACGCGAGAGGAGACGAAGTCCGGAAAGGTCTCCCGCTCCATCGACGAAATCGATGACAGGCCCAGGACGATGGCCGCAATCATCATCAAGTTGGCGGCATTGGGATGCCGCACGAAGTAGGCGATCATTCGCTGGCCGCCAGATCGTTCGGTGCCACCACCGGTATCGGCGTCAGCGCCATGCCCAGCACCGCGGGCTGCGGGTCGGAAAGGACCACGACATCGCCCGGCGACAATCCTTCGGCGATCACCACCTGGTCATCGATGATGGCGGACGGGGTGACGGTGCGGCGCTGCAATGCGCTGTTCGAGTCCACGACGTAGACGAATGACGCGCCATCCGCACCGGTCCAGACGGCCGGGCGATCCACCTTCAGGACGCCGCGCGGTGCCGTTACCGTGATCCGGATCTCCACGAAGCTGCCGGTCACCAGCGGCGGACGCCGCGTCGACGGGTCCGGGCGCATCGGCTCTTCCACCCGCACCGCCAGCCCGATGGTGCCGGTGGTGCGGTCGGCAATGCCGGTGTGCCGGTCCAGCGTGGCCGACCAGACATGCTCGGCGTCGCCGATGGTCTGATGGACCGTCGCCTGAAGATCGAATTGTCGCAGCCGGGCCAGGGCCGCGCCGGCATCATGCGGCTCCGGCAGGGAAATCGATCGCCCGGGTGCCAGCGCCCCGGTGATCGTCCGAATGGCGCTGGGCTGCACCTCTGCGACGATTTCGGCGGCGGCGATGTCCTCGAGGGTCAGCAACCAGTCCCCGGGGCGCACATACTCGCCGACCGACAGGTCCTCGACCGTGACCCGCCCGCGGAAGGGCGCGACGATCGTGGCATTCTGCAGGTCGCGCTCCGCTTCCTCGAGTTCCGCCATGCGGGTCTGGATCGTCGATTGGATCGAAACCCGCTGTACGGGGTAGAGCGCCAGCCGGTTTTCCAGGTCGAGCACCTGCCGCCGCTGGTTCAGCAACTCGCGATGGGCCTGTTCCAGCGACGCCTGGGAGACGGTCCCCCGATCCGCCAGGATCTGGCGGCGGTCATACTCTGTCTGCAGGAAGGATTCGATCTCGCGTTCAAGCGCCAGCGACGCGTGGGCGTTCTGCTCCTCGGCGTCCATTTCCGTCAGAAGGGCCTCCGCGCTGGCCAGATTGGCCTGGGCCTTGTCCTGGGCGATTTCGTAGTCGCGGGTGTCGATCCGGATCAGCGGCGTACCGGCGGCGACGACGGTCCCGACCGCCAGCCCGTCGGCCAAGCCGATGATCCGCCCGTCGACCTGCGATATCGCCTGCCATTCCCGGACCGACGCGACCCGGCCGAAGCCGGAGATATGCGCCGACAAGGGCTGGGGCGTTACCTCAACCACGCGGACCGGCGTCGCCGAAGCGGGCGGCGGTGCCGACAAGCCTTCGCCCGAGGGGCGCGTCTGCAGGACGAACAAGCCGATGCCAAGGGCAACCGGCGGCAAGAACAGCCATTTGCGCCAATTCATGAACGCCATCCGTACCAGTCCAGCGGTTCCCGTCATCCCCTTTAACGGATCGGATGCCGGTTCCCGTCGCCGAACAGTACATATCCGGACGCCGCAGGGGGACAGCGATCCCTGCGCGGTCGGAGATCGTGTCGCAGGGAGGCGCGTGCGGCGCACCGTTCCGGTGCACCGGCATACGATGGTATCGATTTGAGAGACAATCTGCTCGTCATGCTATCCGATGCTCTGGTCATCGGATGTCTGCTGGACTAACAATCCACTGACAAAAAAACACAAAACGAATCTGACGGCCGGTTACGCGATCGTTGATCGGTTGGCGCCGGAAAGTCGATGGGGAGTTCTGCAAGTGGCTGCTGCTGCGCTTTCTGTTGTCGAGGGACGTCGGCAAGTTACCGCCCTGTATTACGACATCGTCGGTTCGACGGAGTTGCTGGCCGCGCTCCATCCCGAAGACTACCGCCATCTCCAGTCTTCTGTGCACCGCGTTGCGCGGGACGCCGTCGAACGCTGGGGGGGTAATATCGATAGAGTCGTAGGCGATGGCGGATATGCCTACTTTGGATTGTTGCGGTCTCATGAAGAGGCCGCGGAATGCGCGATCAGCGCGGCGACGGAGTTCGTGAGGGAGGTCGAGAACCTGCGGGGCGGCGCCGGCGACGTCTCCTGTGCCGTCAGGGTCGGCATTGCCACCGGAGCCGTCGTCGTCGGCAGGCGCCCGACCGACGGCGATCTGGAGATCATCGGCGCCGCGCCGATCATCGCTGCGCGGCTGCAGCAGCATGCGGCGCCGAACGCCATCCTGACATCCGACGTCAGCCGGCAACTCGCCGGCGACTTGTTCGAGTTCGAGTCCCTGGGATCGCTGGAGCTGAAGGGGCTGGACGGGCCGGAGGCCGTCTGGAAGGTGTTGGGTCGCGGTGCGGAGAATGTGCGGTTCCGAGCCCTGCGGCGGGACCGGACCGAGCTGATCGGTCGCGATGAAGCCTATGCAACGGCGTTGCGGTGCTGGGAGGCGGCGCAGGCCGGAAACGGGCAGTTCCTGGCCCTGATCGGCGAGGCGGGTATCGGCAAATCGCGGCTTCTGGCCGAACTGCAGAAGGTGGCCAACGAGGGTGGCGCCACCATCCGCGTGCTGCAATGCACGCCCCATCAGCGCCGCGGCGCCCTGCACCCGTTCCTGGACGCCTTCCGTTCCGACTATCAGTCGGACACGCCGGGCTCCACTGGCGATCCAAGCCTGGAAGGGCGCACCAAACGGCAGATCGCGCAGATCCTGGCGGATCAGGATCTACAGGATGCGCTGGTGGAGTTCATCGAAGAGCGGGCGCGGCCGGAGGACGTGCCGGCCTTGCCCAGCCGGTCGGAGGCGCTCCGGGACAAGGCATTCCAGGCGATTCTGGGCATCGTCGAACGCTGGCAGGAGGATCGGCCGCTGGTGTTGACGGTGGAGGATCTGCACTGGGCCGATCCGACGACGCTGCGGCTTCTCGCATTTCTTCGCGAGGCGCTGGTCCACCGAAGCGTCCTGATCGCCATCACCACCCGTCGATCGACGGAGGCGCAAGAGCCGGTCCTTGCCGGCGGCGAGCGCATCGTCCTGCAGCGGCTTCCCGAGGCCGATGCGATCCGCCTGGCCAACGAGGTCTGGCCCGAACCGTCGGCGCTGCCCGAGAACGTCGCCAAGATGATCTTCGAGCGAAGTGATGGCGTGCCGCTTTTTGTTTGCGAGCTGACGCGATACGTCGCCGACTTGGGGCTCGCGGCCTTCGAGGACCCGGGACGGAAGATCGACGCGCTGACCTCGCTCGACGACTTGCTGAACGCCCGCCTCGACCAGGTGGGCGAGGGCAAGTCGGTCTTGACCGCGGCAAGCGTCATCGGTCGCCAGTTCGATCCGGTCATCCTGGAAAAGCTGCTGCAGAAGACCGAGCCCGACGCACCCGTCGACTCCATCCTGGACGGCGCCCAGGAGCGGGGGTTGGTCGAGGTCGTGCGCACCCAGGGCGGGCCGGTCTACTCGTTCTGTCATTTCCTGGTCCAGGATGCCGCCTACAACTCGATGCTGCGCGGCACGCGGCGCCAGCTCCACGGACACCTCCTCGACATTCTCGACGACAGCCAGAGCAACGTCGTGCCGATGTCCCATGTGGTACTGGCCCACCACGCCGAACTTGCCGAGCGGATCCAGGACGCCATCAGGCACTACCTGCTCGCCAGCCTGGACTCGTCGGGCAAGTCCGCGCTGATCGAGACCAAGGCCCTGCTGAACAAGGCCCGGGAACTCGTTCCGAAGCTGCCGGACCAGGCCGACAAGTCGGGGATCGAACTGGAGGTGCTGTCTCTCCTCGGCCCGGTGCTGACCACGCTGCATGGTCCCGGATCGGCGGAGGCCCGGCAGGTCTATGCCGACGGGGTGGCGCTGGCCCGCGGCCAACCCCGCCACCAGCGCGATCGCTGGTTCTCCATGTATTGGGGCTGGTGGTTTACGGCGCCGGACTTCGGCATGCAGCGCATGCGCGCCGAGCACATCACCATCGACATGCGCTTTTCCGACGATGCCTATGTCCGTCTGCAGGCCCTGCACTGCCAATGGGCCAATCAGTTCAACCAGGGCCGGCATCTGGATTGTGCCCAGTCCATCCGCCGCGGCCTCGACATCTATTCCAGGCTGACCAATCTCCGCCCGGCCTTCTACTACGGGGGGCATGATCCGAAGGTCTGCGGACTGGCTGAACTAGGGCTGACCAATTGGTTCCTGGGGAGCGTCAGCGAAGCCCGTGGACTGGTTGACGATGCCGTCACCATGGCCAAGGACCTGAGCCATCTGGGCAGCATCAGCCACGCCGCCGACTTCCAGATGATGTTGAACTTCTACACGCGGGACCTCAGCGCCGTGGCGCGGAACGCGCAGACCATGATGCAGCTTGCCAATCGGCAGAAGGTCAGCTCGATGCGCGCCAAAGGGTTGATCTTCTCCAGCTGGGCCGCGGCGGCGCTGGGCGACACCGATTCCGCCATTAAGGGCATTCTGCGCGGCCTGGAACTGCAGCGTGATTCCGGCACGCGGGAGGACTTTCCGGTCTACATGGAGATGCTGGCCGAGATTTACTGCGAGATCGGCGCGATCGATGCCGGCCTTGCCATCATCAACCAGGCGATCCATGAGGCGGAAGGTGTCGGCCATAACTTCTGGCTGCCGGAGCTCTATCGCCGGCGGGCCCTGCTGACCGTCGGTCGGGCGCATGACGCCCAGGACGTGTATACCGACCTGAAACAGGCGGCCGACATCGCGGCCAGCCAGCACGCCAACATGCTGGAACTCCGGGCGCTGGCGACGATGCGGGACATCGCCCCGGTCGCTTTTGCCGATCATGGCCTGCAGGGGCATCTTCGCCGCCTGGAACGCCAGATCAAGTAGGCGCGGACGCCGAAGAAGATGCGCCCGCCCGATACGGCCCAAGACCCGGGGACCGCGGTGACGGAGATGGCCACCGCTTTGAGGGGCGCGGTCTCCGCCACCCGGCATTCGGACCCGCAGGCGCTAGTCGACCGGATTTGGCGGAACCGGTCGGCATTCGGCATGACCCGCATGGGCACGGTAACCGGCCTGGACCGCATCGGCCTGCCGGTGGTGCAGGTCAGCCGCCCCTATGCGCGCTCCAACTCGGTCAGCCAGGGCAAGGGCCTTTCGGTTCCGTCGGCGGCCGTATCGGCGCTGATGGAGGCGATCGAAACCTGGGCGGCGGAATCGCTGGACATCGGTGCTCTGCCGCGCTTGCGGGGCGACGAGGTGGAAGCCACGCGGCCGGCGCTGTTCCGGCCGGCCATGGTCGACCCGAGCCACGATTTGGCGGGCAGTGGCCTACCCTGGGTGCCGGGCTGGGATTTTCTCAATGAGCGGCAGCAGTGCGTCCCCGCCGGTCTGGTGGATACCGATTACCGCTGGCCCTTGCGCGCCGACGCGACCGTGTTCGTCCGCACCACCACCGGCCTTGCCGCCGGGTGCGGCCCGGCGGATGCATTCGTGCACGCCGCGCTGGAGGTCATCGAGCGGCATTGCGTTTCCGAAGCGCATCGGGTTCACGGGTTCTTCGATCGTGCACAGATCGACAACGCATCGATCACCGACCCGGGTTGCCGTGCCTTGATCGCCCAACTCGATGATGCCGGATTTGCCGTCGGTCTGTGGGACGTGCCGTCGCCATCCGGCGTGGACGTCATTTGGTGCCATGTCATGGACCGTCAGCCGGAGATAGCGCAGCTCGCCTTGCCGGCGGAGGGTTTCTGTTGTGCGTTCACCCTGGGCGACGCCGTGAAGGGCGCGATCCTGGAGGCCGTCCAGGCACGCATGAGCGCAGTTTCCGGCGCCCGGGACGATATCGACCGGAGCCGCTATCCGGCCTATCCCGATCGTGGTCGACTGGCCGGCTGGCGCGACCGGCTGGACCGGCCCTGGCAACCGAATGCCGTGTCGGAAGACCGGCTGTCGAGGACGCCGCCGGCATCCGGCATCGTCGACCGGCTGCGCCAGATCTTTCGGCAGCTGGGGGCGCGCATGGCTACCGTGGTGCCGGTTCGCGTGGATCCCGGGATCGGGTACGCGGTGCTTCGGCTGGTGGCGCCGGATCTGCGCCCCGCCCCCGAGATTGGTGGACCGTGACTCGCTCTCCCGTGGTCTTCCTGGGGCCGTCCTTGCCGCAGGCCGAGGCGATGGCGCTTCTGGATGCGGTGTTTCTGCCCCCGGTCGACCAGGGCGCTATCCTGGCCGCGGTCCAGGACCATGAACCTCCGGCTATCGGCATTATCGATGGGGCCTTCGGCGGTGTGCCGGCGGTTCGGCATAAGGATATCCTCTGGGCTCTCGACCGGGGCATCAGGGTGTTCGGCGCTGCCAGCATGGGCGCGCTCAGGGCGGCCGAACTGGCCGATGCCGGCATGGTCGGGCTCGGCCTGATCTATCGGTGGTATCGGCGGACACCCCTCGTCGACGACGATGAGGTGGCCGTCGCCATGACGCCCGATGGCCTGAACGCAGCAGCGCTCAGCGATGCGCTGATCAACATGCGTGTCACGTTTCGGCGCGCGGTACGCTTGGGTGTCATCTCTCCGGATCTGTGCGAAGCTCTGGTACGGACGGCCCGGCGTTTGCCGTTTGCCGAGCGGACCTATGACGGGGTCCTTTCCGCTGTCCGCCTTGCCGGCGACGTCTCCCGAGCGGATGAGTTGGAAGCGCTTGAGGCGTGGCTGCCGGGGGGGCAGGTCGACCAGAAGGCCGAAGACGCCCGTCTCCTGCTGCGAAGCATGGACGCTACGCTGCGCGCCGGCGCTGATGGGGCGGACCGGCCCAGCACGACGCCGTTTCCGGTCACCGAAGTCTGGCTATGCGACGTCTATACGGCGTCCAGGGCATACCCGAGTATTAAACATGCGCTTCCCCGCGAGTTTTTGGATGCAATCGCAAAAAATGCCGGTTAGAACGCCACTGGTCGTATAGTTCAGATGCCTTTCTCAAGAAAGGGGCGTCAATTGTCAGTCGCCCATGACGATCTCGCGCCGGAAGCCGCCCTCGGAACACGTTTCGCCGTGTTTCCGCAAGCGCCCTATGTTCGCGGTTACGACCGGCCAGAACTGATCTGGATCTCTACGCCGCCTGATCAAATGCTGCCGGGGCCGGCAGACTCGAAAATGTATGTCGTAGACCCAGTCATCGAAAAGGTGCCGTACGAGTACCCCTACTTGCCGCCGTTCAACGGCGCCGCCAACAGGCCGGCGGTCGCCGGGCCGGACGGCAACTTCGACCACCTTCAGCCGGGAACCCGGGCCTTCGACAGCGCGCACGCCTTCGCCTGCGTCCGTCGAGTAATGGATATCTGGGAGAGCTATCTCGGGCAGCCGATCCCCTGGCACTTTGCCACAACCTACGATCGGCTGGAGATCGTCCCGCTACTGGAATGGGACAACGCGCAGACCGGCTACGGGTTCCTGGAACTCGGCATCGAGCGGGATCCGGCCGGTCGGGAGTCGCGTTTTGCCCTCAACTTCGACGTCATCGCCCATGAAGTCGGGCATCTGATCCTGATGTCGTTGGCCGGCATACCCAGTAACTTTCGGATCGCCGATTTCGGTCCGTTCCACGAGGCCATGGCGGATACCGTCTCGCTGATCTCGATGATGCATTTCGATACGGCGATGGACCGGGTTTTGCGCCGTACCCGCGGCAATCTGCATATGCTCAATGAACTCGGGCGGATCGCGGAACTGGCGGACGAACGGCAAATCCGCATCGCCAGCAACGACAAGCGCTTCGCGGACGTCAGCGATCAGATCCATGACCGCTCGCGGCCGCTCACCGGCGCCGTCTTCGACACCATGGTCGGCGTCTTCCATGGGCTGCTGGAGCGTCGCGGCCTGATCGACGGATCGGTGGACGCGCTCCTGCTGACGCTGCGCGCTGGCACCGAGGAGGCTTGGGACCGGGAGGTCGATGCCATCGCCGAGGCCTACCGCGACCAGCATTTCGTCTTCAAGGCGGCTCTGGCAGATGCCCGCGACCTGATCGGGCAGGCGCTGGTGCGCAGTTGGACCCGCATCGATGTCGAACCGTTGTGGTTCGTCGACTTCGCCAATGTCTTCATCCGCGAGCTTGCCGCGGGACCCGAACCCTGGGCCCGGCAAGTCGCCGTGGAAAGCCTGCAGTGGCGTGGGCTCTAGTCCTATGGCCGGCAGCTCATCGGCAGTCTGGGCGAAGGTCCAGCAAGGTTCATGTGTCCGTTTGCAACGAAATAGGGAAGGCTAAGCCATGACGACCGAATTGCCCGCACCGTTCAACCATTACTCTCCAAATGAGATCATCGTTTACGGCCTGAATGCCGGATGGTTTCAGGATTACGGCAAGGCATCTGCCGCGCTTACGGCGAAGCTGGACCCGCTGAGCATCAGGGATGACGGCGACTACCAGCTTAAGATGGAACTGCGCTCGGTCGACGGTAAGGCCAGCAAGCCTGTCGAGGACAGCTGGAGCGTGGCGGTCGCCTATGGCTACGCTTACGAGGGCCAATGCTACCGGTTCGATCGGCCGAAGATGCTGATGTTCCGCGCCAAGGATGTGGGCCTAATCGATGCGGTCGGCTGTGGCTTCGGTGAGACCGAAACACTGGTCGTTCCTGCTGGGCAGTCACCGGCGCCGGGCAAGGGCAAACCGCCGACGGCTGAGCCCGGTTATCCGAGCAAGTTCTACATGTGGCGCGTCACCAAACTGCAGCAGATCATCGAGGTCTCGGTGGAAACCGACTTCGCGGAGAAGATCGTGCTGGATGCCAACTTGCCGGGCAACAAGGCGCCGAAAACCTACGCCGGTAACATGCAGCTTGGTCATCGCAGCGGCCGCTTGACCGACTGACCGGACCCTCGACTGTCGGGCGCACGCGGGACTGGGCGATCATCGCCCCGTTCCGCATCGGCGCCCTACATCGAGATCGAGCCCTTGCGGAACTCGGTGCGTCCGATGAGGGCGTTCACGAGTACGGGTTTGCCGGCCCCGGCCGCCTGGCGGGCACGCTGCAACACCCGCTCGGTCTCGCTTTCGTCGTCCAGCGCCAAGGCCTCGCCGCCGAACCCCTGCATTACCGCGTGGTAGTCGGTCTGGCGCAGCCGCGTGCCGACGTCGCTGTCCAGGATCTCCACCTGCTCGCGGGCGATCTGGCTCCAGGCCCCGTCATTTCCGACGACGGCGATCACCGGCGCCCGGTGGCGGACGAAGGTGTCGAACTCCGCCAGGCTGAACCCGGCGGCACCGTCCCCGTACAGCAGCCAGACTTCGGCATCCGGCCGGCAGAGCTGCGCGCCAAGGGCGAAGCCGGCACCGACACCCAGGGTGCCGAACGGGCCGGGGTCGAGCCAGGACAGCGGCGTCGGCGGCCTGACGATGTAGGACGCGGTGCCGACGAAGTCGCCGCCGTCCGCCACCAGGATCCCGTTCGCCGGCAAGGCGGCGTCGATCGCCCGGCACAGGTTCAGGGGGTTGACCGGCGGCAGCGGCATGTCGGCCTGCTCGCCGATCTCGGTGTTGCGTTCGTCGTCGCGTTGCCGCAGCGACCCCAGCCACCCGGACCAGCGCCCCTCAGGCATGGCCGCCATGGCCGCGAGGTCCTGCAGGAACCGGCCCGCATCGCCTTCCGCCGCCAGGTTCGGCCGCCGGTTCTTCCGCATCTCGCGCCGGCTTCGGTTGGCGGCGATCAGATAGGCTTTCCGGTTGATCTGCCGGCCGTAGTCGAGCCGGAAATCGCTGACGACGCCTGCCAGGATCACCAGATCGGCCTCGCGCAAGGCGTTGCGTCGCTTGTGGCGCAAGTGCAACGGATGATCACGGCCCAAGAGCCCCCGGGCCATGCCGGAAAGGTAGACCGGCACGCCAAGGCGCCCGACCGCGTCCGCCAGCGCCGTGGCCTCGTCTGGCCGGGCCAGCGCCTGGCTGCCCACGAGCAGCAGCGGCTTTACCGCGCGGTCGAGCCGCGCCACCGCTTTCTCGAGAATGCTGGTGGGGGTGGTGGCGACCAGCGGCGCGGCCGGCTTGGGTGGCGCCGGTGCTGGACCGGCAAACTGCCGGTTGAGGTGCCGGTTCACGTAGAAGCGCATGGCACGACTGGCCAGCGACCGCCCGCGGCCCAGGCCTTCGACATACCAGCTTCGGACCGTGGATTCGTCGTACAGCAGGTCGACCGGACATTCGACGAACACCGGGCCCGGGACGCCGGAGAGCGCTTCGGCGAAGGCCTGTTCGACGGCCGGCGCCAAGTCGCGCAGCCGCTTCACGGTCTGGGACCATTTGGTCAGCGGTCGCACCAGCGACATCTGGTCGATATCCTGCAGCGCGCCGCGGCCCTTCAGCAGGGTCGGGGCGCCGCCGCCCAAGAGCACGACGGGCGATTTCGCCATCTGGGCGTTCTTCAACGCTGTCAGCGTATTGGTGACGCCCGGCCCGGCGGTGACCGCGGCAACTCCCGGCACGCCGGTCAGGCGGGCGACCGCATCGGCGGCGAACACCGCATTGACCTCGTGCCGCACGTCGACAATGCGCATGCCACGCTGTTCGCAGGCCACCAGAATCGGCGAGATGTGCCCACCGCACAGCGTGAAAACGAACTGGACACCCTGGGTGTGCAGCACTTCGGCAACCTGTGTGCCGCCCGACATGACCGATCCCCTTCCGTCGGCGCTATGCCGCTGATCCCTAGGGGTTCTCTAGGGTAGCTGAACGCTTTGTCCCGGCATGCACGCGCTGGAGGCACACGGCATTGATGTGGGTCACGGGCCCGCTCCCCAGGATCGGAAAGCACTGGGTGCGCTTTCCGACACCGGGAAGCGTCTTCGTCAGCCCTTAAGATGCGGACCCAACAGGGGCAGGTCTGCGGCGGAAAGACGTTCCGATGCGGTCTTCGCCTGATGCCAGTAGGGGTAGAGCAGGGGCGGCCGGCTGACGTCATCCAGGCGCTGGCGTTCCTCTTCGGTCAGCACCAGGTCCGCCGCCTTCAGGTTGTCTGCCAACTGCTCCTCGGTCCGGGCGCCGACGATCACCGTGCTCACCCCGGGGCGGCCCAGCAGCCAGGCGATCGCCACCTGGGCTGCCGATACACCATGCCCTTCGGCGATCGCCACCAACTCCTCGACGATGTCGTAGAGCTTCTCCTGGTCGTGCACCGGCGGCTCGCCCCAATCGGTCAGGTGACGCGCGCCGTCCGGCATGGCTTTGCCGCGGCGGTACTTGCCCGACAGCAACCCGCCGGCCAGCGGGCTCCACACCATGATCCCGATGCCCTGGTCGAGGGCGATCGGCACCAGCTCGCTTTCGACATCGCGGGCCTGCAATGTGTAGTGGATCTGTTGGCTGACCGGCTTGATGAAGTGTTCCTTGTCGGCCGTCCACAGGACCTTCATCAGGTGCCAGGCTGCGTAGTTCGACACGCCGACATAGCGGACCTTGCCGGAGCGCACGAGGGTGTCCAGCGTCTCCAGCGTCTCCTCGATGGGCGTCTGGCCGTCCCATTCGTGCACCTGGTACAGGTCGACATAGTCGGTGCCCAGCCGCTTCAGGCTGGCCTCGCAGGCCTTGATCAGGTGCTGGCGCGACAGGCCGGCATCGTTCGGTCCCGGCCCCATGGGAAACCGCGCCTTCGTGGCGATCAGCACGTCGGGCCGCCGGCCCTTGACCGCTTCGCCGACCAGCTCTTCGGAAACGCCGATGGAGTAGATGTCGGCGGTGTCGATCAGGTTGACCCCGGCATCCAAGCACAGGTCGATCTGCCGGCGCACGCCGGCCAGGTCGACGGATCCGGTCTTGGCGAAGACGCCTTTACCCCCATAGGTCATGGTACCGAGGGTCAGGACCGAGATGCGCAGGCCGGACCGGCCGAGTTGACGGTATTCCACGGGCGATGCTCCCTAAGGCGACGGACAGATCTTTGCCGGATGGCGGCCCATCCGGGTTTTGCCAAGGTTTAGCGCGTTTGCGGCGGGCCGGCAAAAAGCCGGCGCCCTCCGGCTACTCGAAGGACACGTATCCCGGTCCCAGATGCATGCGGATGCTGGCGGTCGGCACCCAGTCGATGCTGTCCTGATGCATCCAGCTGGCCACGTTGCGCCAGAGGATGATGGCCGGCGTCACCTCCTCCCAGATCTCCACCATGCGGCGGAAATGCGCGTTCTTGGTCTCGAAGTCCTGGGCCGCCAGGAAGGCTTCGCCTTCGGCGACGAAGGCTTCCGGGGGCGACCAGGACCGATCGCGCTCGCGCGTGGCCCGGGCCGAGGTCGGTCCCCAGAAGCCCCAGATCGCGCGGGTCGGGGTGCCGTCGAACTGGGTCGTCATCGACATGTTCAGCAGGCTGTAGGGGTGCTGCAGCGCCAGTGACCAGCTATCGACGACGTTCAGCCGGACATTGACACCGAGATTGCGCCACTGCTCGGCCAGGAACTCCACCGCCAGATCGAAATTCGGGAAGGCGCCGCGGGTGACGTTCACCACCACCTCTTCGCCCTCGTAGTCCGAAGCGGCCAGGAACGCCGCTGCGGCTTCCGGGTCGTGAGTCAGGCGCGGCGCGATCGCCGGGTCGTAGTAGTCGCCGAATTCAGGGAAGTTGAAGGGCGCCGGGGCGAAGGTGACGTCGCCCCACAGGGCGTCGACCAGCGCTTCCCGGTCGATGGCACTGACCATGGCGTACCGGAGATTGGCGTCGGTCAGCGGGTTCTCGCCAAACTCCGGCAGGTCCAGCGTGTTGAACGCCAGCATGACGTAGTTGTCGAAGCCCATCGTGACGAGCTCCAGTTCGTCATAGCGGGCCACCGCCTCCATCTCGTCGGCCGGGACGTTGACCATCATGTCGTAGTCGCCGGCCACCATGCCAGCCAACCGGGCGGAAAACTCCGGGACGATCTGGAAGGTCAGCGACGCGGCCGGCGGGGTGCCGCCCCAATAGTCGTCGAACGCTTCCAGCCGGATGCGGTCGCTGGGGTCATAGTCGACCACCCGGTACGGCCCTGTGCCCACCGGCTCCTGGCCGAACTGCTCCGGTCCCACTTCCAGGTAGTAGTCGCGCGGGACGATGTAGCCCAGGGGCGTGATGAACCGGAACATCAGGTTCGGATCCGGGGTCTCGGTCTCGATCTCGACCTCATGGTCGCCGACCGCCGCCACCCGGACGAAGCCGGTGGTGTAGCGCGTGCCGGCCGGAACCAGCGCCTCCTCCCCCCAGATCCGCTGCTCGGAGAGCGAGAACGCTACGTCTGCCGCCGTCATCGGCTGCCCGTTGTGGAACACCACGTCGTCGCGCAACGTGATGCGCCAGACGGTGGGTTCGGTCTGCTCCCAGGCGGTCGCCAGAGCCGGGACCAACGCGGTGCCTTCCGGGTCTTCCAGGAAGTTCCGGCCCACCAGCATGTCGTAAAAGTTCGGGTGGATCCGAGCGCCGTTGGTGGAGTTGCCGTCGATCGGCTCCATCGTTCGGAACAGGCCGTCGACGGCAATCACCAGGTCGGGCCGCACATCGTCCTGGGCCGCGGTCGGTCCGCTCGCCAGGATGCCGACGGCCGCCGCGGCCGCCAGCAGGCGTCTGATGGTCATGATGGTCCCCCCGGTGTCGTTTGCTTGGCGCAGGCGCTACGCGAAGCGAAATGCTCCCAGACTGCCGCATCCCGCGCAACACGCGCATTCGGGGAGATTCGGCGTGTCGGATTCGCGGTTCAGGTCACCGGACGGCGCAAGACCCCGGTCAGGGTAGCCAGGTCGCCGGCCCGGTCGAGCCCGTCGACGGCGTCGACCAGATCGTCTGCCAGCGGTGCCGCCGGGGCCAGCACCAGCCGCGCCTTATCCTCGGCCAGGGCTCGTCGGCCTTCGGCGTCACGCTCAAGCCAGGGGTCGACGATTTCGGCCTTGATGACCGGGCCGTTCGACGGGGTGATCGACACCCGGGCCGGGAACACGCCTTCGGTCCGATGCCGGGTCTCCATCGCGGCGTCCGCCAACAGGGTGGTTCGGGCCATCAGGGTCTGGACCGCGGGGTCCGCCACGGCGTCCGGCGTGAAGTGTTCCGGTTGCGGCGCCCCACGCAACAGCACGGAGGCCACCACATAGGGCAGGCTGAACCGGGCGGCGGAGTGCGAAGTCAGGGTGCGGGTGGCCAGGCTTTCGGCGCTGGAAGTCTTGACCCGCACCGCGACGGCATCGATCGATCGGCCGTCCAGGCGTGTGCGGAGATCCAGCGCGGCATCGATCGCCGACTGGGTGCCGTAATTGGTCGGCCAGCGTTTGAGCGCGTAGCGGTCCAGGCCGGTAAAGCCGTTCGGCGCCGTCAGCGGCTGTGCGGTGTCGTGGCCGAAGGTGGCCAGCAGGCCCCGCGACCCGGCCAGGGCCGTCGCCGTGGCGGTAACCCCGGCCGCCGCCATCAGGACGCTCTCGACCGCATGCCGGGCAGCCAGGCCGACGGCCAGTTCCTTGTCCATGGCGTAGGATTGATTGCCGGGGGCCAGCGATGCCAGCAATCCGGCCGGCAGCGCCCCGGCCGCCAGTCCCACCGCCGCGGCTGCGGTCTGCGTCGGCAGCCGCAGCAG
>JANQIU010000106.1 GCA_028281985.1 Alphaproteobacteria bacterium | reverse complement strand
TCAGGAAGTACCAGGTGCCGCCGACGCCCAGGATCGACAGGTAGACGAACGGGTCATGGCCGAACAGGATGGGGCCGGCAACCGGGATCTCGCGCATCGGCTCGGGGAACACGGGCGCCATCCGGGCCAGGGGCTCACCGGTATACGGCTGGCCCACCAGCTTGGTGGCGCCGATGCCGAAGATGGTCAACGCCAGCCCGCTGGCCACCTGATTGGCCAACAGTGTCTGGGTCAGCACGCCGAACAACAGGGCCAGCCCGGCCCCCGCCAGGGCCGCGGCCGGCAGGCCAAGGGCATGTCCGACGGTTTTCGCGGCGATGAAACCGGCCAGGGCGCCGGCCAGCATCATCCCCTCGACGCCCAGGTTCAGCACCCCGGAACGCTCGACGACCAGTTCCCCCGTCGCCGCCAGCAGCAGCGGGGTGGCGGCGCCGATCATCGCGACGACGAAGGAAACCGTCAGGACATTGTTGGCCAGGAATTCGATCACGGCGGTCATTCGGCTGGGTGCTCGCGCGCCGGTCGGCGAACGACCCGTTCGATCCGATAGCGGGTCAGCAGATCGCTCGCCAGAACAAAGAACAGCAGGGAGGCCTGAAACACGTCCGCCGCGGCGTCGTTTACGCCGTGGGAGACCTTGATCCAGTCGCCGCCCACGAAGGTGTAGCCCACCGCCAACCCGGCGGCGACGATGCCCACCGGATGCAGACGGCCCAAAAAGGCGACGATGATCGCGGTGAAGCCGTAGCCCAGCCCGACCTTGTCGTCGAGCTTGCCGAAGGTGCTGGCCAGCTCGATGGCGCCGGCCAGCCCGGCCATGGCGCCCCCCAGCAGCAGCGAAAGCCAGACCGTCTGGTTATGGTGGAAACCGGCAAACCGCATCGCCCCGGGGGCAGACTGGGCCAGTTGGATCCGCAGGCCGAAGGTGGTCTGGCGCATCAGCACCGCGACGACCACCACGGCGGCCAGCACGATGATCAGGCCCGCGTGGATGTGGGTTCCCGAGACCAGGACCGGCAGGGTCAGCCCCTCGGACAGGGCGACCGTCTCCGGCCAGCCGAAGGCGAACGGGCTTTTCCAGGCCTGATGGACGACGAAGTACAAAAGCTGCTGGGCCACGTAGACCAGCATCAGGCTGGTCAGCAGTTCGCTGGCGTTGAAGGCGGTGCGCAGAAGGGCGGGCACGGCCGCCCACATCATGCCGGCCAGCGTGCCGGCCACCAGCATCGGCACCAGAAGCGCCCCGGTGTCGGGGTTGCCCACCGCCAGCGCAAAGCCCATCGCGCCGACGGCGCCCAGGATGAACTGCCCTTCCGCGCCGATGTTCCACACATTGGCCCGGTAGCCGACCGACAGGCCGAGCGCGATCAGGATCAGCGGTCCCGACTTCTGCAACAGATCGCCGATGTCGATCAGCGACGACAGCGGGCGGGTCAGGAAGACGCCCAGCACCTCCAACGGCGGCTGGCCCAGGGCGGCGAACAGGATGGCGCCGAACAGCAGTGTCAGCGCGACGGCGGCCGCGCTGCCGAATGCCTGCATCCACCAGGGCGGGTGGAGGCGCGGGACCAGCCGGATCATCCCGCCCTCTTCAGGGCCGGCGGCTGGTCGGCCCCGGCCATCGCCAGGCCCAGGGCGTCGATCGTCCACTCCGCGACCGGCCGGGCCGGGGACAGGACGCCGTCGTGGATGACCGCAAGACGGTCGCACAGCTCCAGCAGCTCGTCCAAGTCCTGGCTGATCACCACGATGGCCGCCTGTTGCTGCGCCAGCCCCTGGATCGCCTGGCGGATACGGCCGGCTGCCCCCATATCAACGCCCCAGGTCGGCTGATTGACCACCAGCAGCCGCGGCGCCTTGGTCAGTTCCCGGCCGACGACGAACTTCTGCAGGTTGCCGCCGGAAAGGCTGCGGGCCGGGCGTTCCAGGCCGCCATGGCGAACGTCGTAGCTTTCGGCGATATGGCCGGCATGGCGGCGCAGCCGGGGCCAGAAAATCCAGCCGCGGCGCTGGAAAGCCGGGGTGGTCAGATTGCTCAGCAGGGCGTTTCCGGTCAGGCCGAAATCCGGTGCCGCCGAATGACCCAGACGCTCCTCCGGAAGGAAGGCCGCGCCCAGTCTGCGCCGCGGGTTTGGCCGCGACCGGCCCACCGGCCGCCCGCAGATGGCGATCGTTCCGGCGCCGTTTGCCAGTTCTTCGCCGGACAAGAGGCGGTACAGCGCGCTTTGGGCGTTTCCGGCCACCCCGGCGATGCCCACGATCTCGCCGCCGTGGACCTGCAGGTCGTCCGCCCGGACGCGGCTGTCACCGGACTTGGCATCCAGGCCCGCGACGGAGAGTAGCGGATCGCCCCTTGGCCTTTCCGACCGGCGCGTCGACAGGGGTCGCGAGCCCAGCATGAGCTCGGCGATCTCCTCCGCCGTGTGGGTGCGGGGATCGCAGGTGGCGACCACCCGGCCGCCGCGCAGGATGGTGGCCGTGCTGCACAGCCGCCGGACCTCATCCAGCTTGTGGGAGATGAAGACGATGGACCGCCCGTCGGCGGCCAGCCGGCGCAGGGTGGCGAAGAGTTGCTCGGCCTCTTGCGGCGTCAGGACGGAGGTGGGCTCGTCAAGGATGAGCAGTTCGGGATCCGGCAGCAGCGCACGCACGATTTCGATGCGCTGCTTTTCGCCGGCCGACAGGGTGAATACCGGCTGTCCGGGATCCAGGCTCAGGCCATAGGCGTCGGTCAGGGCGGCCAGCCTGGCTTCCAGCGCCCGGCCCGGCACGGCGCCGGGCAGGCTGAGCGCCACGTTTTCGGCCACCGTCATGCCGTCGAACAGGGCGAAATGCTGGTGCACCATGCCGATGCCGATCTGTCGGGCGACCGCCGGCGACCGGATCGCCACCGGTTTGCCTTTCCAGAGGATCTGGCCGTCATCGGGGACCAGCAGGCCGGCCAGGATCTTCATCAAGGTCGATTTGCCGGCGCCGTTTTCCCCCAGCAACCCCAGGATGTCGCCCGACCGGACGGTCAGGTCGATGTCGTCATTGGCGATCACGCCGGGAAACCGCCGGCTGATGTTGCGCAAGGACAGAAGCGGTGGGGCGGCGGGCGCGGTCATCGCCGGGCCTCGCGCAGCGACCGTGTCGGTGTGCCCATGGCCAGCCGGCTGACCACCAGCATCACCTCGGCAGCCAGGCTGGCGGCGATGACCGGCGGTTGCTTGCCATGGATGCCGGCGACGCCGATGGGGCAGATCAGCCGGCCGATGTCCGCGGCGGCGATGCCACGGGCGGCAAGCTGGCTGCGGAACCGGGCGAGCTTGCTGGCCGACCCGATCAGTCCGACATAGGGCAGGTCGGGCCGGGGCAACAGCATCGTACACAGATCCAGATCCAGCCCGTGGTCATGGGTCATGATGGCATGCAGGCTGCCGGCCGCGGCGTTGCCCGCCACGCTGCGGGGATCGGTCGACCGGAACGCCACATGCGGCGGCAGTTCGGCCGGGACGGCGTCGGGGCGGTCATCGACCCAAAGGACGCGGAATGGCAGTGGGGAAAGCGCGGCCACCGTTGCTCGGCCGACATGACCGGCGCCGTAGACCGTCAGGTCGTGCCGCATCGGATAGTCATCGACCCGCGTGTTCTCCGTGCGGTGCAGGTGGAGCACCACGTATCCGCCGCAGCACTGCTGCAGGGTCGGCCCCAGCGGCAGGCGCATTTCGCGCTCCGCCTCGCCCTCGGCCAGCATCTCCCGGGCGGTGGCGATGGCCCGGTGTTCCAGGGCGCCGCCGCCGACGCTGCCGATGGTCGTGTCGGGCAGAACGACCATCGTCGCGCCCGGCTCCCGGGGCGCGGACCCGTAGACGTCGGCGACCGTGACCCGCACCCCGGTCATGCCGCCTCACGCAATCGGGCGATGGCGCGAAGCACGGCTTCGGGCGTGGCGGGGGCGTCGAGATCGGGCCAGCGTGTACCGCTGGCCGCCTGGCTGACCGCGTGCGACAGGGCCGAATGGACGGAAATCGCCAGCATCAGCGGCGGTTCGCCGACCGCCTTCGACCGGTTGACGGTGTCCTCCCGATTGGCGCGGTCCATCAGGCGGATGGTCAGGGCGCCGGGCCGGTCGCTGGCGCAGGGGATCTTGTAGGTGGACGGGGCATGGGTTCGCAGCCGACCGGCGTCGTCGAACACCAGTTCTTCCATCGTCAGCCAGCCCATGCCCTGAATGAAGCCCCCTTCGATCTGACCGCAGTCGATGGCCGGGTTAATCGACCGGCCCGCATCGTGCAGAATGTCGACCTGGCGGACGGCATATTCGCCCGTCAGCGTGTCGATCTCCACCTCGGCAACGGCGGCGCCGTAAGCAAAATAGAAGAACGGGCGGCCGGTCCAGGTCTGCGGGTCCCAGGCGACCTTGGGGGTACGATAGTAGCCGGTCGTCGACAGCGAAACCCGATCCTGATAGGCCCATTGGGCGACCTGCGGGAAGGGCACCGGGGTCGTCCCATCGGTCACCATCCCGCCGGCGAAGGTGATCTGGTTGCGCGCGCCCGGCACATGGTCCCGGTAGACGGCGCTCAGCCGTTCCTTCAAGGTTTCGGCCGCCAGCTCGGCTGCGCGGCCGTTCAGGTCGGTGCCCGACGACGCGGCGGTGGCCGACGTGTTCGGCACCTTGTCGGTGCGCGTGGCGGTCACGGCCACCCGATCGAGCGGCAGACCGAAGGAGTCGGCGACCAGCTGGGCGACCTTTTGGTACAGGCCCTGGCCCATCTCCACGCCGCCGTGGTTCAGGTGGACGCTGCCGTCATTGTAGATGTGCAGCAGGGCGCCGGCCTGGTTGTAGGGCGTCTTGGTGAAGGAGATGCCGAACTTCACCGGGGTCAACGCGATCCCGCGTCGGGCGACCGGGTGTTCGGCGTTGAAGGCCTCCACCGCCGCCCGCCGGCCGGCATAGTCCGCCTGTTCGGCCAGTTGCGACAGCATGGATGGAATGGCGTCCGGCTCCACCTGCATGCCGTAAGGGGTTTCGTCCTGGCCGGCCCGGTATGCGTTGACCTGCCGGACATCAAGCGGGTCCAGGCCCAGTTGGGCGGCGATCGCGTCGATCACCCGTTCGATCACCACCATGCCCTGGGGACCGCCGAAACCGCGGAAGGCCGTGTTGGAGACCGTGTCCGTCCGACAGCGGTGCGACCGCACGCGGACGGCCGGCAGGTGATAGGCGTTGTCGACATGGAACATCGCCCGGTCGTTGACCGCCGCCGAAAGATCCTCGGAGAAGCCGCATCGGGACGCCAGCTCGACATCCAGCCCCCGGATCCGTCCGTCATCGTCGAAGCCCACCGCGTAGCGGCCCAGGAAGTCGTGGCGCTTGCCCGTCGCCAGCATGTCGTCGTCCCGGTCCAGCCGGATCTTGACCGCCCGCCCCAGCCGGCGCGCAGCCACTGCCGCCATGACGGCGAAGGGGGCAGCCTGTGTTTCCTTGCCGCCGAAACCGCCGCCCAGCCGCCGGACTTCCACCGTGACCGCGGCGCTCGGCACCGCCAGGGCCCGGGCGACGAGGTCCTGCACCTCCGACGGGTGCTGCGTGGAGCAATGCACGGTCATTGCCCCGCCTTCCTGCGGGACGGCCAGCGACACCTGGCCTTCCAGATACATGTGGTCCTGGCCGCCGATGCGGATTTCACCCTGCAGGCGGTGGTTGGACGCGGCGAGAGCCGCCTCCGGGTCGCCGCGCTGCATGGTTCTGGCCTCATGCAGCGATCGCCCGGCCGCTAGGGCCTGATCGATGGTGACCACCGGGTCGGTCGTGGCCACGGTCACCGTGGCCAGTCTGGCGGCGCGACGGGCCGCGGTGCGGGTGTCGGCCACAACGAGGAACAGCGGCTGCCCGGGATACTGGACATGATCGGTGGCAAACACCGGCTCGTCGTCGACGGTGGGCCCCATCCAGGTGTCGCCTGGGATGTCCGCTGCGGTGATGACCGCGACCACGCCGGGGGCGCGATGGACCGGCGCCATGTCGATCGACCGGACCGGCCCGGCACCGCCGGGGTTCAGCCCGACCGCGCCATGCAGTGTCCCCACCGGTTCGGCGATATCGTCGACATAGATGGCCCGCCCCGTCACATGCCCGGCCGCGCCGTCATGGGGGATCGGCAGCGAGACCGTCTGCGGACCGGGACGGACGGCTGCCGGGACGGCCGGCGCCCCGTCGCCGGCGGGGCGTTCGGGCTCGTCCGGCGCGTCCAGGAACAGCCGCATGAGGAGGTTGCGGGCCGATGTCTGCCGGTACCAGTCGGTACCTCGGTGATCGGTCAGCGGCGTGAAATCCTCGTCCAGCGCCGCCTGGGCGTCGGCGACCGTTGCCGCGGTCCAGGGCTTACCCTTCAGCCTGGCGCAGGCGCGTGACGCCAGTGCCGGGGTACCGGCCATGCCACCGAAGGCCAGGCGGGCATCGGCACAGGTACCATCCGGGGTCAGCCGGACGGCCAACGCCGCCAATACGATGGAGATGTCCTGATCCCGGCGTTTGCTGAGCTTGTAGACGCCCAAACGAAGGCCTTCCGGCCGGCGCGGCACCAGGATCGATTCGACGAATTCGCCCGGTTGCCGGTCCTGTTTGCCGTAGGCGACGAAGAAGGACTCGATCGGCAAGGTCCGCCGCACGCTGCCGCGCCGAAGGCGGAGTTGCGCGCCCACCGCGATCAGAAACGGCGAGCTGTCGCCGATCGGTGAGCCGTTGGCGACGTTGCCGACGACGGTGCCCGAACTGCGGACCTGCACCGATCCCAACCGCTCGAACATGGTCCGTGCTTCAGGATAGTCGGTCAGCAGCGCCGGCATGGCCGCTTCGAAGGTGACGGCGGCGCCGATCTCGATCGCCGCGTCATCCACCCGGACGACGGCCAGGTCGCGTGCGGACGCGATGTGAACCAGATGCGATAACGGTCTGAATTGCTTGGTGATCCAAAGCCCGACATCGGTCGTGCCGGCGACGATATGCGCGTCCGGATGGGCTTCCAGATGGTCGGCAAGAACGTCGCTGTCGACGGGGGCGAAGAACCGCCCCTCCTGATCCTCGATATCCAGTGACGCGTGGTCGTCTCGCGACCCGGCCAGCAGGCGCGCCGCTTCATCCATGCGCGCGATGAACCAGTGCGGGGGCGGGGTTTCCGCTACCGACCGGGCCGCCGTCTGAATCGGTCCGTAGCCGGTGCAGCGGCACAGGTTGCCGGCCAGCCAGCGATTGATCGTGGCCGCATCGCCGGGATCGCCGGCCAGTTGGTAGGCGGCGATGGTCATGACGAAGCCCGGCGTGCAGAAGCCGCATTGCGACCCGTGTCCGTCGACCATGGCCTGCTGCACCGGGTGTAGGCCGCCGTCCGGTGCCTCAAGGTCCTCCACGGTGACCAGCCAGGCGCCGTCGATCATCCCCAGCAGCAGGACGCAGGCATTCACCGGGGCGAACCGCATGCGGCCCGACTCGTCCAGGCGCCCCAGAAGGACGGTACAGGCGCCGCAATCTCCCTCGGCGCAGCCTTCCTTTGTACCGGTCAGCCGGCGGTCTTCGCGGAGGTAATCCAGGACCGTCCGCGTTGGCGGGACCGTCGACAGGGACACCAGTGAACCCCGGTGAACGAACCGCAGATCCGTGCGTGTCACCGTCAGCTTCCCCGATAGGTCGAGTAGCCGTAGGGCGCTGCCAGCAACGGCACGTGGTAATGCTGATCCGGGTCGGCGATGGCAAACCGGATGACCACCGTATCCAGAAAGGCGGGATCGGTCAGCGGCTCGCCCCGGTTACGGAAGTAGTCGCCGACCTCGAATGCGAGCTGGTAGCGGCCAACGACCAGGGCCGACCCTTCCAGCAGCGGTGCATCGAGGCGCCCGTCCGCATTGGTGACCCCGGCGGCCACGGGGATCTCCGCCGGCGGGTCGAGCCGCTCCAGGGCGACCACCACGCCGCCCGCCGGCCCCCCTGCCGCGAGATCAAGCACATGTGTTGTCAATCTGCCCATGGGGCAGGCAAAGCCTCCAGGAAACCGGGCGATTTGTCTGGCATCGCCCTCTTATGCAGGAATCGTGCGCAGAGTGCCGGCGGACACAAGACCTGTTTCGCCGCAGGCCCAGATTCCCGATTATCGATTGCCGACCCAACGCCATCAGCAGCGGAGCCTGTCATGAGCCATCATCCCCCCGGTCATCGTCTGGGCGCCCACCAATACGGCAAGGGGCGCGTGCGGGTGATGCGGTTGCAGCGCGGCCCGGACCGGCACGCCGTCAACGAGCTGACCCTGGCGATCACCCTGTTCGGCGATGGCTTCGCCCCGTCCTACGACAAGGCCGACAACCGGCCGGTGGTAGCGACCGACACGATGAAAAACGTCGCCTATGTCGTGGCTGCCGAGATGCATGGCGTCGATACTTTGCCTTATCTGGAAGCACTTTCAGATAAGTATTTGACTTTGTACGATCATGTGGAGGCCGTGGACATCGCCTCCAGGGAGACGGTGTGGCAGCGGTTGACCCTGGACGGCGAACCGCACGCCCATACGTTCCACCAGGACGGCAACGGCATGCCGTATCTGCGCATCCGCCGGCAACGGGACGGCGAGGGCGAGACCGAAGGCGGCATCGACGGGCGCCGGATCATGAAGTCCACCGGATCGGCCTTCGAGGATTTCGTGCGTGACCGGTACACGACCCTGCCGGATGTTGCCGACCGGTTCTTCGCGACGGAGATGATGGCGCGCTGGTCTTACGCCGATCCACCGTCCGACCCGGCGGCCGATCGGCTCGCGGCCCTGACCGCTATGGATCGCGTGTTCGCCGACACGCACAGCATCTCGGTGCAGGATTCGCTTTATCGCATGGGTTGCGCTGCGCTGGACGCGGTGCCGGCTTTGGCGAATATCACGCTGGCGATGCCGAACCTGCACTACCATCCCACCCGGCTGGACACTTTCGGTATTGCCGACAGCAGCCATGTCTTCGTGCCGTCCGACGAACCCCATGGCCAGATCCAGGCCACCGTCGAGCGGGCGACTGCGCCATGAGCGTCTACTCGCGGGATCTGGTCGGGTACGGCCGGACGGCGCCCCATCCCGACTGGCCGGATGGCGCGCGCATCGCCCTCCAGTTCGTCGTCAACTACGAGGAGGGCGGCGAGAACTGCATCCTGCACGGCGATACGGCCTCGGAAGCGTTCCTGTCGGAGATCGTCGGCGCCGAGGCCCGCCCCGGCGTGCGCCACATCAACATGGAATCCCTCTACGAATACGGATCCCGGGCCGGTTTCTGGCGGTTGTGGCGGCTGTTCGCCGACCGTCAGATGCCGGTCACCGTGTTCGGCGTGGCCACCGCGCTGGCCCGCAATCCCGAGGCCGTGGCAGCGATGACCGAGGCCGGATGGGAGATCGCCTCCCATGGCCTGAAATGGATCGACTACCAGTATGTTCCGGTGGCGGTGGAGCGGGCCCACCGGGACGAAGCCATCCGGCTGCACACCCGGGCGACCGGCCATCGGCCGCTGGGCTGGTACACCGGGCGCACCAGCCCCGCCACCCGCGATCTGGTCGCCGAGGCGGGCGATTTCCTCTATTGCGCCGACTCGTATGCCGACGACCTTCCCTATTGGGAGGCGACGGCCCACGGGCCGCTGCTAATGGTCCCGTACACGCTGGACGCCAATGACATGCGGTTCGCCACCGCCCAGGGCTTCAACAGCGGCGACCAGTTCTTCGCCTATCTGCGCGACAGTTTCGACATGCTCTACGCCGAAGGCGCCACCGCCCCGAAGATGCTGTCGGTCGGCCTGCATTGCCGCCTTGCCGGGCGACCGGGACGGGCCGCGGCCCTGGCGCGGTTTCTGGACTACGTGCAGGGGCACGACGCGGTCTGGGTGTGCCGCCGCGCCGACATTGCCCGCCACTGGCGCCAGCGGTTTCCGGCATGACGGCGCTGATGATCGGGGCGGTCAACGCCGCCGATGACAACCAGTTCGCCGCCTGGTTCGCGGAGGTTTGCGAGGACTCGGCCTGGGTCGCGGTCCGGGCCGCCGCGCAACGCCCCTTCGCATCGGTCGACGCGATGGCCGGCGCGTTCGCTGCGGTGCTGAACGCGGCCGCGCCGGAGGATCAGTTGGCGGTTCTGCGGGCGCATCCCGATCTGGCCGGCAAGTTGGCCAGGGCCGGCGATGTGGCGACGCACTCGCGATCGGAGCAGAAGGGCGCCGGCCTTGACCGCCTGTCGGACGCCGAATTCGAGCGCTTCGACACGCTCAACCGCCAGTACCAGGACCGGTTCGGCTTCCCGTTCATCTTCGCCGTGAAGGGCGCCGACAAGGCACAGATCCTAGACGCCTTTGAGCGGCGGCTCCGCCATTCGGCCGAGCAGGAATTGGCGGAGGCGATCCGGCAGGTGGGCCGGATCATGCGGTTCCGGGTGGAAGCCTTAGTCGTCGACGACGGCGTTTCCTGAGCCTTCGGGATTTGTGGGCTCGTCACTGCCCCGACCGCTCGACGTCGCGGCCGACCAGGCCTTGATCAGGTCATCGTAGGTCTCGGGCTGGCTTCGATAGACCAGCGGCCCCGGCGGCGGCGCGCAACCGGCCAATGCGGACCGGGTCCAGAGATGCCCGATCGGTATGATCCAACGCCTGTCGTCGAGTGTGCCGGCCTTGATGTTCACCGTATCCCGGCCCGGCCGGCGGTGCATGAGTCGCGACCCGCATTCGGGGCAGAAGACTCCCTCCAGTGGGGGCGCGGCGGGATCGGCACGGCCGGTCGTCCTCGTGCGCCCTTTGATGTCGACCGCCGCCGCCGGCACCGGCATCGACAAGCCAAAGGCGCTGCCGGACTGCAGTTGGCACTCCGTGCAGTGACACGCATAGAGTGTCAGCGGTCGTGCGCGCACCAGGTAGCGGACCGACCTGCACTGGCAGCCGCCGCCCCAGGGCAGCGGCGGTAGCTGAATGCGCGGCGGAACGTACTGGGTCTGCATGGCGGTCCGAGATGGCGTCTCGCGGATCCATACCTTAAAGCAGGGGCGCACGCCAAACGACCCCGGA
>JANQIU010000111.1 GCA_028281985.1 Alphaproteobacteria bacterium | reverse complement strand
TAGCCGCTATCCATGTCCAGGGCGGCGATGTAACGATCGTCGCGCATCTCCACATGCCGGGCCCAGGTCAGGTCGAGCTGGGCCGCCAGGTCCTCCAACCCGCGGCTCTGGCCGATATTCGGGTTCTCGATCTCCAGGCCGGCCGGCAGCAGGTCGACAATCAGGGCCTGGTGGTCGATTTCGGTCAGCGCTTCGCCCAGCACCACCACGACGATCAGATCGTTCTGCTGGATCGCCTCTTCCGCCGGAACGATCTCGCGCCCCTCCAGGTCGAAGAACGCCTTGGCGATGCGGAAACCGTTCTCCTCGGCCGGCATGGCGTCCTGGGGAACGCCGCGGATCGCCGTGATCCGGCGCACCGCCTGGTCACCCAGGTTCTCCACCCGGACACCTTCGGCGAGTTCCATGGCCGTCGGGTAGAGGTCCAGGGGCGTGTCCCGGGGCGGCAGCGCCTCACCGCCGACCGCCAGGGTCATCGGCGGCTGGTCGGCCAGCAGGGCATGCGCGGCCAGCAGCAGCCAGGCCTGCTCCTGGGTGCTGGTCCAGCGCTCCCGTTCGAAGGCGTCGGCGGCAAGATCGGCCTGCTCCAGCACCGCTTCCAGCGGTCGGCCGGAGTCGGCCATCAGCGCGGTGACGGCAGCGCGGTCGCGTAGCATGGTGCCGTAGTCGCGCAGTTGGAAGGACGCCTGCACCACCCGCGGCCCGGCGACGGCGGCGTCGAAGGCGCTATCCGCCCGCTCGGTTTCACCATAGCGGGTCAGGGCGGCGCCAAGCTGCGCCTGGGCCAACGGCGTCTCGAACCGCGGCAGGCAGGTGTCGGCGTAGTACCGCAGATCGGACAGGTCGGCCGTCCCGGCCCGGCTCAAGACATCCAGCGCGTAGGCGGCATCCACCCGGCAATGGTCGCGGAAGTCCCAGCGCTCGACATAGGTCTGCAGTTGATCCAGCCCGCGGTCGATGGCGACGGCCGGGATGTCGTAGCCTTCCGACGCGGCACGCACGAGGAAGTCCATGGCATAGGCGGTCAGCCAGGTGTCGGCGCTGTCCCTCGGCCCCCAGACCCCGAAACCGCCCGAGCGCTGCTGCATGGTCAGCACCCGGTTGATCGCATCCTGCACCCGGCGGTTGGTATCCGCCGGCGTGTAACCGTCGCCCGCCCGGGCCGCCACATCCGCCAGGTACATCAACGGCAGCGCCCGGCTGACGGTCTGCTCGACACAGCCATAGGGGTAACGGTCAAGGCTGCGCAGCAGACCGGCGATGTCGAAATTGGGGCCGGAGGACACGCTGACCGACAGGTCGACCGCCTCGTCCAGGAACAGCTCGGTCAGCCCGTCGTCGACCACCAGGGCCTCGCCCGGCGCCAAGGTGCCGACCAGGCGCGTCGTGGAAAACGGCTGCGCCGGCCGCACCTCGATGGACCAGGTGCGGCGGATGGCGAAACCGTCCGGCCCGGTCAGGTCGAGCGCAATCTCGGCAACGCCAAGCCCGCTGCCGGACAGGTCCAGATCCGTCCGCACCTCGTCCCCAGGCGCCAGGACACGGTCGATGACGGCCTCGCCGTCAACGCTGACCGGAGCGCCGGCGGTGATCACCGCCCGGTAGTCGCCCTCCGGACCGTCCACATTGCGCAGGCTGATGGTGCTCTGCGCCCGGTCGCCCGGTGCCAGGAAGCGGGGCAACGAGACCTGAGCCACCACCGGGTCGCGGACAGTCATCGGCCGGTCGGCCGACCCGACGCTGTCAGCGGTCCAGGCGGTGGCCATCAGACGCAGTTCGCCGTTGTAGTCGGGGATGTCGAAGGTGACGGTGGCCTGTCCGTCGGCGTCCACCTGAACGATCCCGGAGTAGAGCGCGACCGTTTCGCTGATCTGCGCCCTCAGGCTGCGCATCTGATCGCCGTCGCCGCCGGAGCGGACCTGGCCGCGGCGGCCTTCGGAAACGATCAGCCGGCCGTAGGCATCGCGCATCTCCACGCCCAGCGACCGCTTGCCGTAGAAGTGGCCATCCGCGCTGGGCGACGCGAAGTCGGTCAGCAGCAGGATCCCTTCATCGACCGCTGCCAGCGTCAGATACGCCGTTTCGCCTTCATCGAGCCCGGTGACGGAGACCGGAACGGTGATGACCTGGCGTGGCCGGATCACCTCCGGTGCGTCGATGGCGACCTCGAGTGTGCGATCGGACATGTCGAGCTCGAACCAGGCGACACCGACAGCCCGCCCCGGGCCGCGGGCCCCCCGCGCCTCGGCCGCGGCGGGCCGGAACGCCGTGGCCAGGACATAGGCCCCGACCCCCCAATCCTCTTCGACCGGGATTTCGACAACGGCGCCCTCTTCCGGCACCGTCACATTGGTCGACCATTGGATGCTGTGGTTGGCGACCGTCACCAGCACCTCGCCGGTGAAGGGCGGATCCAGATGCACCTGGGCCACATCGCCCGGGCGATAGGCTTCCTGGTCCAGCGCGATTTCCAGCGTGTCCGGCGTGTCGCTGGAAATCGGCGACACCCACCAGCCCGCCGACAGACGCAGGCTGGAGGCCGCCCCGCTGGCGGGATCGAAGACGTCGAGCCGATAGGTGCCCCATTCCAGCGGTTCGCGGATTTCGGTGGCCGCATCGGCGGCGATGTCCGCGGAACCGCTGGTCACCAGCCGGTCGCGGGTGAGGACACGGTAGTCCCAGGTTCCGCCGTCGTTGAACCACTGATAATCGTAGATCTCCCGCACCAATTCCCATTCCAGGCCGGCAAGCGCGATGCGGCTGCCGTCGCCGTCGACGGCGATGACCTCGAAATCGGTCAATCCACCATCCGGGATCCGACCGGCCGGCGACCGCAAGCCGATCCACGGGCGGTCGATGCGGACCGGCAGCGTCACCCGCTGGTTCACCGGGCGGCCACCGACATCGAACACCGTCGCCCGGATATCGGCTTCCAGGGGCAGGCTGGTATCGGGCAGGGCGTCCAGGGCGGCTTCGACCGTGGTCGCGCCCTGGGCATCGGTGTCCGGCAGCGACAGGCGTTGGCGCTGGGGCTGAAGCTCCTCCTGCACCATGCCGAACTGGTACGCCGCCAGATCCGGAAACGGGGTGAGGGCCGGCCGCAACACCAGTTCGGCCTCGCCCTGCAACTCGGCTGCCGGCGCGCCATAGAGGTACTGGGCATCGACACCGATGCGGACCAGGCCGGTGGCACGCACCGCGTCGTCTTCCGGCTCCAGCCCCAGGCGAATTCGCAGCGGCACGAAGTCTTCGACCTGGAACCGGACGCTGCCGATGACGTCGCCTTCGGGATCGGCATAGGCCTCGATGGTCCAAAGGCCGGTGCGGGCACCTTCGGTGATCTCCACGTCGGCGGCAAAGCCCCCGGCCCCCTGATCGGCGACGGTCAGGCTACGGGCTTCCGCGCCGTCGGGCCGGATCAGCTTGAGCGTCAGCGGCACATCGGTGACGCCGAACGCCCGCTCGTCCCGCAGCAGGCCGGTCAACCGCACGGTTTCGCCCGGCCGGTAGACGCCGCGCTCGGTGTAAAGATAGGTGTCCAGGGGACCGGGCTCCCGCCGCCCCTCGACACCGCGGTCGCTCAGATCGAACCCGGGCGCCAGCAGGCTCAGGAAGTTGAAGTCCCCGTTTTCCGCATAGGCCATGACGGCGGCGGGCCGGTTGCCGCCGTCGCCGCGGACCAGGCCGGCGTCGAACGCCGCCAGGCCGTCGGCGTCGGTGACCGCTTCGCCCAGCACGGCGTTGTTGCGGGCCAGCAGGACCAACCGCGTATCGGATAGCGGGCCGGCACCGGACAGCGACCGGACGGCGACATGCAGTCCGTCCTGGCCGCTGAAGGTCACCAGGCCAAGGTCGCTGACCACCAGCCACTGGGTCCCGCGCCAGTCGTAGATCCAGTCGTCTTCGTCATCCGCATTTCGCGCCGCCAGGATGTAGATGCCCGGCTCGGGTTCGGGCAGGAAATCCCGAACCGGAACCCCGGTCGTCACCGACCGGTTGCGCTCCAGTTCCACGGCCATGGAGCCGGTCCACAGCTCTTCGCCGCTGTCGGTGGCGACCTGCCGGATGTCCCAACCATCCAACGCCCGGCCGATGCGGCGGTCGAGGATCTCGCCCATCAAATTGCGGTCGTTGATCCGCAGGAGCTGCAGGTCCACGGCGTCGACATTGACCGTGGTCAACGGCACCGTCCCCTCGCCGTCGACCGGCAGCACGTAGGTGTCGGCGCGGAAGCCGACGCTTGCCGGGCGATCGTCGACCACCTGGGTGAAGCTGTCGTCGCCACGCAGTTGGTCGCCGTCCAAAGCCGGCAGTCCGGCCAGGACGGTCACATCATAGGCCTGGCCATGCTCCACACCTTCGATGCAGATGTCCCGGCCGCCGACGACGAACTCCACCGGCACCTCCGGGGAGATGCGGACGTAGTCGGCGTACCGCAGCTGCCGGTTGTCGGACAACAGGTCGTTGAACACCAGGCAGATCTGCGGCTGGTCCTGGTCGTTGGCGACATAGGTGTAGTCGATGCCGAAGCCGTACTGATTGATCAGGTAGTCACGCAGGTCCACCAGATCGGCGTCGCCCGGCTCCAGGGCGATCAACGCGTCATAGGCGTCGATCGCCAGTCGCCAGCGTTCCTGCGCCTCCAGGTTCTGTGCCACCAGACGCAGCGCTTCCGCCCGAGCCGCATCGCTCTCGGCCAGCCGATAGGCGGTGTACGCCGCGGCCAGACCGTCGCTGTCGCCTAAGTCGGCGATGCTCCAGGCTTCCGCCAGGTCCAGCCAGACCAACGGGCTGTCGGGCTGCAGACCGGCAAGCTGCTGATAGGTTTCGACGGCATCCCGCCAGCGGCCGTCCAGGCGGTCCCGCTTGGCGATCACAAACAGGGCACTGGCGTCGGGGGCCGTTTGGGGGGCGGCGGCGGCGGCATCGGAAAGCTGCTGGCGATAGCGGTCGGCGCCACGATCAAGCACCGGCGAGTCCAGTGCGGCGACCGGCAGCGGCGCCATCGCCAATGCCACGAGCCCGGAAAACAGCAACGGCGCCAGCAACCGGGAACCTTGCACGGGGATCGACGGCATTGCGGTCTCCATCTTCCAATGGGCGGCGCGGGAAGGGACGCCGGTGGTTCCGTATCCGTTTCCGATGGCGCAGGCCGGGTTGTCGCACGGTGCGGTGGCGACAATACGGCGTGCCTCACAGTGCGTCGGCGAGTTCTCCGGCCTCCCAGAGTCCACGCCACACGGAACCCTCCGCGTCGGTCTGTTCGGCGAAGCCCGTCAGATTCCAACCCGACTCGGTCCGCGTCCACTCGCCCGCCACCCGCAGCCCCGTGGCACTGGTGAACACGGCGAATCCGTCGAAATGACCTTCCGAAACCTGGCCGACCCAGACCCGCCCGTCCGGCTTGGTAAAACTACCATATCCAAACCAGGTTCCCTGACGATAGGTTCCGGCAAAGACGTCCCCGTCCGCCTGATGCTCCACCGCCGGCCCTGCCGGCTGACCGTTGTGGAACGTGCCCTCGATGCGGCTGTCGTCGGCCGACAACACGCCAAGGCCATGGGCGATGTCCCGGCCGCGGACTTCGCCCCGGTAGTCTCCCGAAACCGGCGCTTCCGCGGCAATGGATCGCGCCTGGGCCGCAGCGGCCTCGGCTTCCCCGGCGGCAAGCCGCCCCAGAACCGCCGCCGCCTCGGCAGCATCCGCCGCCAGGTCAACCCGCTGGCCCACGGACAACCGGCCGGTCGCCGGTGCGCCACGTCCGACCTGAAAGGCGGCGATGGCAAGCCGCGTGCGCCTGTCGAAGCGGCCGTCCACGGTGCCCGGGGCAAACCCCAGCAGGTCCAACGCGGCCTCGACGCGCAACCGCCCGGTCACACCCCACGCCGTTTCGGTCGGGTCCGGATCGAGGGTCAGGCCGGCGTCCCGGGCAACGGGATCTGCGCCGACGATATCCAGGCGGTAGCTCCCTTCCGCCGCACCGAAGGGAAGGACGCGCACATGGTGGCGGCCCGGCGGCAGGTCGTGCACCAGGCGTTCCGCGGCCACGCCGGCGTTGTTGGACACGGCGAGGATGCCGCCGGCCCCATCGAGCAGTTCGATTTCCAGATCGGCGTCGAGGCCCGTCAACGTGACCTGCACCGAGACGGGCATATCGGTGGAAAAAGCGATGATGTCGCCGGTATCGTCGCCGCCGGCCCGGCCGGATACAGCCAGGGCCGTGTCCGTCAGGAGGCCCAGATCATGGGCGGCGTCCAGCGTGTCTCCGGGGTCTTCGCTGGGCTCAAGCCCCGCATCGGCCAGCGTGTCGGCGCGACGCAGCCGGGCTGCCTGGTCGGCGGTCAGGGTTCCGGTCTCGGGCTCGCCGACGGCCGACTGAAACGCCCGAATACCGGCACGGGTTCCGCTGCCGAAGAGGCCGTCGATCGCCCCCGGGTAGAGCCCGAACCGCTGCAGGTCACGTTGGATAGCCCGCCGCTCCGGCCCGGTCAGTTGCGCTTCGTAGTCGGTCGGCTGAACCGGCTGCGCCCCGGCAGGCAAGGGCGCGGCCAGCACCAGGACAAGGCAGGCCACCGCT
>JANQIU010000077.1 GCA_028281985.1 Alphaproteobacteria bacterium | reverse complement strand
GGCGGTTCACGTCTTCGCGCAGCCGACGCTGGACATCCCGAAGGTCGCGGCGGACCTGCAAGAGCCGCGACCGCACCGTCGCCAAGGTTTCCGCCTGGGTCGCGGCGGCCTCGTATCCCTGCTCGGCGGTCGCGCGGGCGGTCTGCAGGGCTTCCTGTGCCCGCTCCAACTCGGCGCGCAGGGTCAGCTCCGTCGCCAGGAAGCGTTCTCTTGCGTCGGCCTGTAGGTCTGCGATGCGGGTGAACGGTCGTTGCGTCACCGCCCGTCCCCGTAATCCGGAGAGGTCCACTGCGCCCAGCAGCGATTCCACCGCGTTGAGCACGAAATTGCCGTTGTCGGCGAAGGGCACCGCAACCCGATCGGTTCCTACGGACCGCGGTGCCACCCAGAACCGGTCGTTCAGGAAGTCGGTGTCGGCCACCACGACGATATCGAGCGGCTGGGCGCCTGTGCCGACCGGTTCCGGCAGCGAAAGACCCGGCGGCGGGCCGCCCGGAAAGGCGGAAGGGGCCGGGCCGGTCACCCGCGCCGCCAGGGTCAGGGCTTCGTCGCCCGGCGCATAGTCCGACAGGAGGGCGCGGGGGTCGGGATGGAGACCGAGTGCGCCCGCCGCGATCCGCATGGCCTGCGGGTCGGATTGTACCAGCGGCGTCACGGTCGTCGTGGATCCCGGACTCGCCGTGATGTGGCCCGCGGCGGCGAAATGAAGGCGCTCCAGCCTTGCCGTGATCGGACCGTCCGGCGCCATGGCCGGGGGGCCGTAGCCGAGCCAGCCGACGAAAGGCACCTGTTCGCCGGGGCGGCCGCGAACCGCCACCTGCAGGGCGGCCGACCGGTCGGCGACCGCGTGCTCGGGATCCATGCCGATGCCCCAGCTGGCGGCGAACGGGTCCAGGTCGGAGTGGGCCGGGGCGAACCGCTCCTGGGGTGGGCGCTGGGCCAGGTCAGCCTCGGAAACCGGGTCGACGAACACCAGCGACGGCCGGCCCTGCATCACATACTGATCGACGGCGTAGAGCTCGGGCAGGGACAGACCGCGGGGATGCACAAGGACCAGTAGATCGACATCCGCGTCGACCGACCCACCGGACAGATCCAGGGAACGCAGGTCGTAGGCGTCGGCCAGCAGGGTGAAAACATGCCAGGGGCCGGTCGGTGCCGAAGCGAACGGGTCGCCCGTGGCGCCACCCAGCACCGGCAGCGTACTGACCACGCCGATCAGCGGTGGCTCCGGGTCGGCAAGCGAGCGGATCAGCGAGGTCAGGTCGTATTCGAGCTCCGGCTCCCGGTCCGGCTGGAGAAACGGGATGACCGCCAGGTCGTCGACGCTGTTGCGCGCGGCGAGCCCGAAATAGGCCGGATCGCCGTCGGCCCCGGCCGGCAATCCAGTCAATCCCAGTGACAGGGCCCGGTCTTCCGCCTCGCTGAACGGGGCGGGGTCGATCTCCTCCACCACGATTGTGCCGCCCGAGAGCCTTTCGTAGGCGCGCAGCAGCCCGCGTATTCTGGTCCCCAGGGCGGCGATGCCGGGGGAGGCCTCGGACAGCGCCGTTGAATAGTAGAACTCGACATGGATCGGCTCAGCCACGTCATCAACGACGTCGGCGGTCGTCGGCGACAGCGTGTAGATCCGGTGCTCCGTCAGATCGATCCGTGCGCCGGCACCGACCTCGGCAAGCCAGAGGTTGCCGGTCAGGTAGAGGATAGCGGCCAGGAGCGCCGCGATCAGTGGCCGGCTGCGGCGCGTGGGGGACGGTGCGGCACCCGCCGTCGCTGCCCGGTCCCGGCGTCCCGACAGCGCCAGGATGTTGAGGTAGAGGGCCAAGCCCATCGTCGTGAAGAAGAAGGCCAAGTCGGGCAGGCTGATGACCCCGCGCATCATGGCTTCGTAGCGGGTCAGAAAACTGAAGGTCGCAACTGCATCGACCAGACCGCGCGGCGCCCAGTCGGCGACAAGCGAGGTGGCCAGCGGCAGGCCCGCGGCGGCCATCGCAAAGCAGACCGCGGCGGTGATCACGAAGGCGATGACCTGATTGGTCGTCAGCGCACTGACCGCCGCGCCGATGGCCAGGAAGGCGCCGGCCAGGGCCAGGCTTCCCAGGTAGCCGGTGACGATGGCGCCGTGATCGGGGTTTCCCAGATAGGCCACCGTGGCCCAGACCGGCCAGGTGAACGCCAGGGCCAACGCCATGAACACCCAGGCCGCCAAGAACTTGCCCAGCGCCGCCTGCCAGGGTGCTACCGGCAGCGTCATCAGGAACTCCAGGGTCCCCTGACGCCGCTCCTCCGCCCAAAGGCGCATGGAAACCGCCGGCACCATCAACAGGAAGACCCACGGATGGAAGGAAAAGAACGCCTGTAGATCGGCCTGGTTCCGGTCCAGCAGGCCGCCGACATCGAAGGTCAGCCACCCGATCAGCACCAGGAACAGCACGATGAAGACGTATGCCACCGGGGTGGCGAAGTAGCCGACAAGCTCCCTGGTCAGAACTGCCCTTACCGTCCGCACCGCGCTACGCCGCCCTGTTACCCGCCACGTCGACCCCGCCCGTCAGCAGGCGGAAAACGTCGTCCAGCCGGTTTCCCGGGAGGCGCGCGGCAAGGTCTCCGGGCGTTTCGTCCGCCACGATGCGGCCGTTGGCGATCACCACGGCGCGGGTACAGATCGTTTCCACCTCCTCCAGCAGGTGGGTGGACACGATGACGGCAGTTTCCGGGGCAAGTTCGCGGATCAGACCGCGAACCTCGTGCTTCTGGTTCGGGTCCAGCCCGTCGGTGGGTTCGTCCAGGATCAACGCCGGCGGCTCGTGCAGTAGCGCGGCCGCCAGGGCGGTTCGCCGCTTGAAGCCCTTGGACAGGGTGCCGATGGGGCGGTCCAGCACGGGCGAAAGGCCGATGCGCTCGATCACCCGGCCCAGTCCCCGGCGGGCCGCACGTCCGTTCAGCCCGTGAATGGCGGCGGCAAACCGAAGCAGGCCGCGCGGCGTCATCTCCGGATAGAGCGGTGCCCCTTCGGGCAGGTAACCGAAGCGCCGGCGGGCCGCCACCGGATTGTCGGCGACGTCGATGCCGTCGATGCGCGCACGGCCCGAGGTTGGATGCAGGTAGCCCGTCGCCAGGCGCATCGTGGTGGTTTTGCCCGCACCGTTCGGGCCGAGCAGTCCCGTCACTTCACCCCGAGCCACGTTCAGGCTGACACCGTCGACGGCGACGATGGACCCGAAACGTCGCGATAGCTGGTCAAGTTCGATCATGGCCGTCGATCGTGGTGGTCGCTGCCGGCCCCGGCCGAGCCCCGGCGCCGCGCTTGCTTGTTGGCGCGGGCGGAGTCGTATACGGATGCACCCGACTTCGCGCAAGGGATCATTAGATGCTGCAAAAAGCGCGCCTGATCAGTGGCTTGGTGCTGTTTGTCTATGTGACGATGCATCTCGTCAACCATATGGCGGGGGTCGCCTCACTGGCGGCAATGGACGCTTGGCGGCGGTTTCTGGCGGTGCCGTGGACCCAGTCGCCCGGCACCGAGGTGCTGTACCTGGCGATCGTCGTCCATATCGGGACGTCGCTCTGGGCCCTGGCCAGCCGGTCGACGATGCGGCTGCGCGCGTGGCAGTGGGCACAGATCGCCTTGGGACTGGCACTGCCCCTGCTCCTGCTGGAGCACGTGATGGGGACCCGGGCGGCCCATCAGGTTTTTGGGACCGAACCCAGCTATCCCTATGTCATGGCCGCGCTCTGGGCCATCAAGCCGACCAGCGGCGTGATGCAGGCGGCGGCGGTGCTCGCCGCCTGGGGGCACGGCTGCATCGGGCTGCACTACTGGCTGCGGTTGAAGCGCTGGTACGCGCCGGCTCGTCCCGTCCTGTTCGCTGTCGCCATCCTGGTGCCAGCGTTGTCGCTGGCGGGCTATCTGTCGGCCGGCATCGAAGTGCTGGCCTTGGCACAGGATCAGGCGGCCCTGAACGCCGTTTTTGTCGAGGCCAACGCATCCGTCGAAATGGCGATGTTCGTCGGGACTGCCGTGTTCCGGGGCCTGATTGTCATAGCAGTGACGACCGTGATCGTGCTGGGTGTGCCTGTGGTCCGCGGCCTGCGGCGGCGCTTCAGCGGGCCCGTGCTGGTGTACCGCGACGGCCGCACGGTCCGCCTGCTTCCCGGCGCGACGGCGCTGGACAGCATCCGCGCCGCCGGGATCCCGCATGCCGCCGTCTGCGGGGGGCGGGGCCGCTGCTCCACCTGCCGGGTCCGTATCGGCGAAGGGGCGGACCAGTTGGCGCCGCCAACCGGGATGGAGCGCAAGGTTCTGGACCGGATCGGTGCGCCGGACATGGTGCGTCTAGCCTGCCAGATCCGCCCGTCGCGCAACCTTGAAGTGACGCCGATGCTGCCGCCGACCGCAACGGCGCGCGAAGCCATCCAGGCGGGACGGCTGCGCCAGGGCGACGAACGGCAGATCTGTGTGCTGTTCGCCGACCTGCGCGGCTTCACCAGGCTGAGCGAGGGCAAGCTGCCCTACGACGTCGTGTTTCTGCTAAACCGCTACTTTGATTCCATGGGGCAAACCATTGAAAATGCAGGCGGCCTCCTGGACAAGTTCATCGGTGACGGCATCATGGCCCTGTTCGGGGTCAACGGGCGGCCCGCCGAGGGTGCCCGCCAGTCCCTGCTGGCGGCGCAGCAGATGTCGAACCGGTTGAAGACGTTGAACGAGGGTCTGAGGGCCGATCTCCCGGAGCCGCTGCGGATGGCGATGGGGCTGCATTTCGGCCCGGCCATCGTCGGCGAGATGGGCTATGGCTCGGCAAAGGGGCTGACCGCGGTCGGCGACACCGTGAACACCGCCAGCCGGATGGAGGGCCTGGCAAAGTCCTTCAATGCGGAACTGGTGGTCAGCGACGACGTCTTGCGGGCGGCAGGGCAGTCTTTGACGGACGCACAGGTCCGCAGCGAACCCATCCGCGGCCGGGAGGTTCCGGTCGACGTCTATGTGGTCGCCGACATGGCCTCGGCGCCGCTCGCGGATCGTCCCGGGGACATGGCCGGGGCGGCGTAGACCGACAGACCGGAGCATCCGGCGTCTCGGTAGAAACGGGATACTCCGGTGCGTCGTGGCGGTTCAAATGCTGGACGCTCAGATGCGTTCATCCGAGCGCCGGTTGGATCAGTAGCTGGCGGCCGCGGTGGTCAGGGCTTCGGCCAGTTCGTCCCGTTCGGCACAGCCGGACGGACAGGCCACCGCCAGAAGGCCAAGCTGCTGCCGGGCCATATCGAGATTGCCCGTTTCGATGTACAGGTGCCCCAGGTAGTTCAGGGCGCCAACATGGTTGGGTTCGATCGTCAGCGCCTGCTCGTAGTAGCCCAGCGAGTCGCTGTAGCGCTCGATCTGCCGGCTGGCATAGCCAAGGTAGTTGTAGGCATCGGCGTTGGCCGGCTCGCGGGCGACGATGCCCTCGAGCTGGGAGATGGCCTCTTCATACTGCTCGGCTTCGATCAGCGCCCAGGCGTCGGCGACGGTGGGCTGGCTTGCGGCCGGCGCCGGGGCGGCCTGCGGTGCGGGCTGGGTGGTCGTGTCGCTGGAGCTGCCAGCGGCCCAGGCGGGGGCGGACGACAGGGCCAGCGCCAGGGCGGCGACGGCGCCGCCAACAAGGGTACGGGTCATTGAGGGGGTCCTCCGTTAGGGGTTTGGCCGCGTGGGGTGCGGACCGGCGTCTGCGGCCAGGGGGTGATGGTCCTCGAGGGCAATCGCATGCTTCGATACCCACTACGTCCCCTGTGTATGTCCGGATCGTGATTTGGTTTCGCCTGCCGTGCACTTCTCACTGGAAAAGGCGTTCACGAAACCGTGAGGCCGCTTTCGGCGAGCGGCTGCCAGGCACCGTTTTGGTCGGCGGAACGCACCGCCCCGAGGGTCAAGGCGAGCGTGCCAAGGTTGTTCCGGCCGGTCGACATCAGCGGCGGCGGGGACCCTGTGGCGATCCACTGGCCAAAGGCGGTCAACGTGGCCGCCCTTTCGATGCGGTCCATGGGATCGAGCGGGACCGGCGACGGCTCGCCGTGCAACGGCCGCAGAGAGACAGCGTCGGCGGTCGGATCGGCGACCTCGTGCGCGCCGGCATTGAAGGTGAAGGCGATCGATCCCGCGGTGCCGTCGACCGTCCAGGCGCCCCCATACGCGGTCGGGTGCCCGCGGCTGTTCCAGGCGCCCCTCAGGCTGGCGACGACGGCGTTGCCGAAACGCACGGTGGCGACGGCTGCCGGCGGATCGATGAAACCGCTACCGGGGGCATTCCAGGCGACCGCCGACACCGCGTCCGCTTCGGCGCCGGCGATCAGGCGCATGATGTCGAAGTAGTGGGCGGCCATGTCCAAGAGCAACGGGGGGCGGATGTCCCAGTGCCGATGGCCGACGCCGTCGATGGCGAGCCGGCGATAGTCGACGGCGATCGAAAGCACATCGCCGATGGCACCGTCGCCGATTAATCGCAACGCCGTTCTGACCGCCGGATAGCATCGATAGGTCTGGGCCACGCCCAGGCAGATGCCCTTCCGTTCGGCGCGAACCACCAGATCTATGGCGGCTGCGACGCTATCGGCAAAGGGCTTTTCCACCAGGACCGATCGGCCGGCATCGATCGCCAGACCGGCCGCGGGCGCGTGGGCGGGCAGCGGAACAACCGCCAGGACGGCCGCGCCCGGCAGGCGGGCCAGCGCATCATCTAAATCGGCCGTCAGAAGGGCGTCGGGCAGGTGTTCGGCCGCTGCGTCTCGCCGATCGCCGTCGGTGTCCACCAGGGCGGCCCAGCGGACTTCCGGGACGAGAGGGGCCACCTTGGTGATCCAGTCGAACCCCCAGGGGCCCAGCCCGACTTGGATCAGGTCCAGCATCGTCTCCGCCTCAGGCTGCCAGTCCGACCCGGCGCAGGAAGGCCAGGCTGGAGGCGGCATCGGCGGACGGGTCGCCCGGATTGTCCAGATCGGCATCCTGCTCCACGGAAGCCATGCCGGCGAAACCCGCCCGGTCGAGGGCCGCCCTGACGCCCTGGAAATCGACGTCGCCCCGGCCCAGGGGAACGAAGACCCCCGCCCGTACCGCGCCGTCGAAGTCCAGCGCCCGGTCGCGAACCGACGCCAACCGGTCGCGGTCGATATCCTTCAGATGCAGGTAGCGGACACGGTCGGCATAGCGGTCGATCAGCGATACCGGATCGATATCGGCAAACAGGCTGTGGCCGGTGTCGACGCACAACCCGATGCTGTCCGCGCCCAGGTCGCCCAGGACCCGGGCGATTTCATCGGGAAACTCCAGGTACGTCCCCGCATGGGGGTGCAGGACGGCGGACAGGCCGTGGTCACGGGCAACGGCCGCCGTGTCGGCGATGCTGTCGACCATCGCCGTCCATTCCCCACGTTCCAGCCGCGGCGCGTCGTCGGTGCGCCCGGCGGTGGAAAACCGCGGTGGGTCGAACGCGTCGATCAGGATGGCCCAGGGCGCGTTCTGGCTTGCCAGAAGCCGGCACAACCGGCGCGCCCAATCCAGGATCGCGCCCCGTTCCCGCGGGTCGTGGAACGGCCGGAACACGACGCCGGCGGACAAGGTGAGACCGCGTTCTGCAAGGGCTTCCGTCAGGGCGCCGGGGTCGTCCGGGTAGTATCCCAAGCGGCCCAGTTCGGTATGGGCGTAGCCGGCATCGGCAATGGCATCCAAGACCGTCGTCCAGTGCGGCTCGTCGTCCTGGACCGTCTGGGTGACCCCCCAGGAAACCGGGCCGTTTCCGATCGTGATCGTCATCCAGCTCTCCTTTGCCATCGGGCCGGGCGTGGCCTATGCCTGCCCGCGGAGGTGCCCGCCATGGGTTTTTCCATCGGTCCAGCCGACACACCGGAACTAATTGCCGCCACCGCTGCCGCCGTGTTCGTCGCCGGCGTCGTGCGCGGGTATGCGGGATTCGGCACGGCGATCATCCTGGCGCCGGTGCTGGGCTGGCTGTACAGCCCAGTGGTGGCGGTGCCGATGATCGCCATCGTCGACATGCCGATCGCGCTGTGGCTGCTGGCCCTGGTCTGGCGCGAGATCCGGTGGCGCCAGATCGGCGTTCTGATCCCAACGGCCTGGATCGCCACACCGCTGGGTGTGTGGGTGCTGCAGGTGGCACCAAAGGCGGCGATGCTGGTGTTCACGGGCATCCTCGTGGCCGGCTCGGCCATCGTGCTGCTGCGCGGATGGCAGTACAAGGGCCGGCGCGGTGTGGTGGCGGATGCCGGCGTCGGGCTGACGGCCGGCCTGCTCGGCGGGTCGACCAGCATCAGCGGCCCGCCGGTGGTGGCATACCTGTTCTCCGGCCCCGGCACCGTTGCCCAGCACCGGGCCCAAATGATCGGCTTCCTATCGGTGGGGAGCTTCTGGAGTATCGGCGTCTTCGTGGCCGCCGGCGCCCTGGACGCCAGCAATGCCACCTTGGGGCTGGCCGGGGCGCCGGTCTTCCTGCTGGGGGCCGAATTGGGCCGTCGCCTGGTGCGCTTTGGCGGCGACGCCGTGGCCCGCCGGATCATCCTGTCCGGTCTGCTGGGCATCGGCGTTGCGGTCACTGCTGTCGGCCTGACCGCCGTGTGAAAAGGGGGCGGCCAGACGACGCTGGTCGCCACGGTCGCCGCTTAAGGCGGGTTTAAGGAAAACCCGGTCACGGTGACCATCCCCTGCGGCAGCCCAGCGGTACCCCGGCACAAGACAGGTTGGGCGGTGGATGTCAGCGTTTGATGGTGTGAGACGTTCCTGGTTCAGCTTTTGACGGCAATTCGCGAGATCGTCCGGCGCTGTGGACGCGCGGTCGCCGCCTTCGCAGCGGTAGCCGCCCTGCCGACGGCAGCCGTCGACGCACAGCAGCGCGTGGTACTGGCCGCGGAGGACAGCTACCCGCCCTACGCCTATGTCGACGCCGACGGCAATGCCGCCGGTCTCTATGCCGACGTTCTGCGCGCGGTTGGCGAGCAGATGGACGATTTCGAGATCGAGCTGCTGCCATTGCCCTGGAACCGAGCCCTGGAGGCGGTCCGGCGGGGCGAGATCGTCGGCTTCTATCCGCCTTATGTCTGGACCGCGGAACGGCCTGGGGTGGACCGGTACAGCGTACCGCTGTTGACCGAAACCGTCGTCGTCATCTGTCGCGGGGACCGACTGCCGGAAGCGGACCCGGAAGGTCGGCCGCCATCCTGGCCGGAAGGGTTCTACGGCCTGACCATCGGCAATACCGACGGCTACCTGTCCCCGGGTCGGGCCTTCTTCGAGGCGGTGGAGCGGGGCGGCATCACCCTGCGGGAGGCACCGACCACCGAGTCCAGCCTGAGATGGATCCTGGAAGGCCAGATCGACTGTTACGTCAATTCGCGCCCTGCGATCGCCTACGGTTTCGAGAGCCTTGGGGTCGAGGACCCGGTGGCGGCCGGCATTGTCGAAGCGGCGATCGTCGACCGCTTTACCGGCCATGTCGGCTTCACGGCCGACGATGCTGCGTTCCCCTACAAGGACGCTTTCGCCAACCAGCTGGATGAGGTGATCGAGCGCATGCGGAGTTCCGGTCAGATCATGGCCGTCATCGGCGACCGATGGCCCCAGTAGCGTGGCCAGGTGCCGGCCGGCGGCGGTTGGCCCCGGCTTGACCGCGGTGCTATGCAGCCGGTCCCGCCCGTGTGCAGGCTCAGGATATGGCTCACCGTCGCGATTGGACCATCGAAGCCGTCAAGAAGATCGAAGCCGACATCAATCGCTCTTCCGACACCCACCTGTTTCGCTACGAAGTCGACGCGCTTCCCGGCATCACCTTCTACTTCAAGGATGAATCGACCCATCCGACCGGCAGCCTCAAGCACCGGCTGGCGCGGTCGCTGTTCCTGTTCGCCATCTGCAATGGCTGGATCATCGAGGGGACGCCGGTAGTCGAAGCCTCCTCCGGCTCCACTGCCGTGTCTGAAGCGTACTTCGCCCGGTTGCTGGGACTGCCGTTCCACGCGGTCATGCCGCGCGCGACGTCGTGCGAGAAGGTCGACGCCATCACCTTCTATGGCGGCCAGTGCCATTTCGTCGACGAGCCGATGGAGATGTACCCGGCCTCGCGGCGTCTGGCGGAAGAGAAGGGCGGCCACTACCTGGATCAGTTCACCTTTGCCGAGCGGGCGACCGACTGGCGCGGCAACAACAACATCGCGGAATCGATGTTCCAGCAGATGGCGCTGGAACAGCATCCCGTGCCGGACTGGATCGTGATGAGTGCGGGCACCGGCGGGACCTCGGCGACGATCGGGCGCTATCTCCGCTATCGCCATTTCGATACGCAACTGTGTGTCGTCGATACCGAGAACTCGGTCTTCTACGAGAACTATACCGGCGGGCGCCGGGATCTGACGATCAATGCCGCCTCCTTGATCGAGGGTATCGGCCGCCCGCGCTTCGAGCCCTCTTTCGTGCCCGGCGTGGTCGATCGGATGATCAAGGTCCCGGATGCGGCCTCCCTGGGCGCCATGCATGTACTGGCCACCCGGCTCGGTCGGTTGCCCGGCGGGTCGACCGGCACGAATTTCTACGGGATGTGCAAGATCGCCGCGGAGATGAGCGCCGCCGGCCGCGGTGGGTCCCTGGTGACGTTGATCTGCGACGGCGGGGAACGGTATCGCGGCACCTATTACAGCGACGCCTGGCTCGACGATCACGGGATCGATATCGCCCCTTACGTGGCCCAGGTGACCCGGTTCCTCGAACACGGTGATTGGTGTTTGCGGGAACTCTGAACGGCTTCGACCCCAACTCAATGTGATTAAAATAAATGCGCCAGTTTCGCCGTTACCGGATAGGATCCGAGTATATGAGGGAATGCTAACCTACGAAAACACAAGGGGGCGGGGGTGGCTGTTTATCTCGACGAGTGTCAGGCCGGTTGTGATTCAACCACTATTGGTTTTCCTCACGTCTTGCTGTGCATGGCCGTCGTGCTGCAAACCAATGCCTATCTCTACGGCTTCCACTTCGATTCCCCGCCGCGCAGCGGCGAATATGCTGATGCCCTGAAGGATTTCATCACCCGCAAGAGCGGGGACGTTTCCAACGGAGTTCGGTTGTATGGCTGCTGCCATCACGTGAACCGGAATTCGAACCGCAACCCGCGAAGCACCAACGCCGACACCGCGTGGCGGGACGAGATGAAGCTGATCGCACAGCGCCTGGGCTACACCGGCCGGATCACCGGGTTCGATACCGCGATCATTGACCCGCGTAAGGGCACCTATATCGAGTTCCGCCGGGTCCGCGGCTCGGACAAGTGCCGCATCTTCTACAAACGTCATGAGAAGATGGACCATACGGTCAATACGATCGGCAGCAAGAACCACACGGCGCCGGGGTCGGGCAACGTGAACACCTGGAAGCCAGGGAGCTGGGGCAAGTCGGGTGGGTGGATCTCGAACCGCAGCATGACCACCTCCGCCAAACTGGCCTCGCACGCGACCACGATGCATGAACTGAACTACTTCCTGCGCGCGACGTCGTTTACGGTGTAGCGGCGCCGGATGCTTGGTCAGGCGGCGGAAACACCCCCGTCGATAAGTCGCGCCATACCGGATTCAATCAGGTCCATCATGCCGACGAACCCGTCGTCGCCGCCGTAGTAGGGGTCGGGCACGTCGATATCGCCCAGGAAACGGCGGATCTCGGTATCGTTCCCGTCGGGCCGCCGCATCTCCAGGGCCGACAGTGTGTCGGCGTCCATGGCCAGGATCACGTCGGCGACGGCGTAGTCGACCGGGGTGATCTCCCGGCACAGAAAGCCGTCCAGCGTGTACCCGCGTTCGGCGCAGGCGGCGATGGTCCGGGGGTCCGGCGGGCCGCCGGCATGCTTGTCCTTCAGTCCGGCGGAGGCGACCGTCACCCGGTCGGCTGCGCCCCGTTCGACGAGCAAAGCCTTGGCCACCGCCTCGGCGGCGGGCGAACGGCAGTAGTTTCCGGCATCGACGAAGAGGATATGCATCTTGGGGTCCTTCGGGACGGGAAGGTGCGGCCGGCCATCGCTGCCCGGTCGCAAGGGCGCCGGCCGAAAACCTATCCTACCACTCGCGGCCGGAGTCTTGTATAAGATAGATGACTTGACTGCGACGGTCGCCCCGCACCAATGGCAGACGGGTCTGCCGGGGTGTGGACACCGGCGCGAAGTCGGCCCAGCTTTCCCGCAGTTTCCGCAGATCCGGCGAGGATGACGCCATGCATATCTCCAAATCCGACCTGTTCCTCCAGAAAGGCTTCGTCGCCGGCGCCTGGGTCGACGCCAAGGACGGCGGCACCGTCACCGTGGTCGACCCGGCCAACCGGGAACCGCTTGGCACGGTTCCGCGCCTTGGCCGCGACCAGGTGGCCGAAGCGGTGGCCGCGGCCGAAGCCGCACTGCCCGACTGGCGCCGGAAACTGGCGGCCGAGCGGGCCGGCCTGCTGCGGGCCTGGCACGCGGAGATCATGCAGCATCAGGAGGAGATCGCCCTGATCATGACGGCGGAGCAGGGCAAGCCGCTGGCCGAGGCCCGGGGCGAGGTCGCCTATGCCGCGTCGTTCCTGACCTGGTTTGCGGAAGAGGCGCGCCGCGTGTACGGCGACATCATCCCGTCGCCCTGGCCCGGCCGGCGTCTGCTGGTGACGCGGGAGCCGATCGGCGTCATTGCGGCGATCACGCCCTGGAACTTCCCGGCAGCGATGATCACTCGCAAGGTCGGCCCGGCCCTGGCCGCCGGCTGCACCTGCGTCGTCAAACCCGCCAGCCAGACGCCGTTTACCGCCCTGGCGCTGGCCGCCCTGGCCGAACGGGCCGGCTTCCCCGCCGGCACGATCAGCGTGGTGACCGGCCAGGCCAGCGAGGTCGGGGCGGAACTGACCGAGAACCCGGCCGTACGCAAGCTGTCCTTCACCGGCTCGACTGCCGTCGGCAAGCGCCTGGTTGCCCAGTGCGCCGGGACGATGAAGAAGGTGTCGATGGAGCTGGGCGGCAACGCGCCGTTCATCGTCTTCGACGATGCCGATCTGGATGCCGCGGTCGAAGGGGCGATGATCTCCAAGTACCGCAACACCGGCCAGACCTGCGTCTGCGCCAATCGGATCCTGGTGCAGGAGGGGGTCTACGATGCCTTCGCCGGGAAGCTGGCGGCGGCAGTGGAGAAACTGAAGGTCGGGCCTGGGACGGAAACCGGGGTGGAGCAGGGACCGCTGATCGACGATGCCGCCGTGGCCAAGGTTGAGGAGCATATCGCCGATGCCCTGTCCAAGGGCGCGCGCCTGGTGACGGGTGGCCAGCGGCACACGCTGGGCGGCACCTTCTTCCAGCCGACGGTGCTGGCCGATGTGACGCCGGCGATGGCCGTGTCGACCGAGGAGACCTTCGGACCGGTGGCGCCGCTGTTCCGCTTCTCCACCGAGGAAGAGGCGGTCCGGATGGCCAACGACACCGAGTTCGGCCTGGCGGCGTATTTCTACACCCGCGATCTGGGCCGCGCGTTCCGGGTCTCGGAAGCGCTGGAATACGGGCTGGTCGGCGTCAACGAGGGCTTGATCTCCACCGAGGTGGCGCCGTTCGGCGGCTTCAAGGAAAGCGGCCTGGGCCGCGAAGGCTCCAAATACGGCATCGATGAGTATCTGGAGATGAAGTACGTCTGCATGGGCCAACTGGGCGTCGGCGGTTAGGGCACGTCCAGGGCCCCGTCGACCCGATCCGGTCGTGCAGCGTGAGGCGATGGGGCGTCGGCCGGACCGCCGGCTGCCGGCGACGTGAACCGGGCGCGGCTGCTTGAGCTGGGGTTCGACCTGGGCGAACGCGCTCCGGGCGGCGTCTCGCAGGGGGCGTGGTTTGCGACGGGCCCCGACGGCACGCCCGTCGTCCTCAAATGGTCTCCCGGCAAGACCATGGCCGATCGATATGCCGCGCTCCTCCCCGGGCTCGATGAGCTCAGAAGACGCGGGGTACCGGTGCCCGAGTATCTGCACGTGATGGCCGTTGACGGCGGCACGCTCTCCGCGCAGCGGGTCCTGCCCGGACGATCGGAGGACAACCCCGCACCGGCGGTCGTCGACAGGATGGTCGGCTGCATCGCCGCCAAGGCGGGGATCGGCGGACCACCTCCTGCCATCGATCAGCCCGGTTGGGGCACGTTCGTCGTCCGTACATTGACCGTCGGCCAGGATGGGTGGGCGACACATGAACCACTGCGCAGCTGGGATCGCCGCAGCGCGGCGGCGCTCGAGCGTGTGAAAGCGGTCGGGGCCGATGCCGACCCAAACCGGTTCCCCGATAACGGGCTGGTTCACCTCGACCTGCACACCGACAACGTCCTCATCGATGACGGCAGGCTCACCGGCATCATCGACTGGGAAGGGGCGTGCGCCGGTGACCACCGGTACGACCTGGTCCAGTTCGCCTTTGACCTGGACGGTCATGACCAGCCGATCTGGAACGTCATTGCTGCCGCCAACATCGAACCGCAGGTGCTCCGCGCCTACATCGCGGTTCTCGTGTTGAAATGCACCTCCGCGGCAATCCGGGACCGCCCCGGGGACGTGGCCCGCCAGCTGGACCGGGCGGAGCGGGTCTTCGACCGCTTCGAAATCTGAGGTTGCCGGCAACGGCTGGCGTCGGCGGTCGTCGTCAGGCAGTCTGTTGGTTCAGTCTTGGGGATCGTCCGACCCGGGCTCGGGTCCTATTCCCCATCAACCCCCCCAGAGAAACGAGCGGAGGCGGCATCGCCTCCGGGTCCCGTTATGGACAGCAGTTGGATCCTTGAGGTCGTTGGCTACGTCGCTTCGGTGCTGATCGCGGTCTCGCTGATGATGCGCTCGGTGCTGCGGCTGCGGATGATCAATCTGGCCGGCGCCGCCTGTTTCACCGTGTATGGGCTCCTGATCCAGGCCTATCCGGTCGCGGTCATGAACTGCGCGATCGTGATGATCAACATCTACTACCTGCGTGAGATGGCGAGAACGAAGACCTTCTTCTCGATCCTCGAGTCGGGCAGTGATTCAGCGTATTTGAAGTCCTTTCTCGATTTCCATGCGAAAGAGATATCTGAAATATTTCCGGAGTTCTCCCATCAGAAATCGGATGGCCTGATCGTTTGGTTCATCTTGCAAGGTCTTGTGCCGGTCGGCGTTTTCCTGGCCGAGATCGGCGACGACGGCGAGATGTTTGTCCATATGGACTATGTCATCCCCGGTTACCGGGATTTGAGGCCTGGCAGGTTCCTCTACACGCAGCAAAAGGACCGGTTCGCGAGTCTCGGGATCACACGTCTGTGCAGCGCGCCGAAAAGCGCGCGCCAACGCCGATATCTGCGCCAGATGGGGTTTGCCGCGCAGCATGATGGTGACGCCACGCTGCACCGTCCGGTTTGAGCACCTGACCGGCCCATGGTCCCGATGAATGCGATCACGGGGCGGGACAGGGGAACTCAGGAAACACCGCCTTAGGCGTCGCCGGATTGCGCCGCGCTGTGTTGCCCTCCACAACACGCAGCTACAGCCGCTCCAGCATCGAGGCGCTATTCCTTGAGCACCATTTGCGGTGCCGGATTGATCGGTTCGTCAATCTGTCAGGTCTCGGAAACCTGCCTGTGTCGCATTGCGCTGTGGCCGGGCGGCGGTCTGCCGATCCGGAGACAAGGACCCGGACGTTGGCATGGGCTACGGTTCACAAAGCAGCCCAGGTGCCCATAGCTCAATAGCTCGATGGCTATCCGTTCTGTTCGATAGATTGATTTGTTTCAAACATTGAATTTTCTATATGACAGGACGACTGCTACCTCCCTTCGCACCTGCACAGTCAATGCGATGGGAGAACGCCGATGCCGCCTGCAGTCGCCCGTCTGCTGTTCGTGTCACTGCTGACCCTGGTCACCCCGATCAGTGTGCTGGTGGTGCGCAACAGCCGGCACTATCTCCGCGCTGATCCCCGCATCACAGGACCCGCTGGTCCGCTCACGGAGTGGCCAGCCGATTCAGCCCGCGCTTGAGTGAACACGTCCGCGACGTCCGCATAACTGCGCCTTTTCCGTCACGCCATGGTATCGCCGATGGAACCGTTGCTCGATTTTCTTTCCACCTTTGCCGTGCAGTTCCAGAAACCGACACTGGCGTTCCTGCTCGGCGGTATGCTGATCGCTGCGCTGGGCAGTAAGCTCGACGTGCCGGACGCGATCTACCGCTTCATCATCTTCATGCTCCTGATGAAGGTGGGGATCGGCGCCGGCATGGAGATCCGTGAGGCGAACTTCTTCGATCTTCTGGCCCCGGCCCTGATATCCGTGATTGTCGGGGTCGTCATCGTCTTAACTGGCAGCGCCACATTGGCCCGCCTGCCCGGTGTCCGACGCGAGGACGGGATCGCGACCTCCGGGCTGTTCGGCGCGGTTTCTGCGTCCACCTTGGCGGCCGCGATGGTGCTGCTGGAGGAAGAAGAGATCGGCTTCGAAGCCTGGGTCCCTGCCTTGTACCCGTTCATGGACATTCCAGCGCTGGTCATCGCGATCGTCCTGGCCAATCTCTACCTCCAGCGCACGCGCGCAAAGGCGCCCGCCGGCCAGAGCGCCGCGAACGGCGAGCGCGTCCGGGTGTGGCCGATCGTGGTCGATAGCCTGCGCGGCTCGGCCTTGTCCGCTTTGCTGCTCGGTCTCGCCCTCGGCCTGCTGACCCAGCCAGACCGCGTGTTCGAAACCTTCTACGAGCCTCTGTTCCGCGGCCTGTTATCAGTGCTGATGCTGATTATGGGCATGGAGGCCTGGACACGGCTGATGGAACTGCGCCGGGTCGCCCATTGGTACGCGGTCTATGCGCTGGTCGCCCCGCCGACCCACGGACTGATCGCCTTCGGTCTGGGGTATGTCGCCCACCTGACCACCGGGTTCAGTCCAGGTGGTGTCATCCTGCTGGCGGTCATTGCGGCCTCCAGTTCGGACATCTCGGGTCCGCCGACCTTGCGCGCGGGGATCCCTTCGGCAAACCCGTCCGCGTTTATCGGTTCCTCTACGGCCGTCGGTACCCCGATCGCGATCGCCGTCTGCATTCCCCTGTTCCTGGCCCTCGGCCAACTGGTATTCGGTCTCTGACGCGCCGGGAGGGCCTATGATGACCAGCAGCGCCACGAAAGTTACGATCGTCAGCGAACGGGTGATTCTCGACAAGATCACCGCGATCATCGAAGCGGCCGGCGCGACCGGCTACACGGTGATCGAAGGCGGTGGAAAGGGTAGTCATGGCGTACGCACGACAGACCGCCCCTCCGTGGTCAAAGCCCTTGCGATCGTGAAGATCGAAATCGTCGTGGCCGACCGCGAGACAGCCGAGAAGATCGCCGATGCGGTGAACGAGAAGTACTTCAAGCACTATTCGGGGATCGTCTATCTCGAACGCGTTGAGATCCTGCGGCCGCAGAAATTCTAGAGTCCCGAGTCAGAGGTTGGTTTGACTATTCCATGGGGTGCGTATGAACTTCTAGCTCAGTAGGACGTTAGGGTGCGGACCCATCGATAGGTCTGGCTGCTGGGCGATGAGACCGGGAGCATCTCACCGGAATGAGACACTTAGTCCGTAGGTTCTCCGTCCCAGTAGTCGAGCAGGGTTCGGCGGTCATAACGCTCGTTGAGCCAGCGAACCTGCACCTTGTTCGAGTCCGGATACACGCTGACCTCGTTCGGATTCTGTTCGCCGATCACAAGGTACCGACACACCCGGTCGGTCTCGTTGATCAGGCAATGGCCGACCTTCCGCCCTGCGGGAAACACCACGTAGTCACCCGCGTGCATTGAGATCCGTTCGTCTCCCAATCGCAAGGTGCACGACCCTTCGAGCACAAAGATGTGCTCTTCCTCCAACATATGGAAGTGAAACTGGTTCGACTGCTTGCCACTGGGCAATTCTTCGAGTGCAACGCCCACGTTGTAGTCGTCGCCCGCGATCGCGGAGGTCAGATGCCTGAAGTGAATGGCAAACCGACTTCCCTTCTCGAAACTCTCTGGCTCGACTTCGCTAGAAGGGACGGGATGGTAGGAACGCGTGTCCGTTTGTTCGGGCATGGCGATGCTCTCTCGGGTCTCTGCACGGACACGGGATCGTATCACCAAGCGACGTAGGGTTCCCAGGCCGCACCCATCGCTAAAAACAAACGCGGGCCAATCCCACCCGCTGGACCAGTTCACAAGCAGTGATTGATGGTTTCGAAAGAAGCTTGTAATGCCCGATCACGTGTTTGGGTTGACCGAGAAGTCGTTCGCGAAACTGAAGTCGCCATTATCCTATGCGGGGCGTGGCAGGTATCCTACACGTTCTAAATTCGCGGCGCCGTTGGGCCGATGTCCCCCATCACTTACAACCCCTCTGGCATCGAGGCGTGGATGCGTTCCATCAGGTGGGCGTGGGCCTTGATCGGGCCATAGCGCGGCGGGTTGTCGGGTGACTGGCAGGTCGGCAGGCATTCGATCACCGCGTCATTGTTCGGTCCGGTGAACAGGACGATCGACAGCCGCCGGGTCGAACCGGTCAGCGTGCGCGGCGGGTTGATCACCCGGTGCAGGTTCGACTTCCAGCGATTGTTGGTCCAGCGCATCAGCAGATCTCCCGCGTTGACCACCAGCGCGCCGCGCACCGGCGGGACGTCGACCCAGTCGCCGTCCGGCGTCAACACCTGCAGCCCGCCCGGCGCATCGTCCTGCCGCAGGATGGTGAAGCCGGTGTAATCGGTGTGTGCGCCATAGCGCAGCTGGCCGGGCAGGGGCTCCACCGGCTGGTCGGGGTAGTGGACCAGCCGCAAATGCGTGGCCATGCGGTCGTGGGTCGGGGCGAAGTAGCCGTCCGGCAGGTCCAGCGCCGCGGCCGACAGGGCCATCAGGTCTTGGGCCAGCCGATGGACCGACCGGTGGTACTCCGTGACCAGCGGCTTCAAGGCGGCGGGCCGGTCGGGCCACCGGTTGGCGCGGTAGAGCGACCGGTCGAAGTCGTTGTCGGGCAGGCCTTCTTCCCAGTCGAGATGGGCAAAGGACAGGGATTCGCACAGGTCTGGCGGGACTTCGTCGCCCATGGTCTTGGCGACCGTCTCCACGCCAAGCGGCACGTACCCCTGGCTGGCCTGCTCCCCGGCAAAGCTCGCCGTGCGCTTGACCGCCACCGGTTCGTCGAAGAAGGCGATCGCGCCCTCGTGGATCCGGTCGAGCAGCGCCTCGTCGACGCCATGGCCGACGATGGTCGCGAAGCCCAGCGTCTCAAACGCCGCTGCCCATTGCTTGGCCACACTGCCTTTCGCCGCAGCATCGCCGTGGAACCAGCCGCCCAGGTCGATCACCGGCACGTCCATGTTGGCCTCACTCCCTCGCTATCGGATCCCCGCATACCGGGGGCTGCAGGCAAATCGCGGGCCAAGTGCCCGCCGCCGATCCCGCCCGGCACAGCATTTGCTGATCCCCCGCCGGTGAAAAGCGCAAACGGCCCGCCGAACCCGCGCGCCCATGATGCGGGACCCGGGCCACGAACAGGGGTTTCAGGATCGATGAGCAGCTTTCCACTTTCCCGTCGTACCTTCCTCGCCGGCACCGGCGCCGGGCTGACACTGGCGGCCGGTCGTTTCAGCCCGGCGCGCGCCCAGGCCGGTTCGGCCACCCTGCAACTGTCATGGACGCCGTCGGTGCAGTTCGGCGGCAGCTATCTGGCGCTGGACCGCGGTTACTGGTCGGATGAAGGGCTGGAGGTCGCGTTGAGTGCCGGCGGCCCCAATGTCGCCGTGGAACCCCAGGTCGTCAGCGGCAACGCGCTGATCGGCGTTTCGGCGGCCGACTACGCTTCCGCCGCGGTTGAGCAGGGCGCCCGGTTCAAGATCCTGGGCGTCGGCATGCAGAAGAACCCTTTCACCATAGCGTCGCTCGCCGGCAACCCGGTGCGTGAGCCGGCGGACCTGGTCGGAAAGCGGATCGGCATGGCAACGGCGAATACCCCGGTCCTGCAGGCGCTGTGCACGCTGAACGGCGTCGACATCAACGCCATCGAAATCGTGCCGACCCAGTACGACCCGGCGCCGCTGGTCGGCGGGCAGGTCGACTGCCTGTTGAGCTGGCTGACCGACCTGCCGGTGGCCATGACGATCCGGGGTGTCGACAACGTGACGATGCTGATGGCCGATTTCGGCTACACCGTGCACAGCCAGACCTACATCTGCACGGAAGACGCCCTGGCCGACAACCGGGCCGCCATCGTCGCGCTGCTGCGCGGCGAGATCCGCGGCTGGCAGAGCTACCGCCAGGACCCGGCAACAGCCGCGGCGCTGACGATGCAGATGTTCCCGGATGCCGGCTTGGATCTGGAGACCCAGGAGCTGCAGGCATCGGAACAGGACAAGCTGATGTATTCGCCGCTGACCGATGAAAGCGGGTTCGCCTGGTTCACCGAGGAGACCGTCGCAGCCAATGTCGAAACGCTGGCGCTCCTGGGCCGCACGGTCTCGCCGGACCTGTGGGACCGGTCGGTGCTGGAGGAGATCTACGCCGACGGCGTGCCGATCTGATGTCACGCCTCGCATGCTCAACTGGCTGAAGCTGCGCACGCGGCCGGTCGCGCTGCGCCGGCCGCCCCGGGGACCGCTGGTCACCATCGAGCGGGTGTCCAAGCGTTTCGGGCGTGGCCGGGGCGCCGTCCAGGCGTTGGAGCCGGTAGACCTGACCCTGGACCGCGGCACCACCACGGCCATCGTCGGGCCGTCCGGGTGCGGAAAGTCGACGCTGCTGCGGATTGCCGCCGGCCTGGAGACGGCCAGCGCGGGGTCGGTGTTGATCGACGGCGAGCCGCCGCAGCAGATGCGGGTGCGGGGCGAAATCGCCGTGGCGTTCCAGGAGGCGGCCCTGCTGCCCTGGCGGACCGTGGATAGCAATGTCCGGCTGGCCCGGCGGCTGGCGCGCATGCCGCCGGACCAGCAGGCCGTTGATCGCCTGTTGGGGCTGGTCGGGCTGGCGGGCTTCGAGAAGGCGCGGCCGGCAGCCCTTTCGGGCGGTATGCGCCAGCGGGCTGCCATCGCCCGGTGCCTGGCGACCGAACCGCGGATGCTGCTGCTCGATGAGCCGTTCGGCGCGGTCGACGAGTTGACCCGACGGCGGTTGAACCTGGAACTGCCCCGGTTATGGACCGACGGCAGCACGACCACGCTGCTGGTGACCCATTCGATCCAGGAGGCGGTGCTGCTGTCCGACGAAATCGTGGTGATGACGCCGCGGCCCGGGCAGATCGACCAACGGATCGCCGTTTCACTGCCGCGCCCGCGGACCGCCGCGCTGATCGAAAGCCCGGCCTTCCTGGAGATCGCCCGCACCGTGGGGCGCGCGCTCGGCATCGACAGCGCCGATACGCCCGGCCGCGAGCAAACGGACCGGCACCAGCCGCAGCCGCCGAAATCGGCACGCGAGGCGGCGGCATGACGCGGCGCCTCTGGCCGGATTGGCAGTCGATCACAACGCCAGTCGTGTTGGCGGCGCTGCTGCTGGCGTGGGAGGTGGCGAGCCGCACGGTCCTGGCCGATCAGTATGTCCTGGCCGGCCCGCTTGCCATCCTGGCCCGTATCGTCGACGACGCCGGCCTGTACGGTCGGGCACTCGCCGTCACCCTGCGCGAAGCGGCGCTCGGCTTCCTCTTCGGCAATGCCGTTGCGGTTTTGCTGGCAGCGATCGCGATCGCGATCCCCGCCCTGGACCGGATGATCAAGGGCGTGGCGCTGGTGGTCTTCTGCCTGCCGCTGGTGGCGACGGGGCCAATCCTGCGCGTCATCTACGGGGTCGGCGACGGGCCGCAGATCACCCTGGCGGCCCTGGCCGTCTACTACACCACCCTCGTGCCGCTGCTGGTGGGGCTCAAGGCAGTGCCGCCGGCCTGGACCGACCTGGTCCGAACCTACGGCCGCGGCCGGTGGATCCAGCTCATCGTCGTCCGGGCGCCGGCCGGGCTGCCCTACCTGATCGCCGGCCTGCAGATCGCCGCGCCGGCGGCGTTCCTGGGCGCCATGATCGGCCAGTTCACCGGTGCCGACCGCGGCATGGGGGTCCTGGCGATCCAGGCGATCCGCACCCTTGATCCGGTTGCCACCTGGGCGCTGGCTACCATCGCCACGGCGGTGTCGGTGCTGGCCTATCTGGCCGTCGGTTGGCTGGGGCGCGTGCTGACCCGGTCGGCGCCGCCGCTGATCCTGGCGACCACCGGCGGCGGGCGCGCCGTGGGCCGGTGGCGCCGCATCGCCGATCCGGTGCTGTCCCTCGCGGTTACCCTGGCGACGGTGTGGGGCCTTTGGATCGGGATGATCCGGGTGTTCGACCTGAACCCGTTCTTCGCCAAGGGGCCGGGCGACGTCTTCGCCTTCATGCTCGGCGGGCCAGCCGCCGCCGCCAATCGCGAGCAGCTGTTCGAAGCGCTCGGGCAAACGCTGGCCGTCGCGGTCCCCGGCTACGTCGCCGGGCTGGCGCTGGGGGCCGCGCTGGCGGTGCTGTTCGACCAGGTCCCGCTGATCCGGCGTACGATGACGCCGATCGCCATTGCTTTGCGCGCCGTCCCGATCATCGCCACAGCGCCGCTGGTCGTGCTGGCCCTGGGTCGGGGCGATGCCGCGATGATCACGGTGATCGCCATCATGGCCTTCTTCCCGACGCTGGTCGCCTGCGCTCACGGTCTGCGCCAGGTGCCGCCGCAGGTGCTGGAGTTCTTCGCCGTGTTCGATAGCCGCCGGCTCACGGTGTTCTGGCAAGCACAGCTTCCCGCCATGGTGCCGGCGCTGTTCGCCTCCGGGCGGATCGCGGTCCCGACGGTGGTGTTGGCGGCGACCGTGGCGGAGTGGCTGTCGACCGGCAGCGGCATCGGCAACCTGATGGTGCTGACCTACACGACCAGCAACTACAACATGCTGTGGAGCTGCATCGTCCTGCTGACGCTGGTGTCGGCCGTCGGCTATGCCCTTGTCGGACTGGTGGAGCGCATCGCCCTGATGCGTTTCGCGCCGGAGCAGGTGACGGCATGAGCGATGCGGCGCACCTAACCGGGGCGGCTGATCGGCCCCCGGCCGTCACCGAACTCTACGATCGTCTGGCCGGCGATCTCGCCTTTGTCGCCGCCGCGCCGCTGGCGGTGCCGGCGCCCGATGTGGCCGCGTTCCTGACTTTCGAGGCGCGTCTGCTCGACGCCGGGCGCCGGTCCGACTGGCTGGCCCGGTTCAGCGAAGACGGGTGGTTCTGGGTGCCGCTGGCCGGCGGCCGCCATCCCGGCGAAGACCAGGGCCTGTTGCTCGACGACAAGCGGCGCCTGAAGGAGCGGGTCTGGCGGTTCAGCGATCCCAGTGCCTGGGCGTTGCAGCCGGAGCCGGTGGTTGTGCGGTCGGTCACCGGCGTGGAGGTCTGGCCCTGTCCCAACGACCCGGAGGACAGGCTGGCCGCCAGCGTCCTGTCGCTCGAGATGCATGCCCGTGGCCGCGCCTGGTCGACGATGGGCCGTCAGGTGCACCGCCTGCAACGCACCGAGACGGGGCTGCGGATCCGCCACAAGATCCTGTCGCTGCCGGCCCTGGCCGCGGGCACACCGCATCTGGCCTGGCTGCTGTAGCCGGCTGAGGAGATCACCGATCATGCCGCTTACCGGGACCGTCGCCACCCAGCCAACCGATCCGGCATCCGACCTGAGCGCGCTGATGGACGATCTGATCCGTCCTGAGCTGGTGCACCGGCGTCTGTACACCGATGCCGGGTTGTTCGACCTGGAGATGCAGCGGCTGTTCGGCGCCACCTGGAGCTATCTGGCGCATGACAGCGAGGTGCCGAACGCCGGCGACTTCGTCCGCCGCCGCATCGGCCGGCGCCAGGTCCTGGTTGTGCGCGGCCGCGACGGGCAGGTGCGGGGGCTGCTCAACCGCTGTACCCACCGCGGCACCACGCTGGTCACCGAGGACCGGGGATGCCGCAAGCGGTTCACCTGTCCCTATCACGGCTGGGGGTTCGAACTGGATGGCCGCCTGGCGGGCCTGCCGGTTCCGGACAGCTACGACCGACTGTACGAGCGCCCGTTCGACCTGGGCCAGATCACGGTCGCGGCGCATCGCGGCTTCCTGTTCGGCACTTTGGCGGCTGAACCGATCCCTCTGGCCGATTGGCTGGGGCCGGCGCTCCCTTGGCTGGACGCCCATATCGACCGCCATCCCGGCGGCCGGCTGACGGTGCTGCCGACCCCGATCCGCCAGGAATATGCCGGGAACTGGAAGCTGGCCTGGGACAACGCGGCCGATGGGCTGCACGCGACCTTCGCCCACCGGTCCTACAATCTGCTGGGCCGGGAAGCCGATACCGAAACCGTCCTGGCGCGCAATCCGGCCCATACGCCGATGATCAGCCGCACGCTGGGCCACGGGCACTGCGTCGTCGACCAGCGCCCGGGGATCACCGGCAGCCCCTGGGACACCATGCGGCCTTTACCGACCTGCTCGGATCTGGCGGCGGGCTTGACGGCCCGATCCGAGGTCGACCGCAGCCTGCTGGACCTGGCGACCGGCAACATGGTCAACCTGTCCCTGTTCCCGAACCTGATCTTCGTGGGCAACCAGCTCATGGTCGTCGAGCCGGTGGCGGTCGACCGCACCCGGCTCAGCTACTACCTGGTCCTGGCCGCCGACGCGCCGGAGGAGATCAACCTCATGCGGCTGCGGGTGGACGAAGACTTCATCAGTTTCGGCACGCCCGACGACCTGGAGATGTTCGAACGCGTCCAGGACGGCCTGGGCATCGCCGAGGAGGAGTGGATCGACATCAGCCGCGGCGACGGCGCGGGTGACGAGGTCGATGCCGCCGGCCTGGTGACCGGCGGCATCTCCACCGAGGCCCCGATCCGCGGATACCTGGCCGAATGGAAACGGCTGATGGCCCGGCCGACGCCGATGCGGGTGCGGCGATCGCGGGTCGAGGCCGCGTTGAACCGTCTGACAAAGGGGGAGTGAAGGCGTTGTCGCAGGAAACCCACAACAAACAGGTCGTGGAGACCTACCACTACCGCCTGTGGCGCGACGGCGACCTCAGCGCCGTCGACACCTACTGGGACCCCGCCGCCGCGGCCAAGATCACCGGCTTTGCCGAAGACGGCCTGTCGGCCGTGAAGGCCGACGTGAAGCGCTATTGGGGCGCCTTCGACACGGTGGAAACCCGGATCCTGCACCTTCTCGCCGATGGCGACAGCGTCGTGCTGCACTGGGAAACGGCGGGCAACCATATCGGCCCCTACGACGACGTGGCCCCGACCGGCAAGCGGGTGACCATGAGCGGGATCGACATTCTGACGCTGAAGGACGACCGGATCGTCGACTGCGTGTCCATGTGGGATGGGTTGTCGGTCTACGATCAGCTTGGCGTCCTGAAGATCGGGTAGGCCCATGCCTGTTGCCAAGCCGCCGTCGCCGGGGATCGCCGCAGAACTCGCCGAGACGGGATTCGCCCTGGTCCGCGGCCTGCTGGATGACACCACCATCGCCGATCTGATCGCCGCGCTGGAGGCGTGCCGGGTGTCACCGGGGCGACACTACCGGCGCCTGTCGCCGGAGGGCGTGCCGGCGCTGGAAAGCGAGCTGTTCCGCTGGTCGGATACGCCGGCTTTCCACCGGCTGACGACCCGCGGGTCGCTGCCGGCGCTGGCCTGTGCCGCGCTGGGCGACGCCGCCGCGATCCTGTTGGAGGACCAGTGGTTCCGGTCGGATGCCGGGGCCGAGCAGGAAAGCCCTTGGCACCAGGAT
>JANQIU010000059.1 GCA_028281985.1 Alphaproteobacteria bacterium | reverse complement strand
GATGACCTGTTGCGGCACGGCACGCGGATGGCAGTCGAAAAAATCGGACACCACGACTGATCCGCCACCGGCAGTGCGGCGTATTCCTCGCTTGGTATGTCGACAGATCGTTCGATCTCTATGGTAGTGACGGTCATCGAGGCTGCCACGCCATGGTTGAGGTAGCGCCCGACCGGATATGCGTGCCGGTGCCTAGGCCTCACCCTCTGGAGCTCGCAGCCGGTACGGTCGGCCCACCGCCTCACCGCGCACCATTAACGATCTGTTAACGGTAGATATGGTGTACTTGGATCAACGGGCCACAAAGTCTTGTGGACAATTCTGGGGAAAAGATGTGGATAAGCAGCGTCCCCCTCAGCCAAACCAGATCGTCAGCCCCTATCTGATGCAGCCGATGCGGGACCTTCAGCGGGCCCAGCTCGAATCCATCATTCGCAAGGCCTGGGCCGATGGTTGGGCGCTGGACCTGGACGACAAAGCGATGGCTTCAAGCGCTCTTCAGGCCGTGCATTCGACTTTCCCTGAACTGGACGCGGCTGCCGTGTCCGAAGCGATGCGTCAGTTGGGCCTGACCGGCAGCCACGGGTAGACGGCCGGTCCGAAAAGGCATCGTGGGCGCCCCGGGCGTTACGCCTCCATCGGCAATCCGTGCAGGATGGCATCGACGACCCGGGCGGTCCGTGCCCCGCTCTCCCCCGTCGCCAGAGCTTCGGCCCGACCCAACAATGCGTCGGTGACGCTGGCCACGAAGGGTTCGTGGACCCACTCGGGCACGTCGAATGCCTCCTCCGAGACCACCGAACCGTCGCGCAGCAGGCGTACCGGATCGCCCACATCCAGAACGGCGAACGACAAGGTCGCGTCGCTGCCGATAACGCGGCACTGCTCGGTGGTGTCGGGCGCGGCGAAGCACCAGTGCCCGGCCATGGGGACCCGCCCCCCCAACAGCAGGCTGGCCGTCACCGTGTCTTCGGCCTCATAGCTGCCCGCCATCCGGCCGGCCACGCCGGAGGCCTGGGTCACGGGACCGAACAGGAACTCCATCAGGTCAAGGACATGCGAGCCCGTATCGACGAAGTAGCCGCCGCCGGAGATGTCGGGACGGGTCCGCCAGCCCACCGCCGCACCTTTGTCGACCGGATCTTCCAGCGGACGATGTTGGGCATAGGTCACCAGCCGGACGTCGCCGATGGCGCCACCCTCAATCAACGCCTTGATCCGGTGGTACTTCGCCATGGCCCGGCGGTAGTAGGCGACGAATAGCGGGACACCGGCCCGCCGGCAGGCAGCCACCATTTCGATGCATTCGCCATAGGTACGGGCCATCGGCTTTTCGACCAGGACCGGTTTCCCAGCCTCGGCGCATTGGATGGTCAGCGGCCGGTGGCTTGACGGCGGGGTGGCCACGTAGACGGCATCGACCTCCGGGTCGGCGATCAGCGCCGAAGCCTCGGAATACCATCGTTTGGCGCCCAGGATGGCGGCCGCCTCCTGCGCCTTGCCGGCATCGCGCCGCATGACCGCCGTCAGGGCGGCGCCGGGGACGCGGCTGAACGGGCCACCGCTCTTGCGCAATACGACGTCACCGGCCCCGAGGATGCCCCACCGCACCGTATCCATATGGCTTTGCTCCGCATATCGCGCCGATGAACGTCACCATGGCACAGCCGCACCGTGCCGACAAAAGCACCGACACGGGGGCAATTGCGCCGCCGCAGCGGTGACAATACCGCGCTTTGCAGGGCATTCCGGCTCGGATAGGGTCCCCGGCCGATGGGGTCACCGCACGCCGGACGGCCGCCGCAGATTGCCAGATGGGAGTACCAATGCCATGGGTGCGCCGCGCACGCTGTTCGACAAGATCTGGGACAGCCACGTCGTCCACCGGCAGGAGGACGGCACCTGCATCCTCTATATCGACCGCCACCTGGTGCACGAGGTCACCAGCCCGCAGGCATTCGAGGGCCTGCGGATGAGTGGACGGACGGTCCGCCGCCCGCAGGCGACCCTGGCGGTGCCCGACCACAACGTCCCGACCACGGATCGAGCCCGCGGCATCGAGGATGAGGAGAGCCGCATCCAGGTGGAAACCCTGGAAGCCAATTGCGCGGCCTTCGGTATCCCGTTGTTCCGGATGGACGACATCCGCCAGGGCATCGTCCACATCATCGGCCCTGAGCAGGGCTTCACCCTGCCCGGCACGACAATCGTCTGCGGCGACAGCCACACCTCGACCCACGGCGCGTTCGGGGCGCTGGCCTTCGGCATCGGCACCTCCGAGGTCGAGCATGTGCTGGCGACCCAGACACTGCAGCAGCGGCCGGCCAAGAACATGCGCATCGCCGTCGACGGCGATCTGCCCTTGGGCGTGACCGCCAAGGACATGATCCTGGCGATCATCGGCGCCATCGGCACAGCCGGCGGCACCGGCCACGTCATCGAGTACGCCGGCGACGCGATCCGCGCCCTGTCCATGGAAGGCCGCATGACGGTCTGCAACATGTCGATCGAAGCCGGTGCCCGCGCCGGGCTGATCGCCCCGGACGAAACGACCTTCGACTATCTCAAGGGCCGCCCCCTGGTGCCGAAGGGCGCCCAGTGGGAGCAGGCCGTCACCTATTGGCGTACCCTGCCCAGCGACGACGGCGCGGCCTATGACAAGGAGGTCACGCTGGCCGGCGGCGATATCGCCCCGCATGTGACCTGGGGCACCAGCCCGCAGGATGTGGTGCCGATCACCGGCGTGGTCCCGGACCCGCAGAGCTTCCCCGACGAAGGCCGCCGCAAGGCGACGCAGCGGTCGCTGGATTACATGGGCCTGACGCCCGGCACCCCCGTGCGCGACGTCGCGGTCGACCGGGTGTTCATCGGCTCCTGCACCAACGGCCGGATCGAGGATCTTCGGGCCGTTGCGGCGGTCGCTAGAGGCCGCCAGGTGGCCGACGGCGTCCATGCCATGATCGTACCGGGATCGGGCCTGGTGAAGCATCAGGCCGAAGAGGAAGGGCTGGACGCCGTCTTCCGCGAGGCCGGTTTCGACTGGCGCGAGCCCGGCTGTTCCATGTGCCTGGCGATGAATGCCGACAAGCTGTCGCCCGGCGAGCGCTGTGCCAGCACGTCCAACCGGAACTTCGAAGGCCGGCAGGGACGCGGCGGGCGGACACATCTGGTCAGTCCGGCCATGGCCGCCGCTGCTGCCGTCACCGGCCACCTGACGGATGTGCGGGAGCTGGCGTGACCACCTGCCTGGCCGGCCGGCGGGCGGGCCGACTGCAGGTTCGCCTGCGCGACGCCACGCCGGACGATGCCGAAACCATCGGTCGGATCCAGACCGACGCTATCCGGCGGCTTGGGCCGTCGGCCTACAGCGCCCCTGAATGCGAGAGCTGGGCGGCCGGCCTGCACCCGCAGCGCTACCGTGACAAGATGGCGGCGGGCGACCGGTTTCGCCTGGCGGTTGACATGGACGGTTGGCCGCTGGGCGTTGTGTGGCGGACCGGCGCCGAGGTCATCGGCCTTTATGTCGACCCGGATTGGAGCCGGCGCGGCATCGGGGCCATGTTGCTGGCCGATGTCGAAGCCGCGATCCGGGCCGAAGGCCACGACCGGATCGGCATCGGCGCGGCGCTGAGCGGTCTGCACTTCTATGCCCGGCACGGCTACCGGCATATCGGAACCTATCCCTGGACCACGCGGGGCGGCAGGGTGTTGCAGGCCTGTCGCTTGGAAAAGCCGCTGATTGCCGGGGCGACGACGTGAGCCGGTTCACCGACCAGGTCGTCTGGATCACAGGCGCGTCATCCGGCATCGGCGAAGCGCTGGCCGGCGCGTTCGCCCGCGATGGGGCGCGCCTGATTCTGTCTTCGCGCCGCACCGAAGAACTGCGGCGGGTTGCCGATGCCTGTGGCGGGTCGCCCGAGCGCGTGCGCATCCTGCCCTTGGACCTGACCGAGTCCGACGCGCTGCCCGCCAAGGCGCGCGAGGCGGAAGGCCAGTTCGGGCGTATCGACATCCTGGTCAACAACGGCGGGATCAGCCAGCGAAGCCCGGCCAAGGATACCGATCTTTCGGTCGACCGCCGGATCATGGAGACAAACTTCTTCAGCGCGGTGACCCTGACCCGGGCCGTGCTGCCGGCGATGCTGGCACGGCGGGCCGGCCGCATCGTCGTCATCAGCAGCGTGGTCGGCAAGTTCACGACGCCACGGCGGTCCGCCTATGCGGCGTCGAAACACGCGGTCCAGGGCTGGTTTGACGCCCTGCGGGCCGAGTTGCGCGGTTCCGGGGTCGGTGTGACCCTGATCTGTCCGGGCCTGATCCGAACCAGCATCTCGCTGAACGCCCTGCGCGCCGACGGATCGCGGAACGACAAGATGGACAAGGCCCAGGAGAACGGCATGTCGCCCGAGCGGTGCGCACAGGCCGTTTTGCGGGCCGTCGCCGCGGGCCGGCGGGAAATCTATCCCGGTGGGCCGGAAACCTGGGGCGTGTTGCTGAACCGACTGTTTCCCGGCCTGTTCGCGCGGCTGATCGCCCGCGCCGCCATCACTTGATCCCCTGTTCGAGAGGAGCCGTTCGCCATGGAGCCCTTCCGCACCCTGACCGGCGTCGCCGCGCCGCTGCCGATGGTCAATGTCGACACCGACATGATCATCCCCAAGCAGTTCCTGAAGACCATCAAGCGGTCGGGCCTGGCCAAAGGGCTGTTCTACGAGCTGCGGACCGACGAAGCCGGCAATCCGAAGGACTTCGTTCTGGACCGGCCGGCCTATCGCGAGGCGAAGATCCTGGTCGGCGGCGAGAATTTCGGCTGCGGGTCGAGCCGCGAACACGCCCCATGGGCGCTCCTGGACTTCGGCATCCGCTGCGTCATCGCCCCCAGTTTCGCTGATATCTTCTACAATAATTGCTTTAAGAACGGTATCTTACCCATTGTCCTACCTCAGGAAGAAGTCGACAAACTGATGGACGATGCCGATCGCGGCGCCAATGCCGTCGTCACCGTCGACCTGGAGGCGCAGGAGATCCGCGGCCCCGACGGCGGGCTGATCTGGTTCGACATCGAACCGTTTCGCAAGCATTGTCTGATCAACGGCCTGGACGATATTGGCCTGACGATGCAGCAGGCCGCCGCCATCGACACCTACGAGTCGCAGCAGCGGACCGGTCAACCCTGGCTGTGGGCCTGAAGGAGCACCAATCGCATGGCCAACACCGGCGGTCCCCTGGGCAAGACGGCAACCCTGCCGTTCTTCGGCACGGTTCTGCTGCTGATCGGCTTCTTTCTGCCTTGGTTTAATCTGGCGCCGTTGCTCGACGATCCGGCTTTTATCCTGGAAGCGACCACCCCGGTTGCACAGTATTACGACTTCAGTTCGCTCGCTGCCGACCCGCGTGCTGGCCTGAACGAGGTGGGGGCGAGCTTCGGGATTACCACGCCGATCCCGGACCAGTTCAGGCCCCAGCAGATCATCGCCTACGCCGGGGAGATCGAAAACGCGGTCAACAACCCTCCCTTGCTGATGAGGGCCGCCCTGGCGGCCGCCGGCCAGTTGCCCCAGCTTCCGGAGCGCGCCTGGATGCTGAACATCCTCTGGATCATTCCGGCGACCGCCGGTTTGGGCTTTGCGCTTTGCCTGATCGGCCGGCGCCCGCGCGTGACCCCGCTGCCGGGGGCGATGCTGGCGGTTCTCGTCATCGTCGGTGTCCTGGTCAGCGGCGCCACCTACCAGAGCCCCACCGGCATCGCCGTGTTGGGCTGGGACCGTATGTTCGCCGTTCAGGGAGTCGGAGCGTGGATTTCCCTGGTGGGCGGAGTCATCGTGTTGATCGGATCGTTGCGCAGGGGTCACGGCACTGTGGCATGAAAGAAACACAGCAGCCTATGTCATAGACCTGTACCTCGTTTTTGAAATCGGCCTGTGATATGCCCGCCTCCGCCTAGTGGGGGCTTACTCGGCGGTTCGCCGCCGACATCGACCAGAATTATCAAGGGAGATGATGGTCATGACCATCGCAGGTGGAGTGATTGCCATTGTTGTCGGCGCCATCCAGACGATTCTCGCGGCGATTGCCGCCTGGTTCACGGGGGCAGCATCCTCGATCGTCGAAGCCGCCGGCGAAGGCACCGAGGCGGGGGCCGAGTTGGCTGCCGCAGCCCAGGGCGCCGTCCTGTGGTCCTACATTTCGTTGTTTATCGGTCTGGCCACGTTCATCCTTGGCATCGTCGTCCTCGTGCAGAAGAAGCGTGGGCCGGCGACGGTCTTGTTGGCCGTCGGCGTCGTTTCGGTGCTGATCGCGCTGATCAACTTCGTGGCCGTGTTCCAACTGCTTTGGCCGGGCTTGATCCTGCTGGCCGGCATCCTCGCCTTCCTGGGCACGAAACAGGCGACCGCCTGACCTCGCGCTGAAATCCGAGATGTGATTGCGGGGGCGGAGCCGATCTTGGGATCGGCTCCGCTCTTCGCATCTCGACACCCGAAGGGGTCGCGATGGGCCATCGGATGGGCACGCCATTTAGCTAGCTCGCCGGGCGGCTCAACACGTACTATAATGATCTTGATCGTCCGGCATGTGACGGGGCATTCCGTCGAACCGGGCCGCTGCGGGACACATTGATGCCCAGGCGGCGCACTCGGCGACGTCAGGCCATTCAGAGGCAGACCCATCGTGCAGTACCAGATCGACAGCACCAGAAGCGTGAAACCATCGACAGGACTGCATTGGGGCGTGCTGACGCAGCCCATCAACATTGCCGGTATCGTCCTGCTGGTCTGCTTTTTTCTGCCCTGGCTGTCGTCCGGCCCCTTCGGCCTGGACGGCTCGACCGTCACCGGCCCCGGCAGTGTGGCCCAGCAGTTCTCGGCCGCCGTCGGCACGGAAGCGCCGTCGGTGCCGGTGTATGTGTATGCGCTTTATCTGATCCCGCTCGGTTGCGTCGCCGGCCTGGTCCTGGCGGTGTTGGGAAAGACCTACAATATCTGCCATCTTCTGGCCGCCGTGGTGTTCCTGCTGGTCCTGCTCTTCGGACTGCTTGACGGCGGCACCAGCCTGCTCAGCCGGATGGGCTTCGGCGAATGGCTCAGCCTGCTGGCCAGTGTCGCCATTTCGCTGGCTTTCTTCGGCGTCATCAAGCGCGACTCCTAGGCGCCTTCTGCCACAATCGCACCGGCCGGCGCTCGTCGGTCGCCCCTCTGCTGTTGATCGGCCTTCCGCCGCACAAGGACTGTTGCCCATGACCGCCAATAAGAAGCTTCTGCTGCTGCCGGGCGACGGCATCGGGCCCGAGGTGATGGGCGAGGTGCGCCGGGTGGTGGCGTGGCTCGGCACGCACCGCGCCGTGCGGTTCGATGTCGACGAACGCCCGGTCGGCGGTGCTGCGATCGACCGGGATGGGGTGCCGGTCACCGACGAAACGCTGGCGGACGCCCAAGCTGCCGATGCCGTATTGCTCGGCGCCGTCGGCGGCCCGAAATGGGAGAACCTGGATTTCGAGATCCGGCCGGAAGCCGGCCTACTGCGGCTCCGCAAGGATTTGGGCCTGTTCGCCAACCTGCGTCCGGCCATCGTCTTCCCGGCCCTGGCCGACGCGTCGACGCTGAAGCGCGAGGTGGTCGAAGGGCTGGACATCATGATTGTCCGCGAACTGACCGGCGGCGTCTATTTCGGCGAGCCCCGCGGCATCACCGAAATCGGCCCCGGAGAGCGGCAGGGTGTCAACACGCAGGTCTACACCACGACCGAGATCCGGCGGATTGCCGCCGCGGCCTTCGACCTGGCCCGCAAGCGGCAGGGACGCGTGTGCTCGGTGGAGAAGGCCAATGTCATGGAAAGCGGCCGACTTTGGCGCGAGGAGGTCATCCGCCTGCATGGCGAAGCGTACGGCGATGTGGACCTGTCGCATATGTACGCGGACAACTGCGCCATGCAGCTGGTCCGAAATCCCAAGCAGTTCGACGTCATCGTCACCGACAATCTGTTCGGCGACATGCTGTCGGACGAAGCGGCCATGCTGACCGGATCGCTGGGCATGCTGCCCTCGGCATCCCTGGGCGCCCGCCAGGAGAGCGGCAGGCTGCCGGCCCTTTACGAGCCGGTGCATGGCTCCGCCCCGGACATCGCCGGCCAGGGCATCGCCAACCCCATAGCCGCACTGATGAGCTTCGGCATGATGCTGCGGTACAGCTTCGACCTTGCCGCCGAGGCGGATCTGCTGGAAGGCGCGGTTCACGCCGTTCTCGACGCCGGCATCCGCACGGGGGACATCATGTCCCCAGGCGGCACGCAGGTCTCCACCCAGGCCATGGGTGAGGCGATCGTGGCCGAGATGGAAAAGGCTGCCACCTAACTCAGGGTGGGCGTCGAGAGGTCGAGTGACCGCCGGCCGACCGTTTCTGTCGGACAGCCTGTCCGAAAAGCCGCACGTCAGCCGCTGAGCCCGGCTCTCCGCAGTTCCGGCTCCAGGCGCCCGGCCAGCCAGAGGAAGAACATGCGGAAGTCGCTGACCAGCGACCAGAACGGGTAGGTGAATGTGGCCGGCCGGTTTCGTTCGATGGTGGCGTGACTGAACCAGGCGAAGGCGTATCCCGCAACAGGGACAAGCGCCAGCAGCCACCAGGTCCGGGTCGCCAGGGCCACCACCAGCAGCCCGATGGCCAGCCCCGTACCGAAGAAATGAATCAGCCTCGTCAGGGACTTGGCGTGTTCGGTCAGATAGTAGGGCCAGAAGCTGGCATAGGTCTGGTGCGACCGGGTCCCCGAATCCGGCGTTGATCCGGTGCTTTCCGACATCTTACCCTCCCTAGACGCCCATTTGGCTGATATCATGCCCTATCGGCACGTTTTCGCCCGTTGGCGAAGGCGACACCGTTTCACTGGACGGTTCTTCAGATAGGCCCACCTCTCCCCCTCATCAACGCATACGCGACCCGGGCGTACGGCGAAGGACGATCGTTCTAGGGATGGGGGCTTGATTTGGCTGGGCAGTTCCGGGAGCCTTCCGGGCGTGTCTTGCGGCGCGCCGCCTTGCCGTTGACCTCGGGGGACCCATGTCCACAACCCTGCCCCAACTCACGCAAATCGGGCTGAAAGCGTTCATCGTAGACCTGGACGGTGTCGTCACGCACACGGCCAGTGTTCATTCCACCGCCTGGAAAACCCTGTTCGACGATTACATGCGCAGTCTCCAGGAGCGGGACGGCAAACCTTTCAGCGAATTCACCGAAGACGACTACGTGACCTTCGTGGACGGCAAGCCGCGTTACGAAGGGGTCGACAGCTTCCTGCGCTCGCGCGGGATCGAGTTGCCCTGGGGAACGCCGGAGGATTCCGCCGGCCTGGAAACGGTATGCGGCCTGGGCAACCGGAAGAACGACCTCTTTGTCCAAGTCATCCGGACCAACGGCGCCGAGGTGTTCCCGGCAACCGTGAAGCTTCTCGAGCATCTGCGCGGGAAAGGCATGAAGACGGCCGTCGTGACCTCGTCGAAGAATTGCGGCCTGGTTCTGGAGACCACCAAGCTGGGTCACCTGTTCGACGCCAGGGTTGATGGTATCTACGCCGCCGAGCACAAGATCCCGGGCAAGCCAAAGGGCGACACTTACGTGCGCGGTGCGGAGCTTCTGGGCGTATCGCCGGAAGACGCCGCGATCGTGGAAGACGCGGTCGTCGGCGTTCAGGCCGGACGCGATGGGGGTTTCAAACTGGTGATCGGCGTCGACCGGGGAGCCGGGCGCCAGAACCTGCTCGACAATGGTGCCGACGTGGTGGTCGACGATCTAGGGGAGTTCGAACTTGACTGACAGCGACGATGGGCGCCGCCGCCCACTGGCAGACGTGCCGCATGCATTGGATGACATCGATGCGCTGCTCGCCGAGATCGGCGACCGTACGCCGGCGATCTTCCTGGACTACGACGGCACGCTGACGCCCATTGTCGAACGGCCCGAATGGGCCGTGCTGAGCGCCGAGGACCGGGCCGTCGCCGACAGGGTTTCCACGACGGC
>JANQIU010000043.1 GCA_028281985.1 Alphaproteobacteria bacterium | reverse complement strand
CGCCGTTGGCGTGACACCCGGTGGCCGGTCAGAAGCAGGTATCGTCGATCGCGTCGTAGAGCGGTTCGTCGATCGACCGGAGGCCTTCGGACGCAGCTACAAAGTCCCCGGTGAACGACGCCAGCAGGGCCGCATCCAGACTGGCCGCGCGCAGTTCCTGGATCAGACAGGTGCAGGTGGGATCGACTTCGGGTGGGTCCAGGCGGAAGGGACCGGCGGCACCGCGGCAGGCGTCCATCAGCGCGGCGTCCGTAACGCCCTCGTCCGCCGGAACGTCGGTGGTGTCTTCCGGCTTGGCTTCCGGTGTCGTCGACGGACCGGCCGGCAGCGGCGGCGGTCCGCCGGGCTCTTCATCGCCGCCCGGCAGGGGCGGCGGTGCCGTCGGGAACAAGGCATCGATGGCCGGAACGCTTTCCGCGGCGACCCAGTCCGCCATGCCGTCCTGCCAGACAAGGGTTGCCGGTGTGATGGTCCCGGCGGCGATGGCCGCCTCGATCTCGGACAGCGGCACCGGGCCGGTGGGCGTGCCGTCGGCGTTGTACCAGTACTCGCCACCCTGGGCGATCGGGGCGGGCCCGGGTGGTGTCTGACCGGCGGGCCGGGTGCTGATGGCGATATCCGCGTTCGGGAAGCCGACGGGGTCGTAGGTGCCGACCCAGATGTCGTAGACGCCGCTGAAGGCCGACAGGGTTGCCGCAGGGTTCAGCCCAACCGTGTCGTCGTCGCAGTACCAGTCGCCGTTGGGCAGCAGCACGATCAGCGTCGTGTCGGCTGCGGAGTTGACGTCGATCTGCATGTCCGCCCGGCTTGTTCCCTGCAGCACGACGCGAACGTCGGGCGCGTCAGCCACCATGCCCTGACAGTTGGGCCCAAGGAGCTGCGGTGCCGAGATCGGGCCGCCCGCCTGCAGGCTGACATTGACGGAGTCGCTGCGGTCCAGAGACAGCGTGTAGGTGCCGTAAGAAGGAGGCAGGTCCTGCGCAGCGGCAGATCCGGCGGCCGCAGCAAGTGCGGCAGTCACCGTGGCTGCGAGGTAAGTGAAACGGTCGACGCGGAGCCTGTGGGTCATGGCGCGATCTCCAAGAAGGTAGGCTTGGACACAGCTGGCGGTGGGCCAACGGAACTCGGGAAACGCTTATTTTGCTAAATATTATTGTGAATTCTATATTAGACGAAACAAGGGCAAACATCCCAACCCGAAATCCGTTGTCGTCATGTTTCACCCTACTGATGACAGGTTTCCAACACGGTCACGCCTTCGAACCGCTGCCGGCCTGTCCGTGCTTGCGAGACGGCAGCGGGAGCCGTGGAGATTCCCTAAACCGGGTTCCTGAAGTTCTAAACGCGCTCACACGATTGTGGGTGGTCTGCGCAACCAGACTTGATCATTAACCACCAAAGGTATCTACGGTTCTCACGCCGGTCTTTTTTCGGGTCGGCAGGCCCCGGTTCAGGGCGCCGGAAACGGCACCGAATGCTTGTGCCCGGTCGCGGCCGATTCCCGGCCGACGGATTGCGGCCATTGGTGGCGCGTTCCGGCTCTATGGGCAGTTTATTCGACAAAGGGATTGCAGCATCACATGCGCACATCGGCAAACGCCAACCAGCCCCACCGGCAACCGTTCAGGCTGGGCGCCTGGCACATTGATCCCGGCGCGCGCGAGGCAACGGACGGTCGCATGACGCGTCGTCTGTCACCGAAGGCGATGACCGTTCTGCAGCACCTCGCCGTCGCAGGCGGCGCGGTGGTTTCCCGCGATGATCTGATGGATGCGGGCTGGCCCGGGGTGTGCGTCGGCGAAGAGTCCCTGACCCATGTCATCTCGGAACTGCGGCGCGCTTTCTGCGACCCGGCCGGCAATCCCCGGTTCATCGAGACGGTCCACAAGGCCGGCTACCGGCTTCTGATCCAACCGGGTGCGGAAACGGAGGGCCGAGCGGATGGCGGCGGGATGGCGTCGGACGCCGACGATTTCGATCTCGACGCCTATCTCCTGTGCCTCGAATCCCGCCGGGTCGGTGAACGCAGCGGCCCCGGCGCGGTCGAACAGGCGCAGGCGCTATGCGCGGAGGCCGTAGCCCGGGCACCGCGCTTCGCCTTCGCCCAGGCGGAGTTCGCGATCGCCGCCGCGCAGCGTCGGCTGTACAGCGATCAGGCGGGGCCGTCACTGACGGTCGCGGCGGAAGCGGCGACGGCGGCCACACGGCTGCGACCGGATCAGGCGGAAGGCCATGTCGCCCTGGGCTACGCGCTGTCGGCACTGGGGCGGCATCAGATCGGCCGGCAAAGTTTCCAGAAGGCCCTGTCGTGCGATCCGGGCAGCTTCGAAGTTCACTACCTGTTCGCCAGGGCCCTGTTTGCCGCCGGTGACATGACGGCCGCGGCCCAACTTGCCGAACGGGCGGCCGCGTTGGCGCCAGACGACTATCGGGCCCTGTACCTCGCATCCGGCGCCTGGGCCTGTGTGGGCGATATCGGCCGGGCACGGGTGGCTGCCGCGCGGGGCTTCGCCCGGGTTAGCGACCGTCTGGCAGCCGATCCGGCCGAGCCGAGAGCGCGCAACGTACGCGGCTCCTTCCTGGCCCGCCTTGGCCGCTTCGAAGAGGCCATCGCCGCAGTGGAAGCGGATGAGCGGGACGGACAGCCCATCCAGTACTACAACGTCGCCGCCATCGCCTGGACGGGTGCCGCCACCGAAGCCATCGCCAGGCTGGAAGCGATCACCGAGTGCGGATGGCAGCATCCCGACTGGCTGCACTGCGATCCGGCGCTTTCCGCGCTACGCCGGGAGCGGAAGTTCCGAAAGCTGGAGGGACTTGTGACAGCCGCGTAGGCCGGATCGGCTCCGGGTGGCCGGATCGGGCGGTGGAGGGGCGGCCGCGATGCCGGGATCAGGCCGCCTGACCGGCCCGAAGGGCCGCGGGCTCAGTCATCGTCGTCATCGTCTCCGTCGCCGCCACTGCTGCGGTAGGACGACCGGCTCCGCCCGCGCGTGTCCACCAGGATCCGGCCGTCGGGCCCGCGGATGTCGGTGCGGCAGGCGCCAAGGGCCGACGCCACGAAGACGGCGAACATCAAACCGACCCGCCGCCGGGCTATGCGGACGTTGCTCAACAGGCTCATGCCGGGGAAGTTCCCATCGCTACGGTGCTCCGAGTGGCAGCGGCAGATGACCGTCGGGAAAGCGGGCGACCAATCCGGTCCGCGAGTCCGACGGACCCGCCTCCTGTCTGGTACCCCCGCTACCCCACCGATCCACCAAGGATCTAGACCGCATCACACGTGTTCTAGGGGCGACGTGCTTTAACTTTTTGGCGATTTAGAGGCATCTGCCCGCAGGTCAATCGGTCGCGGCCGTAATAACCGCCGTCCGACTTGCCCCTGGCATCTCTGAAAAGCAGGCCCGGTAATGACCCGCTCTAGCAGGTGCCTCCTGCAGCGGTACAGGCAGCCGTGATCGCCGTTTCGATGACGCTGCGCAGCTCGGGCGTCAGTTCCTGGATCGTTTGGCCCGTGGTCTCGACGATTGCCCGCTCGACCTCGCCGCGGACGGCCTGGCCTTCAAAGGCACGGACATCCGCGGCCCGGTAGGTGACACGTTCGCCGTCGGGCAGAAGCCACTCGACTTCGATCTGACCCTGTTCCTTGCCGTCGGAAAACTCGGCGACGATGAAGGTCCCGTTGCGCCGCGGGATCAGGATGCGGGCGGCGGTGATACCGGCGTAGTTGGGCGGGGAGTAGATGAACGGGGACACGCTGCCCTGGGTGCCGGCGTCGATGGGCTGGACCTCCAGCGTCTGCTGCCCGGTCGGCCCGAAGGCTGCACAACCGCCAAGGACCAGAAAGGCCGCGGCCGCCGTTGTAATCGGCAGCTGCGCCGCCATGCGTGCATGCACCATGATCGTCCTCCTCTTCGCCCGGACCCGCCGCGGCTCCGCCGCGTGCCAGCCGTCCGACAATGCCCAGAGATCGAATGATCGCTGTTTGAGAGGAAGAAAGTCGACTGATTTTTGCTCAATTTCTCGGATTGTTTGTTATAGATGACGCAAAGCTGCGCTGCACGGCAATGCAAGGTCCCGAATGGACTTTGCGGCAGTCGGCAGGGCGCGATCGATCATGCCGCACGGGAGCGGCCCGACCACGTCATACAACGAAGCATTGATGTTTGCGTGAGAATGCGCACGCCTGCGTTGAGCAAGACAGTTAATCGCCATCCTGCCTGTTGACACCAATTCTCTCAATTGCCTTAAGAAGAGCGTCTTTTCCATGAGACGTTGCAAGCAGCAAGCCCAAGCAAGTAGTAGGCCAGATACCACCAAGACCGACAAACGTAGCAATTGCACCCTTTATCAGTATTTTTGCTGTTCCAGAGTTATCGACGACACCAAATATCCCATGAATAATGTGCATAACTCGCTTTATCAACATCGGATCGTTAATATTGGATACATCATCATTAAGAGTGTCAGCGATGATCTCTAATTGGTTGATCTGCGCGCTAATTGAATTGAGCTGAAACGAGCGTAATTCTGTAACCACAGAACGTAATTGGACCACCGCTAATTTTGCCGAGACAGGAGGCTCTTCTTGATATTCGGAGTGTTTCTCAGAAGATAGTTTATCAACAAAGCTAGTAATAATATCATTTATTGTTTCAAGAGTTTTGTTGGATGTAATCGGATATGACCATAGTGCTAAGGTATTTGGATGGCTAAATGAAAAATCCATCATCTTGCCACTCCTTCGGTTAATGATATAAACAATTCCTATCTTTGGATTTATATTATGCTTATTCTCGTTGAGCCTTGAGTGGATTTGCAGAGCGAAGTTTCCTGATTTCGTTGGATCATAAATAATGTAGATGCCTCTGCGCCCTTCATGCTCGATCCGGGGAGAAGAACCTGATGTACTAGTACTAAGCAAAACTTCAAAATCTTGCGTAACATTCACATTGTATCCTGCCCGCAGGAGGCCAACGTAGGATTCTCTGACAAATCGAGGCAACGATTTGTTGGGAGAGAACACCAATGTTATCGGGCACAAAACTGATATAGCGCTGTCGGCGTAACTGTTTTTGTTGGTCTTCGAATTCCACTTACTCGCGGCCATCTCGTCGACCTTTCCCCCAAAAGTACGTTTAAGGCTGTGGAGGATATTCAACCGACAAGTCGCGGCACAATCAATCACCGTACGGCGGGCGAGGTCCCACCTTGGGTCGATTGTGTGGATCGGCATGGAATGTTGACCCCTTGAGCGGAGGGATCGGCTTTCAGATTTGACCCCTCTTGGTGAGGTGCGAGAAGCCTGCTCGTCCTGTGGTGTGGATGGTTGGTTGGGAGCCAAAGCGGCTGGACGATGACCCCGTCAAGGTCGCTGCGGAAGCCGAAAGCATCAACCGGCAGCTCGACCAGGCCCGCGCCCGCAATCCATCGCCACGGCCACCACAGTCGACGCCACGCGGCACAGCGCTGGCAACCGTCAAGGCCCTGACGGAAGCCTACAAAGCCAGTCGTTTTTTTCACCGAACCGGCCCCGAAAACCCAGAATGAGTTTCGGAAGCTCATCGGCACGATCGATCGCCTATGGGGCGACCAGAAACCGCGTCAGGTGACCGCCGTCATCGTCGAAGCCGTATACGATCGACTGCGCCAGCGGGCACCGTCCCAGGCCGCCGCCCTGGTGCGGGTCATTCGGCTGATCTGGAACAAAGCCGACAAGCTGCACTTCCCCGGCCTCGATAACCCGGCACAGCGGCCCGGCATCCGCGCCACGGCCGCCAAGGGCAAGCTTTGGTCCCACGAAGCGGTCGCCCTCTTCGCGGAGGCCGCACAGAAGATCGGGCGCCCGTCGATCGGCTATGCGGCCGTGTTGAATTGCTGGTTTGGGCTGCGGGAAGGCGACCTACTGCGCATCCCGGTCGACCCCCTGCAGGACGGCGTGTTGCGCCTGACAACGTCGAAGACCGGCGCCGGCGTGCCATTGCCCGTCGGCATCGTCCCACACCTCTCCGATCTGATCGCGCGGATTGGGGACGCACGGCCGGCCGGCGACGCGATCGCCGCAACAACCTTGCTCGTATCGGAAGCGACGAGGCGGCCATACGGGGAAGACAATTTTCGCAAGCTCGTTCGCAGGGTCCGGGAGATCGCACACGAGAAATGGCCGATCTATGAGGGCGTGAAGTTCGCCCATCTACGCCACACCGCCGTGACGCGACTTTCTGAAGCCGGGTGCCGGAAAGCGGAGATTGTGTCGATCACCGGCCACACGTTGACGGCGGTCGATCAGATCCTCGACCGGTATCTGATCCGCACCGAACGGCTCGCCGAACAGGCGTTCCGGAAGCGCCTGGCGCACGAGCGGGCGTTGATGGTCGACTATACATAGTGGCTTGAAATCATCTAGCTTCGGGGCCGAGATCATCGCCTTTGACATTCTCAAGGTCGACACGACCGGGCGCGGGCTGTCAGCGACAGGCTTGGATTGCTGAGAATGGGTACAAGGCCGTGAGAACGAACCTGATGCCGCGCGTCGACAAAGGCCGCTTCGTGCCAATTGCTGTCGTGCGCACCCAGCTGAACTGGCCACAAACCTGTTGGAACGCGACGCGGGTTCGCCCTGGGTTTGTGACCGTTGTCTGGCTCGAATTCCCGGGTCCCTGCTCGCGTGGCAAAGAGAATACTGGTGATTGACTCGTACGTTGTATTAGCGGTCATCGTTCCTAGAGATTTTCTTTAATACAAAGAATTATCACGCCACACCTACCACTCAAGTAGAATAGATCAAAAAGAAGAAGTGACTGTGATATTTCCTTGAACGGGCCTCCTTATCGGAGGGTCATTTTATGATTTAACACCATCTGAATTGCTCTTCCGGACGACGTAACTCCACCCATCCAGTCCCAATCAGTTCGTATAAGTCTGCGTCATATTCTCCGGTCCAACTAATGCGCTTCCATGTTCTGCATCTGTTAGAAATCGGATTCATAAAAAGGAACTTGTCTAACTCCGTTCCATTCTGCGTGCCCATATGAACACTAACTGGATTAACCGGTGGTTTCCTGTGGTTGTAGTATCGCGCACCTATCACGACCTTTCCACGGTCAGTGAATATAACTTCGAAATTTCTAAATTGAATGAGCGTAGGGCGTGGGTTCTTAAAACTAAACTCATCCTTGGTGAAGCGTTTGGTCAAAAGAATAGTGTTTTTTTCATTGATTTCGGAGCCTGGATCCAGAGCTGCTTTTATCTGAGGATCGATAGATACTTCTTTTTCTATCATATCTAGCTTAGTCAATACCGGAACATGCTTGCTTAATGCATCGCTTTTATCTGTCATGTTTTGAGTTCCTGACTTTCTATATTTCGACATATATTTCGACCAACTCCAATCGGCTAGGCTTAAGAGCTAACCTTTTCACCAACTAACCTCAGTTGGAGTATCGACATTTACGATAGCGGCCATCAAGGGATCTGTGAACCGGGTTCGCTTTCACGCCGGGTGCCGCATCGTTTCAATCAGAACCGACAGGGCCGCTGACCGTAGAGGTCCTGGCCGTGGATCACCTACTGCCTGCAGCTCCAGAACCTGCAGACGGTGTACGGCACGAGCACGATTTTCGGCATCGGGCTCCGTGCCGCTATCAGCGCCACCAGAACTCGTAAGTCTGTGTCACCAGAACATACGACCGTTCTTGATACCGAGATCAAGCGGGCCAGACAGTTCGAACAGGCCGCAGTGGGTCACGAACCGCCGTACTCAGGCTGCGGATCTGAATGACAAATGGCCTCTAACATGTTGCACGGATCGGCGGGCGCGCTCTGTGATAGGACGCGCATTCGGACCCATGTTATCACTCGTACTACGTCAGTTCGGGAGGCGGAACGTGACCGGCGAGTACGATGAAAGAAAGTGGTTCTTCGACCGACGAACTGACAAAACCATCTTCAGCAGGCGGTTCACGGAAGACCTGACCGGCAGGCATTTGCGGATAGCGTCGCATATCGTTGAAGGCCAACCAGGGCTGCAGTTCGCGACCGTGAATGGCGAGATGCTTCTACGGGTGACCCCCGCAGGACGATACGAAATCAAGGCAACTTTCTTGGAGGACGACCGTTCGATCCGGAGGTTGACGTTCCAGAAATATAGCAGCAAGAGTGGTCCGGCAAGAGCGCAGTATTTTACATTCACAGGTAGAGAAATTGATACGCTTAAAGACTTCCTTGCTGGTATTAATACTATGCCTTTGGATGGTGCCGCCAAAGTTCATCTGTCAGACGAGATCCTGCGCGACGTCATTCTTGACCAACAACAGGCGCACCGCATTTTCGTGAAGAACGCAGAGCTCTTCACGAGCCTTGCACAACAAGAAAACATCACCCATGACCTAATTTCTATTGGCTATCGACGAAAACAGATTCAGAAATTCCATTCTTTGCTATATGATTCAGACTATTTTTCTGAAGAGGTAGAACGGCTTCTATGTAAACCAGAGGACGTTTGGCAGAAGTTTTTTGAAGCCAATACCTGGATTTTCGGCTACGGGCTCTCGTATCAGTTCCTGTCCAAGCTCGACGAACGGAAGCTTGAGCAGATCGTTCGCGGCCATGACCTTGGGGGGGCCGGCAAGCGTTCCGATGCGGTCATGAAGACCCTCGGGATCGTTAGCTCGCTGTGCTTTGTAGAAATCAAGCGCCACGACACGGCCTTGCTTGGTTCGACGTCGTATCGCCCAGATGTCTGGCCGCCATCGGCCGAGCTAGCGGCGGGCGTGGCCCAAATCCAAACGACCGTTCAGGCGGCAATCGAAACACTCGGTCGTGAGCTGAGGCCGACCAATGACGTAGGCGACCCGACTGGCGAGACCCTGTTCAACCTCCAACCACGCTCATACCTGGTTATCGGTTCACTAGGGCAGTTTCAATCAGACCGTGGAGTCAATGTGCCCAAGTTCAGGTCTTTTGAGCTATACCGGCGACATACGTGGCGCCCCGAAATCATCACTTTCGATGAGCTTCTCCAAAGGGCTCGGTTCATCGTGGAGCACGATCCAAACGCGGCTACGCGAGAAGACCACGGGCACGACTATACGCCGTTCTAACCGAGACGCATCCGCGCCCAGCCGGTGATGCTCTCAAGCCGCTATAAAAATGGGTTCTGAGGTGGGGAGAACAGATCAGAGCCAAGAGTTGAAACTTTCAACTTTTCAACTCAACGGCGTTCCAGTCTTGTTCTCAACCGAATGCCGCTAACGTCTTGATTTCCTTGGTGGGCGCACAAGGACTCGAACCTTGGACCCGCTGATTAAGAGTCAGCTGCTCTACCAACTGAGCTATGCGCCCCCAAGGGCGGCGAACATAGGCGCGGGGTCGGCGGTTGGCAAGGCGGGCGAGGGCGGCGAGGCGTAACCCAGCCATGCGTGGCCGGCTTTCAGGCCCGGCGCAACTGCGCTAGCTTGGCTGCCCCTGTGCCGGCCGGTGCAGGTTGATCCTGCATGAACCCATACTGGCAAGCACGGCGGAGGCGTGGACGATGGCGGAACCCGTCCTGGGGGTGATCGGCGGCAGCGGCATCTACGAACTGGCCGGTCTGGAAGACGCCGGGTGGCACGCCGTCGAGACGCCCTGGGGCACCCCTTCGGACCAGCTTTTCATCGGCCGACTGGACGGGGTGAAGGCTGTGTTCCTGCCGCGGCACGGGCGCGGTCACAGGCTGTCGCCCACCGGCATCAACTATCGCGCCAATATCGATGCGCTGAAGCGCCAGGGTGTGACCGACATCCTGTCGCTGTCCGCCTGCGGATCGCTGCGCGAAGGGCTGGAGCCGGGGACCTTCGTGGTCGTCGACCAGTTCATCGACCGCACCTTCGCCCGGGAGAAGAGCTTCTTCGGCAATGGTTGCGTCGCGCACGTCCCGATGGCGCACCCAGTTTGCGCGCGCCTTGGCGGCATGGCCGAAGCCGCTCTGGATGAACTGGGTATTCCGCATGTCCGCGGGGGCACCTATGTGGTTATGGAAGGCCCGCAGTTCTCCACCCGCGCGGAATCCGAGCTTTACCGGAACTGGGGAGCCCATGTGATCGGCATGACCAACATGCCCGAGGCCAAGCTCGCCCGCGAAGCGGAGATCTGCTACGCGACCATCTCCATGGTCACCGATTACGACTGCTGGCACCCGGAACACGACACCGTGGATGTCGCCCTGGTCGTCCGCACCCTGTTGGACAACGCCGACAAGGCGCGGGCCCTGGTCCGACATATGATCGGCGGCCTGCGCAACCGGCCCGAGACCTGCCCCTACGGCTGTGACCGGGTGCTCGACGCGGCGATCATGACCGCGCCAGAGGTCCGCGACCCGGCTCTGGTCGAAAGGCTGGATGCCGTCGCCGGGCGGGTCCTGCATGCCTGAGGCCCGGGCCGGCCAGCCGCCTTTCCGACACCAGCCATCGACAAAGGGTGCGCCCCCATGGAGCTAAAGGATCTGATCCGCACCATTCCGGATCACCCCCATGCCGGGATCCTGTTCCGCGATATCACCACCTTGTTGCAGGACGCCCGCGGCTTTCGCCAGGCGGTCGACCAGCTGGTGCAGCCCTACGCCGGGACCAAGATCGACAAGGTGGTGGGGATCGAGGCGCGGGGGTTCATCCTGGGCGGGGCGGTGTCGCACCAGCTTTCGGTCGGCTTCGTGCCCGTGCGCAAGAAGGGCAAGCTGCCGTGGCGGACGATGGCCCAGGAATATGCGCTGGAATACGGCACCGACGTCATGGAGATGCACGAGGACGCCATCGCGCCGGGTGAGCAGGTTCTGATCGTCGACGACCTGATCGCCACCGGCGGCACGGTAGAGGCGGCGATCAAGCTGATCGAACGGGCCGGCGGCGTGGTCATCGGCACGTCCTTCGTGATCGACCTGCCGGACCTGGGCGGCCGCAAGCGGATCGAGGCGATGGGCAAGTCGGTGCTAACCCTGATGGCGTTCGAGGGGGCTTGAGTCCCGCTGGTATCGTCAGCGCCGTGCCTGCGGCACCGTCTTGGGCGCGCGCGCCCGCCGGACGGTTCGCAGGGCCAGGCCGACGACGACCGCGATGATCAGGGCGGCGGCGATGGCTCCGATCCAAAGTCGACTGGTCGCACGCTGCGATGCCGTGGCGATGATGTCGCTCACTTGCCCGGCCTCGATCGCCGAGACCTGTCGGGCCAGGTTCTCCAGCACCTCCACCTGCCGGCCGACGCGGTGGGTCACCGCCTCCAGCCGCGCGCGTTCTTCGAAGAGGAAGTTGGCGCGGGCGGCGTCCGGTTCGCCCGTTTCAAGGCGCCCCAGGGTCCGTTCGTTGGCTTCAACGAACAGCGACACAACCCGGGGTACGATGGTCGCGCCCCGCTCGGCGAAGCCCATCATGCGCCGGACTTCCGCATGGGCGGTTGCCGGGTGGGATGCCAAGGCCTCGCGCACCCTGCCCAGTCCGGTCAGCGATGTCGCCAGGGCGTTGCTGGACGCGGTCAGTCTCGCTCGGGCGGCACGAACGTCTCCGGTGGCGGCAGGATCGTTGCCCAGCAACGCCGACTGATGGATCTGTGATACCTGAGCGAGGGTTGCCACCAGTTCGGCATTCGCCCCCTGGAGAACCACGATCGCTTCCGTGGCAGACAGAGCCCGTGCTGCCTCTGAGTCGACTTCACCGAGGCTGTCCATCACGGAGTTGCTGATCGACTCCGTCAACTTGAAGGCGACGATCGCAAGGGCCAGCAGCGGGACGATCATCAGCGTCATCGGCGCGGTCGGAATGATGGCCCGCGCCTCCATACCCAACCGGCGCATCACGGTAATCCTTGCGCGCTGGCGGTCAGCGCGACGACGATCATTCGGGTGCGGCTCACCTCGTCGAACACATCCGCCGGGGTTCGCCCGACCTGGGGTGCCGGGTCTTCGAGCCACCGTTCGTCGCCCAGCGCCACGGACACGCTGTAGATGTCGGCAAGGACAAGCTCCAGCAGCCTGATCACGTCCGACGGATCGACGCGCCCGGATGGGCGCGCGATGGCCGCAACGCCGCCCGGCAGATAGTTGCCCGTGGCATCGTCAAACGCCTGAAGCTCTTCCAGCAAGAGCAGTCCCGCTTCGAAGACATCCGCGGGTTGTCTCTGGTCGGCCGTGTGGGGCAAGGCAGGAACTTCGACCCCGCGAGCCTCCGCCAGGCCGTCGGCGTGGACGCGCATCGCGTGTGCGATCCTGAACACGTCGTTTGGAACAATGTCCGGTAGGCCCAGATCGTCCAGACCTTGAGACAGCGACTGCAGGGCCGCCATGACATCCTTCGGTTCGACCGGTGTGCGGCCTTCCGGGAGATTGGTCACGGCGGGGACCCCGTAGACCGGTGCCAGATCGGCCAGTGCCGCGCGGGCTCGCTCCACGACGGCCAGGACATCGGCAGGCCGGATCTCCTGTGGCGGGACCGGTGACAGCGGTTCCGTCTCCAGTCCGTTCAGCCAACGCAGCATCTCAATCCTCCGGTAGACGATCCGGGCCTGTTGGAGGACGTGGCGCGGCATCCTGATGTCGTCCGCCGTCACCTCAGGCAGATCCGGATCGATACCGTCGGCGAAGCGATACAAGGCGACCTGCTGCGCCATCGCCTCGACGTGTCGCAGGACGTCGGAAGGCGTGGTCTGCGCCCAGGCAGACCCGGTCGCGAGATGCGCGGTCAGCAGGCCGAGCATGCTCCAAAAGACTCGAACGACCATCCGTCGGTTGATCCCTGATTCCGCATCGGTGCCAACAGGGATGGTGCCATATGAATTTGATACAATTCTTAATGGTATCCGCCGGTGATCCTGTGTTGGGGAACGGCGGCCCTCTAAATCCAATCCGTGTAGGTCCGATAGCCGGTCCGGTGCGATCAGAAGTCTTCGACGCCGCGGCGCGATATGCGCGTGTCGCGGTGGACGTAGACGGAAATGATGAGGCCGAAGCCGAACATCACCGTCAGCATTGCCGTGCCGCCGTAGGAAATGAGCGGCAAGGGGACGCCGACCACCGGCAGCAGGCCCATGACCATGGCGACGTTGATGAAGACGTAGAGGAACAGGTTGGTGGTGAGCCCCAGCGCCAGGATACGCCCGAAATGGTTGCGGCTGCGCAGGCCGATGACCGTGCCGTAGATCAACACCAGAGTGTAGAGCACCAGCAGGGTCAGGCCGCCGACAAGCCCGAACTCCTCGGCCAGCATGGTGAAGATGAAGTCGGTTTGCCGTTCGGGCAGGAAGTTCAAATGCGCCTGGGTGCCGTTCAGGAACCCCTTGCCGAAGAGCCCGCCCGAGCCCAGGGCGATCTTCGATTGCAGGATGTGATAGCCGGCCCCCAGCGGATCCCGCTCCGGCGTGATGAAGGTCAGGATGCGCTCGCGCTGGTACTCGTGCAGGAACTGCCAGATCACGGGGATTGCACCCAGCCCGCCCGCGATGATGACGGCGAACTTCCACAGGCGGACGCCGACACAGAAGAAGACCGCGCCACCGACCATCATCAGCATCAGCGCCGTGCCGAGATCCGGCTGCTTCAGCACCAGCGCCACCGGCATCAGGACCAGGGCAAGCGGGATGATCAATCGCGTCGGGCGGCCCACCGCCTCCAGGGTCGGTCCATGGAAATAGCGGGCCAGGGCCAGCACCATGGCGATCTTCATCAACTCCGACGGCTGCAACTGGATGATGCCGAGATTGATCCAGCGCTGGGCGCCCATACCGATCTCGCCCATGACCTCCACGGCGACGAGCAGCAGCATGGCGCCGCCGTACATCGGATAGGCCAGGCGCATCCAAATGCGGATATCGATCAACGCCGCCACGAACAGGGCCACCATGCCCATGCCGAAACGGATCATCTGCCGCGACGCCCAGGGGTCCATGTTGCCGTTGGCGGCCGAATACAGCATCGCGAAGCCGACCCCGGCGATGGCGCAGATCAGCAGCACCAACAGCCAGTTCAGCTGAATGATCTTCTCGCCCAGCGTCATGCTGGGCTGGTCGGAGGTGAGTTGTCCGTACATCGCTGCTGGAGCCGTCAACCGGCGATGGGGCCGGGATCAGCCGTGGCCAGCGGACGCGGCACCATCGGCACTGCCGGGTTCCGGCGCTGGGTTTCGTGCAGGATGTCCCGGGCGATCGGTGCGGCGACGGCCGAACTGCCCCCGTGTTCCACCACCACGGCGCAGGCGTAGCGCGGGGCGTGCAGCGGCGCGAAGCCGACGAACAGACCGTGGTGCCGGTCGCGCCAGGGGCGGTCCTGCTGGCGAATAACGCCCGTGGCGCGTTCGGCCATGGTGATGCGGCGGACCTGGCTGGTCCCGGTCTTGCCGCCCATCTCCAGGCCTTCTTCCGGGATCTGGAAGTTACGGGCGGTCCCGGTCGTCGTGACGGCCTGCATGCCGTCGAAGATCACCTGCAGGGCGTGTTCGGAGACCCCGATATCCGGCCATTCGGGGAAGCCTTCGTCGGCAGGATAGGTCAGGCGCGGGACGACGGCCTTGCCGCCATTGACCATGCGCGCCTGCATGACGCAGAGCTGCAGCGGCGTCGCCAGCACGTAGCCTTGGCCGATGGCCGCCACCAGCGTTTCGCCCTGCTGCCAGGGCTGTCCCAGATTGTCGCTTTTCCATTGGCGCGTCGGGATCAGGCCGGGTTGCTCGCCGGGCAGGTCCAACCCCACGGTTGACCCAAGCCCCAGGCGGTTGGCCATCTCGGCGATCTTGTCGACGCCGATGCGCCGGGCGACGTCGTAGAAGAACACGTCGCAGGATTGCGAGATCGACTGGATCATATCGAGCCAGCCATGCCCGCCGCGCTTCCAGCAATGGAACCGGTGGTTGCCCAGCGTCATATGCCCGGGGCACCAGACGGTATGGTTCTCGTTGATCCGGCCGTCTTCCAAGGCCGCCAGACAGACCAGCATCTTGAAGGTAGAGCCGGGGGCGTACTGTCCGGCGATCACCTTGTTGGTCAATGGCGCGTACGGATCGTTCAGCAACGACCGCCACGTGGCGCTGCTGATCCCGGTGGTGAACAGGTTGGGGTCGAATGAGGGGTGAGAGGCCAGGGCGAACACGTCGCCGCGGTGGATGTCCATGATGGCGGCGGACGCGCTGCGCTCGGTCTTCAGCCGTTCCTGGACGTACTCCTGGAGCCCGATATCCAGGGCCATGCGTACGTCCTTGCCCGGCGTGCCGTCGTCGCGGCTCAGCTCCCGGATGACGCGGCCATACGCATTGACTTCGACCTGGCTGGCCCCGGCGGCCCCGCGCAGGTCGCCCTCATGCTGGTACTCCGCGCCGGTCTTGCCGATGCGGAATCCTGGAAGCGTCAGAACCGGATCGCCGTTCAGCTCTTCCTCGGTGACCGCGCCGACATAGCCCAGAACATGGGCCGTGGCCTCGTCGAACGGATAATGGCGCAACTCGCCGACATCGATCGACAGGCCCGGCAATTCCGGCGCGTTCACTTCAAGCCGGGAGACGTGATCCCAGTCCAGGGTGTCGCGCACCATGATCGGCATGAAGCCGGGCAACCGCGCGGCGTCGCGCAGGACCCGCCGGCGGTCGGCTTCCGGAATCGGCACCACCCGGGCCAGGTGGTCGAGCGTTCCCTCGACTTCGCCGGCCTCCTCCGGGACCAGGACCACCCGGAAGTTCTGCCGGTTTTCCGCCAGCGGCACGCCAAACCGATCCAGGATCAACCCGCGGGAGGGTGGCAGCAGCCGCATGTTGATCCGGTTCTCTTCGGCCAGACGCTGGTACCGTTCGGCCTCGCGCACCTGCAGATGGTACATGCGCGCGCCGAGCGTGCCGATCAGCGCCAGCTTGAATCCGCCGAGAACCAGCGCCCGCCGGGTCAGGTTGCGGTAGCGGTCGGTGTCCCGGTCCATCAGCCGTCTTCCTGATGCACTATGCCGCGGTGCACCTGGACCAGTCCCCACCCGAGCAGCGGAAACATCGCCGCCAACATCAGCGCGCGAAAGGCGACCGGCTCCAGCGGCATCGGATGCGCCAGCGCGGCACTGTAGGCCGCCCATTCCAGTATCGCGGCCAGGGCCGCCACGATGACGAATCCCCACCAGAGGATCACGAAGGACTTGCCGGCCACGAAACGGCGCTGGCCGATGACCAGCCACTGACAGACCAGGAAGACGAAGGCGTGGATCCCAAGCGGCGATCCGATCAACACGTCGTAGAACAGGCCGACACCGAAGCACACGCTGTACGGCTGCAAATCCGGGCGATGGACGGCCCAGTAGTAGAGCGCGATCAGGGGCAGTGACGGCGCCACGGCGCCATAGCCCGGGATGCCGAACGGAACCACCGACACCAGGGCGATGAACAGCGTCGTCGCCGTCGGTGCGGCAACGCGGCCGAAGCTCTGTATCCTTTGCCCTAACTCCATACCCCGCGCGCGGCCCTATTCCACGAAGTACCCGCTCGGCGCCCGCAACATGGCATCATCCCGATAGGGCACGAAGTCGTAAATGCGCACGAACTCCATCCGGCTCAGATCCTCGAACGGCTCGACCCGGACCGTGCCTTCGACGACCGAGGTCACCCGGCCGACCGGCAGGCCGGGCGGGAACATACCCCCATGGCCGGAGGTGATCACCCGGTCGCCGATCCTGACTTCTGCCTCGGGAACGAGGTGCAGCAGCTCCGGCTGACCGGTGTTGTCGCCGCCAAGGATGGCGCGCCACCGCTGGTCCTCCAGCAGGACCGGAATGCGGGCATTCAGGTCGGTAATCAGTAGGATGCGACCGGAGCGGTCACCGGTTTGCACCGTTCGCCCGACCAGGCCGCTAGCCCCCATGGCCGGCAGCCCGTCGCGAATCCCGTTCTCACCGCCCATGTTGATCGCCAGGCTGCGCACGAAGGCGCCGGAATTGTCGCCAACGACCCGGGCGGTGACGAACGTGTGCGGCGCCGCCGGAACATAGTTCAGCAGCGAAGAAAGCTGCCGGTTCTCTTCGATCAGGGCGTGGGCAATGGCCCGGTACTCCAGCAGGGCTTCGTTCTCGACGCGCAGCGCGGCGTTTTCCGCCCGCAGATCGCCCAGGCTACGGACCTCGTCCACCATATCGGACACCGTGGCGGCCGGGCGCGACATGCCGTCCAGAATCGGCGCGACCGCATCGGTGAACCGCGCGCGAATACTGTCCATCACCACGGCATCGAACTTGCCGAGAAGCATCAGGGCAACGGCACCGGTCAGCAGGATCCCGAAGGAGAAGCGACTGGCCAGTGCTCGCAGCACCGCCACCCGCGCCATCGGTCTACCTCGCTGCCTCACGAAAGCTCTCCCTGTGACCACGAATGCCCCGGCATTCGGACATCGGGCAAGCGATGGGTCCACATCGGAGACCACATCAACAGAATCACTCCTTGAATACTGTTATCACACTTAGAAGACTAATACATGTTGATTAACACGTTCTTTAGCGTCTTCATTTCTTCAAGTGCGCGTCCCGTCCCCAGAGCGACACAGGACAGGGGATCGTCGGCGATCGATACCGGCAGGCCGGTGGCATGTCGCAGGACGTAGTCGAGGTTGCCCAACAGGGCACCGCCGCCGGTCAGGACGATGCCCTTGTCGACGATGTCGGCGGCCAGCTCGGGGGCCGTGTGTTCCAGCGCGACCTTGACCGCCTCGATGATGGCACTCACCGGTTCCGCAAGGCTTTCGGCGATCTGGCCCTCGGAGATCACCAGTTCCTTCGGGACCCCGTTCATCAGGTCGCGGCCCTTGATCTCCATCGTCCGGCCTTCGCCGTCCTCGGGGGCGGAGGCGGAGCCGATCTCTTTCTTGATCCGCTCGGCGGATCCCTCACCGACCAGTAGATTAAAGTTGCGGCGAATATAGGCGATAATGGCTTCATCCATCTTGTCGCCGCCGACGCGGACCGACCGGGAATAGACGATCCCGCCAAGCGACAGCACCGCGACCTCGGTCGTGCCGCCGCCGATATCGACGACCATGGATCCCGTCGGCTCTGTCACCGGCAGGCCGGCGCCGATCGCCGCGGCCATCGGCTCCTCGATCAGGAACACCCGGCGAGCGCCGGCGCTCTCCGCGGATTCCTGGATGGCCCGGCGCTCCACGGCCGTCGATCCCGACGGCACGCAGATGATGACCTGCGGTGCGGCGAAGCCTCGGCGATTGTGCACCTTGCGGATGAAATGCTTGATCATTTCTTCCGCAACTTCGAAGTCGGCGATGACGCCGTCGCGCAGGGGCCGGATCGCCTGAATGTTCCCCGGCGTACGGCCAAGCATCTGCTTCGCCTCGTCGCCGACCGCCAGGACCTGTTTGCGCCCACGGACCGTGGCGATGGCAACCACGGACGGCTCGTTCAGGACGATGCCGCGACCCTTCACATAGACCAGCGTATTCGCCGTCCCAAGGTCGATGGCCATGTCGGCGGATAGAAAACCAAGAAGATTTGGGAACATTCGCTTGGAAGTCCGTAATGACTCGGTTCCAGGACGCGGCAAGTGCCGGCTGGGTTGGAGCTTTGTCTCCTATACGTCGGTGCTTAAATCATGGTTACCAAACGCTCAAGGGCGTTGACGAACTAGAATCGGATCACCGCGGCCCCCCGTCGGCTCAAAACAAATACCGCAAGAAATACAGTCAGTCCCGCAAGGTGCAGGATCACGGCGGACGGCCAGAGCAGGGCGGCAGCGCTGGCCAGCAACACGGCGCGCGTGCCCCATCCGATGGGCGATTCGAGATATCCCTGCAGGGCGGCACTGAAGGCGTAGAGCCCGAAAACGGCGAACAGGAAGATCTGCAAAACATCCAGGATGGGCCCGCCGATAAAGTTCGTGTAGGCGAACAGCAGGGGCACCAAATACAGACCCTTGGCGATCTTCCAGGACTGAAACCCCGTGGCCATCGGGCGCGACCCGGCGATCGCGGCGGCGGTGAATGCGGTCAGGCAGACCGGCGGCGTCACGTTGCTGTCCTGGGACAGCCAGAAGATGATCAGATGGGCCGACAGCAGGGCGAGGGTCAGCGTTTCGGCCGACAGGACCTGATCCTGGACGATCGGCAACAGATCCGGGGGCAGGCCCTCCAGGAGCGCTTCGGCCGCCGCGGCGTCCATCGGTGCGGCAAGCCGGGTCAACGCATCCGGATCGACCAGCATGAAGGTTGCCTGGGCTGCCTGCGGCACCGTGCCGTCGATCAGCGCTTCGAGCAGGTGGGCTTCGGCGATGAGTTGCTGCAGGGCCGGTGCGCTCAGCGCCACTAGGACGATATAGGCGGCGGTCACCGGCAACCCCATGCCCAGCACCAGCGACGCCAGCGCGACCAGCACCATGGCGATCAGCAGGTGGCCGCCAGACCACTCGGTGACCAGCAGCGAGAACATGTTGCCGATGCCGGAGGTGGCGATGGAGTTGACGATGATCCCCACGGTGACCAGCAGGATGGCCGTCATCACCATGTTTCGAGCGCCCAGGACCATCGCTTCGATGATCGCCTTCGGACCCATCGGTTTGCGCGTCAGCCACGAGGCGGCGATGACCGCCAGGATGGCGTAGCCGGCCGCGAAGGTCGGCGTGAACCCGGCCACCAGCATGCCGATCAGCGCACCCAGCGGCAGCAGGAACACTGGCCCGCCGCGCTTCAGGACATCGATCAGGCGCGGTACCGGCTCGCCCTCGATGCCGCCGATCTTGTGCCGCTTGGCTTCGATACGGACGAAGAAACCGACCGTCAGGAAGTAGAGCAGGGCCGGCAGGATGCTGACGGCGACGATCGTCGTGTATGGGATCTGGGTGTAGGTCGCCATGACGAAGGCGCCGGCCCCCATGATCGGCGGCATGAGCTGGCCGCCGGTCGATGCGGCGGCTTCGACCGCCCCGGCAAACGGGCGCGGAAAGCCCGACCGCTTCATCAGCGGAATGGTGATCACCCCGGTCGAGGCGGTGTTGGCGACGGCGGACCCGGAGATGGTGCCGGTCAGTGCCGAGGCGAAGACGGCGACCAATCCCGGTCCGCCGACCAGGCGCCCGGCCAGCGCGCGGCCGAGATCGACGATGAAGTCGCCGGCGCCGGACCGGATCAGGAAAGCGCCGAACAGGATGAACATGAACACGAAGGTCGACGAGATGCGGGCGATGATGCCGAACATCCCTTCGTCGTTGAACACGTTGCGAAACAGGACCGCTTCCAGGCTCAAGCCGCGAAACTGGAACACGCCGCCCAGAAGCGGCCCCAGCCACCAGATGTAGCTGAGCGACACCACGATGATGATCGGAATGACCCAGCCGGTGGTCCGGCGGGTAAAATCGATGGCCACCAATATCAGCAGGACGGCGCAGATCTGGTCGAAGGTGTTGAGGACCTGCCCCTGGGCGAAGATCCGTTCCTCCGACAACACCAGGTAGAGGGCGCAGAAAGCGGCTCCCAGGCCGATGGCCAGATCGGCGGCCAGGGTCAGCATCGGACGCCGGGCGGCAATGCGGGTGGAAACCGGATAGATCACCGCGCATAGCACCGCGAAGCCGGCGAAATGCACCGCGTGCTGCAGCAAAGGCGGCCACAGGGCCACGACGTTGAAGTAGATGTGGACCAGGGCGATCGGCACGCCGAGCGCGATCACGAACCAACCGAGTGGACCGGACAACGGGCGGGTGTAGGTGCGAACCTCGCCCAGTTCGATCTCCCGGTCGTTGACCGGTCGATCCGGGCGCGGCGGCACGGCGGGGGGGCTCGCCATGGGCAAAGGAGACGCGTCGTTTCGGCAGGCGGCGGGCCGGAGCCGCGCCGCCTGCCGATGGGTCGACGCGACCGGTTAGTCGGCTGCCGAACGCAACGCGTCGGGGATGTCCAGGCCGACTTCCTCGTAGTACCGCAGGGCGCCGGGATGCAGGGGCATGGGCAGACCGGCCAGCGCGCTGTCCAGGCTCATGGCGTTGGTGACCGGGTGAATGCCCTGAAGGAAGCCGAGGTTCTCGTAGATCGTCTTGGTGATCAGGTAGACCGCCTCCTCGTCGAGGTCGGCACGTACCGCCAGGAAGTTCGGCTGGGCAATGGTCTGGGTGTCTTCGTCCAGTCCTGGATAAGTGCCCGCGGGAACCGTGTAGGAGGTCCACAGCCCAAAACCGCCATCGGCCTGCGCCGCCTGTTCGTCGTCGAACTGCAGCAGCGTGATGTCTTCACCCATGGCAGCGAAGGCCCGGGTGACGGCCGCGACCGGGTCCCCGGCCGGGGTGCTCATCGCCACGATCTGGCGATTCTGCAGGGCGTCGGCCGACGGGTTGTATCCGAGATAGACAAGGTCGAACGCCGCTTCGATATCGTCGATGCCGAGATGCCCCAGCAGCACGGTATTGGACCCGATCGTTCCCGAATTGCGCCGGCCCATGGAGGCCGCTTCGCCCTGGGCCGTCATCAGGTCGGCGATCGTGCCGGTCTCGACATAGTCGTTGTGCAGAACGAAATGCTCCACATTCGGCCAGAGCATGGTGACGGCGCGGAGGTTCTCCTGCGGCCCGTCCGGTTCGACGGGGCCGACGCCATTCCAGGCGAAATAGCCGTAGAGGCCCTGCAGGATGGCGAACTGGGCCTCGTCCTCCCGCAGCAGCTTCACATTCTCCCCGGAACCGGCGGAGTTGATCGCCGAGAGATTGATGCCCTCGGTCGGTTGCAGGCGCACTTTGACCAGCGTGGCCAGGGCAACGCCCACCGGATAGTAGGTGCCGCCGGTGCTCGCGGTCGCCAGAAGGTAGTCCCGCTCGTCCTGGGCTGCCGATCCTTGCGGTGCCATGACCAAGCCGGTCGACAGGGCGGCTGCCGCGAAGGCACTCGCGTATCGACGGGTGAAGCGGTGCAGGCGCATTCTGATGATCTCCCTTGTCCCTGTTCTTGTTGGGCTGCGCACGGCGGACCCGAAGCGTAGCGGGTGTGCCGGCCAGATGAACAAAAGTATGTCGGGGGTCGGGTGTTGGCAAACCGGGCGAGGGTTCGCTGAACGGCCAAACAAGGGATCCGCCTATTGCGGGAACGCGCGCGGCCTTTCTTCTGGTGCCGGCGGCAGGACTTGAACCCGCAACCTGACGCTTACAAGGCGCCTGCTCTACCAGTTGAGCTACGCCGGCACACCGCGGCGCAGGCTAAGCCGTTCGGTGACCGTCAACAAGGCTGACAGCAACGCATCGGGCTGGCCGGCGAACGCTTCAGACAAGGAAATCCGCATCCTCATCGCCCAGTTCATAGGAGGTGATGCGGGCCCGCATCGCGTTGCGGTTCAGCAGCTTGCGCTGGGCTTCGGCGGGCAGATCGTTGAGGGACAGATGGCCCTTGGTGATCAGGGCGCCGATCAGATCCTCCAGCACTCGAATGAAGTCCAGGTCGGCGCGCGAGAACGCCTCGTGATTGCCTTCGCCGTCTTCGGCGCTGCGGCCGACAAAGGCCAGGAAGTCGGGGTGATCCGCCGGTACTTCCTCCGTCGGTCCCGGGCATTCGCGTTCGACCACGGCGATGATGTCACCATTGGCGTCACGCAGAACATGGGGCATCGGGTACGGCCCTCCGTCTGGATGTCGTTTGCCGGGCCCGGGCTGGGATCGGATGGCTCGCCCCTGGGACCCGCTACTGGCTGCCGATCAGGAAGCTTCCCGCGTAATCGTCCGACGTCTGAACCTGGGTAGCGACCAGCTTGTCCATGTCGACAAGGATGGGCGCTTTCAGATTGGCGTCCAGGCTTGCGCCCTCCTGCCCATCGGAGAGGATCTTGATCACGAGCAGGATGGTGACCGCGTTCAACGCAAGCCCGGAGTCCTGAGCCGCCTTGGCCAAATCTCCGAAACCCGCCCCGATGTAGTCCTGGTCCTGGACCGCAGCCGGCAGAACGTAGAAGCCCAATTCGCGATGTTCGACGCATTGGAACCATTTGAACGCTTGCTTGCCCGTCCCCTGGAGGTCGACCAACGCAAATGTCTGCGCCTCGTCATAGCCGATCAGGCCTGACGGCATGTCGATCAGGCGGCTTCGATCGACTTCGTAGTCGCCGTGTATGGTGGGTACGACAAGGGTATCGGCTGTATCCGCCATGGACTGTTCCCCCATCCGTCTACACGTCTCCGTTGTACTATTCGGCAAACTGGACGGATCCGAAAGCGAATTCGATGCGGCACTCCGCGAGATCACACCGCATCCTCAATCGATAGTGGATCGAAGCCGATCGCCCCACGGAAATCGGCATGCAGGACGTCGGCGCCGCGGAAATCGGCACCGGTCAGATCGGCGTCGAGGAAGCTGGCGCGCACCAGCCGTGCACCCCGGAAGTCCGCCGACCGCAGGGACGACTGGGTGAAGTCGGCCCGCACCAGGGACCCTTCCTCGAAGCTGGCGCCGTCAAGGATCGCCCGCGAGAAGTTGGTGGGCCAGATGGTGTTGCGGCTGCCGACGATGGGCACCGCATCCGCCCGCAGATAGCGGAACACCGCACGGTTCAGGGTGGCGCCCTGAAGGTTCGCGCCACGGACATTGGCGTGCGCGAAATCGGCGTCGAGTCCGTTGGCGTGGTCGAACTGGGCCATGGACAAGGAGGCGCCGCTGAACTGGGTGCCGACCATGAGCGCCCGGGAGAACTGTGCGGCGGACAACTCGAAGCCGCGCAGGTCCTGGCCGGACAGATCGAACCCGGAGAAGTCGGCGCGCGCCCCCTCATGCGCCATGGACTGGATCCAGCCGCGATGCCCCTCCAGCACCTCGCGCAAAGGCCTGTCGAGCCGATCCAGGCGCTGGGGCAGGAGCGCCGTGGTGGTATTGCATTCGGCCAGAAGGGATTGGTCGAAGACCGAGGCGTTCAGGTCGGCATTGTCCATTTCGGCATCGGTCAGCACCGCCCCACGCAGCATCGCCCCGTGCAGCACGCAGTGGCTGAGGTTGGCGCCGCTCATATCGGCGCCGTCGAGCTGGACCCCCCGAAGCGTGCAGTAGGACAGGTCGGCGCCGCTCAGATTAGCCTTCCGGAGGATGGCGTTGGTCAGGTCGGTTGCCCGCAAGGTCTGGGAAGACAGCTTGGCGCTGGTCAGATCGACACCCCGCATGTTCGCGGAGGGAAGGCCGGTCTCGTTATCGGCGTTGATGCGTTGCAGCGCGCCGCCGCGCAGTCGCCGCACCAGATCGCCGCTGCGCGCATCCGCTTCGACCAGCGTCGCGTTTTCCAGATTTGCCCCCCGCAGCATGGCCCCGCGAAGGTCGGCATGCGACAGGTTGCTGTCGCGCATATCGGCATATCGCAGATCCGCGCCGAACAGATTGGCGCGCAGCATGCGCGCGCCGACGAAGCTGCACTGTTCCAGACGGGCGCCCCGCAATTCGGCGTCGGACAGCTCCATGTTGTCGAACCGAAGGCCCTTGCCGACGCGCAAGGCCAGATTGAGCCGCTGTCCGCCGTCGCGACCGCTGAGGAACCGCTCGTGCTGGCCGGCCATGGCTTCAAGCGTCAGCTGGTCGATAAACAGGTCTTCAGTAGCCAGCGCCGCGCTATCCATCCAATCCATCCGGCCCGATGGGGCCCGTCGACGCCGGCATCAAGTGAACGCCGCGTCCGGAGCCCGTCGCCGACCGACAATGCCGCCGTCTTTACTTCAATATGGTAAATGTTTTTGTAACCCGGGCCGTTTAGCTTGGAGTGAGGCGTAAGCGCACTTTTCGCCGACTGTTGCATTGCAGCAATAGCGAAGGGGCTTCGTTCGTGTTACGCTAACTGTTGGGTTGCCGCACTTTTTTTGTCGTGCGCCAATCCCATATACCGCGTAGGGTTCTTAGAACCCTTAGCAGCAGTGCAGCGCTTCGGAGCAGAGCGGAGGTCGAAGGTCTTGGAGACCGGCTTGTTGAGCGGTGTCTCAAAGATTCGCGCTTTTGGCGCCGGCTTGGGATTCGCGGTTCTGCTTGCTTCGACGGTTGCCGGTGCCCAGTCCGAGTCCGCAAGCGATATTGCGATCAGTGCCGAGGATCCGACCGCTCCGCGCTATGTCGTCGGTTCGGCACCCGGCATTGAGGAACTCGCCAGTTCGGGCGCACCCGTTTTCTTGCGGAATCGGGACATCCTGTCGTCCTTCGGCGATGTCGGACTGACCGGTGGGGTCGACATTGGCGTGGAGGCGATGCGGTTCGGCGGACTGTCGGTCGGACCGGTGGTCAGCGTCCCGAGCGCCGAAGGCGGCGGCACCGGCGCGATCCTGTCCGGTGAGGAAGCCGAGACCACCCAGTTGGGCGGCTTTCTACGCTACGATGGGGGCGATTTTGCCGCCGAGCTGCGGGTTCGGGGCGATGTCAGCGGCCTGGACTCCGAGACCAGCGCCGATCTCGGCATCGGGTACACGACACGCCTGGGCGAGGACATTCGCCTGACCACCGGCGTCGCCGCGCAGTTGCTTGCGCCGTCGCGGACGGACACGCTGGTCGGGGTTCGCGAGGACCGACTCGGGCCCACCGGCTTCACGGTGTTGGAGCCCGGTCAGGATGAGGCCGATTTCGCGGCGTCGCTTGGCTTTACCTTGAGTTTCGACTTCGATCTGGATTTGACGCTGTCCGGAACCTACAGCCGGCCGGAACAGGGTTTCTCCGAAGGGGTCAGCGCCGAAGAACTGGACGATCGGTTCTTCACTGGAATTGGGCTGCGCTACTCGTTCTAACCGTCGGCCCGCTCGACAAGAATTTGCGATAAGGCGAAGGGGCGGTCGCGCTAGCGGTGGGCGGTTCTTAGACGTCGGCTGGTTCAACCAACAGATCCGTGCCGGCCGTCGCTACGACGCGCACGGACATGCCTGCGTCGCGATCGTCGCCGCGGACGACCCACAGGCTGTCGCCGATCCGGACGCGGCCGAAACCGCCGCGGATGGGCTCCACCAGTTCGACCGTCCGTCCAACCATCTGTTGGGCTCGGCGGTTCAGGGCCGGGTGGTCCGTCGGCTTCTGCTGGCGCCGGATGTAGAACCGGGCCGTCAGGACCGAGGAGACCGCCAGGATTGCGAACAGGACCAGAGCGACCGACGACGGCATCTCCGGGACCACCAGCGCGGCGAACCCGACCAAGCCGGCGGACACGCCCAGCCACACCAGCACGTTGCCGGGGATGAACACCTCCAGGACGACCAGCAGGGCGGCCGCGACCCACCAGTACCAGAAGACGATCTGGGGCATGGGCTACCGGCTCCAGGGCGACCCGTCGGACGGAGGGGCATCGGGCGCCGACCGCGGCGGTGCGGTAACGCTCGCCACATCCTGGGCCGGACGCTCACCCGACGACGGGCGGCGGGACCGCGGTCTGGACGGGGTATCGGTCCCGTTGCCGCCGAAGGTCTCCTTGGCGATCTCAGCAAGCCCGCCAAGGGAGCCGATGACCGACGAGGCCTCCAGCGGCAGGAAAAGGACCTTCTGGTTGGGCGCGGAGGCCAGCGACTGAATCGCTTCCACATACCGGGTCGCCACGAAGTAGTTGACCGCCTGAATGTCGCCCTCGGCGATGGCCTCTGAGACCATCTGGGTCGCCTTGGCTTCGGCTTCCGCCGAACGTTCGCGGGCTTCGGCGTCCCGGAACGCGGCTTCGCGCCGCCCTTCCGCTTCCAGGATGGCGGACTGCTTGGCGCCTTCGGCGCGGAGGATCTGCGCCTGACGGTCGCCTTCCGCGATCAGGATCTCGGCCCGCCGGTCGCGCTCGGCCTTCATCTGGCGCGCCATGGCGTCGACCAGGTCGCGCGGCGGCTGAATGTCCCGGATCTCGATTCGGGTCACTTTGACCCCCCAGGGGTCGGTCGCCTCGTCGACGGCCCGCATGAGCTGGGCGTTGATCAGGTCGCGGTTCGACAGCAGGGAATCCAGGTCCATCGACCCCATCACGCTGCGCAGGTTGGTCATCGTCAGGTTGACCGTGGCCTGTTCCAGGTTGCGGACCTCGTAGGCCGCTTTGGCGGCATCCAGCACCTGGTAGAAGATGACGCCATCGGCCTGGACCATGGCATTGTCTTTGGTAATGACTTCCTGAACCGGTACGTCGAGGACGGTTTCCATCATGTTGATGCGGGCACCGACGCGATCGATGAAAGGGATGATGGCGTTCAGGCCCGGTCCCAGCGTGCGGGTGTAGCGGCCGAAACGTTCGACGGTCCATTCCATGCCCTGGGGGACCGACTTGACCCCCATGGCAATCACGACCACCGCCAGCAGAACGATGGCACCGACGAAGATCAGCGATTCGTCCATCAAACCGGACCCTTCTCCATGGCAGGCGGCCGTAACCTCAACATCCGCGGCGGGGATGATGCCACAGCAACCCCGCCTGTCGACCTCTATTGCCTACCCGGCCCCGACAGACGCCGCAGCGGCGACAACCGGAACACCAAAGGCGCAAGGGCGATCACCAAGGCCAGCCTGATGGTGTGGTGGACCGCGACGAAGGCCGCGTCGATGCCGAGCGCCAGGGCCACAAGGCTCGTCTCCGAGATGCCGCCGGGCAGGTAGGCCAGCAACAGGGCGGCATGCGAGATGCCGGTGACGAGGTGCAGCACTTCCATGGCGGCGGCGGCGGTCGCCAGCAGCACGACGGTCAGCCCGGCTGACAGCCCCACGGTTCTGACCAGCAGGGCCAGCCGGTAGCCGGCGAACCGGGCGCCCAGCGCCGCGCCCAGCACGACCTGGGCGGCGCTGATGGCGGGCTGGGGCGGTGCCACCTCCGACCCGCCGGTCAGATGCAGGACGGCGCTGACCAGCATCGGTCCGGTCAAGGCCGGTGCAGGCAGGCGCAGCCGCTTGGCGATCGGCCAGCCGACGATGCAGCCCGTCAGCAACAGGAAATCCAGCCAGGTTCCCTCGATGCGTGACGGGTCGAAGCCGCCCGCCGCCGTCGTGGGGTCGGCGGTGCCGACCGTCCAGGTCAGAAGCGGCGGCACGATCAGCACGACCAACATGATCCGGGTGCTGTGTCCCAGGGAGATGGTGCGCTCGTCGCCGCCCATCGCGGATCCCACCAGGGTCATCTCGGCGAACCCGCCGGGCATGGCGCTGAAGGAAGCGGTTGGCCGGTCGTAGCCGCCGAACCGCCGGAGAAAGAGATATCCCGCGCCGCCGGCGACGACGATGTAGGGGACCAAGGCCGCCAGGGTGATCGTCCAGGGAGCGAGGCGGTCGAGCAGATCGGGCGTGAAGCTGCTGCCCAGCATCACGCCGAGCACGGCGGACATGGCCGCTCGCAACTTCGGATAGACGAAGACCGGGGCACCGGCCATGGCTGCCGTGGCCACCACCAGGACCGCGCCGATCAGCCATGCCAACGGCAGCCCAATGGAGGCGCAGGCAAACCCGCCGGCCGCCGCCGCGGCCAGCGTGCCCGCCAGGCGCACAAGCCGGCCGGCCGTGCCGGGCAGGGCGCCGCTGCCGGGCCTAGGCGACGACACGACCCAGTCGGACGGCCGTATGGCCGGGTGCCGGTCGGGTTGCGGGCATCACCAGAATGCAGTCGTCGTAGGGCGTTCGGACCTCCCGATATCCATCGATTGCCACGAGGGTTCCCCGATCCGGCACCCGCGCGATGCCCTGCAGGGGCCGCAGGAAGCGAAAGCGCTCGGTCCGGGCGGTGACCGCTTCGGTCACCTCGATGACCGTCTGGTGATCGTCGTCGGCGATCCCGTCTTCCGGCCGTGGCGCATCGATCACACCGACCGCGGCCAGCAGCCGCCAGGTCGTGGCCCACGCAATGTCCGCCGCGGTGGGGTCGCTATGCTGTCCGCATTCCACCAGCAGCGCCGCTGCGGGCGATGCCGGGTCGCCGAATTGCCGGTAGTCGCGCAGCCGCGGACCGGCGGCGTGCCCCGCGTCCCGGACGACAAGCCGCGGTCGCCCGACGGCCCGCGCCAGCGAGACGCCCTTCTCCAGCGGGCCGGCCAGCAGCATCGGCTCGCCGCGCTGATGCATCGAATGCAGGTCCAGAAGGATGTCGGCCTGATCGACCAGCGGCACCAGCGCCTTCGCCCGGCGGTGTTCGACGCTGGTCGCGGGGGCCGCCAGGCGCCCCGGGTCCCACAGCCGGTTCATGTCCTCGTCGACATACCGGCTCTGCCAGGGTTTGGCCGGGTCCATCTGAAGAAACGCATCCACATTGGCGAAAATCGCCGTGACGATACCGCGGTCGGGCGAAAAGCCGGAGTCCAGCAATCTGGCCAGGGCGATCGCCCCACAGGCTTCGTTGCCGTGCACAAGGGCCGTCAGGAGCACATGGTGGCCGGGGGATCGACCGGGCAACCGCCAAGCATACGGAATCCCCGTATTGCCGGCGCGAAAGCGCGATATATCGGGCGAAGCTGTGGCCACCGACGGCGGAAGAACCGGATTTCGGCAAAGGACGGATCGTCGCGGGTACGATCACATGCCCCGAGACAACCGCTCTATTATGTCCTGCCGGCGGCGGCCGGTCTATGGCCGGTGGTGCCGCACCGGGTTGCCTCGGACGGTCAGACCAGGGAATGTACCTCCTTTGCCCTTGAAGTTCGTTCAGGGCGCCGCGATGAGGAGGCCGATGCGCCACGATGTGCCCGGGGTGCTGACCGGTGTGGATGCTGAAACGGTCCCCGTTGTGTTCGACAGCCCGCACAGCGGCACCGGCATTCCTCCCGACTTCGTCACGGCCTGCGACCCAAGCATTCTGCGTGAGAGCGAGGATCTGTTCGTCGACGAACTGATCGGTGGCGCGCCCCGTTTCGGGGCCGGTTTCTTGGCCGCCCAGTTCTCGCGCAGCTACATCGACCTCAACCGGGCCGATGACGATCTCGATCCGGACATGCTGGCTGATATCTGGCCCGACCCGGCGGCCCCGACGGAGAAGACGCGTCAGGGTATCGGCCTGATCCGGACCCAGTACCGTCCCGGTTTCGCGGTCTACGACCAGCCGCTGACGGCGGCCGATGTCCGCCGCCGCATCGATCGCTACTACCGGCCGTACCACAACCGGCTGACCGGCATGCTGGACCTGGCATACAGGCGGTTCGGCATGGCGATCCTTATCGACTGCCATTCTATGCCGTCCCGCGGGGCAGCACCGCATGGCCAGTCCGAACGACAGACCGATTTCGTCATCGGCGATCTGCACGGCCAGACCTGCGACCCGTCGCTGTCGCATCTGGTGGTCGATACGCTGCGGGAATGCGGCTATGCCGTCCGCCGCAACGAGCCGTATTCCGGGGCGGAGATCGTTCGCCGCCACGGCCGGCCGGCCGAGCACCGGCATGCCGTGCAGGTGGAGATCAACCGCGGCCTCTATATGAACGAACGCCGGTTGCAGCGCATTCCGGCGATGGCCGAGCTCAAGGCCAATATGGAGATCCTGATGGGCCGCATTTGCGCGGCCTACGCCGAGGGACGGGACCGCGTCACGGCGTGAACTGCTCCATCAGGATGCGTTCGCGAAGATTTGATTCCGGATCGAACAAGAGACGCAGGTTGACCGACCGGTCCTGGTGAACGCTGACCGCGGTCACGTTGCGGACTTCGCTGTTGTCGGCGGTGGCGCTGACCGGGCGTTTTTCCGGTTCCAGGATCTCAAAGCGGACCGTCACCTTGTGCGGTAACAGGGCCCCGCGCCAACGACGCGGGCGGAATGCACTGATCGGGGTCAGCGCCATCACGTCGGCGTCGAGCGGAATGATGGGGCCGTGAACGGAAAGATTGTAGGCGGTGCTGCCGGCCGGGGTCGCCACCATAGCCCCATCGCAGATCAGCTGTGGCATCCGCTCGACCCCGTCGACCAGAATGCGCAGCTTGGCGCTTTGTCGGGTCTGACGCAGCAGCGAAACCTCGTTGATCGCCAGCGCCATCTCCGTCACCCCGTCGGCCCGGTGCGCGGTCATCGACAGAGGGTGCAGGTCCACGTCCTCGGCCCGCATCAACCGGTCGACCAACCGGTCCTCGCTGAAGGCATTGGTCAGAAAGCCCACCGATCCGCAGTTCAATCCGTAGACCGGCAGCTGCCTGGCAAGACAGCGATGCAGGGCCTGCAGCACGATGCCGTCACCGCCGATGGTCACGACCACGTCGGCTTCCTCGAAGGGTACGCTGCCATATTGCCGGACCAGGCGGTCCTTGGCCGACCGTGCCTGCTCGGTTTCTGCGGCCACGAAACAGGGGGCGCTGAGCGGCGGGCTGCGCAGCGGCGGGTGATCGGCGTCGGGGTTTTGTTCGGCCTTGGTCATGGCACGGGGACTGTAGACCATCCAGTGTGGGGCGGCACGCGCGACTTGCCGGCGCCGTGCGGTGCGCCACATCCCTGCGCTGGGCCACAGGCTGAACCGCGACGGGAGATCGACATGAAGAGTGTGTTCTGGGGCGCGATGATGACGGTGCTGGTGTCGGTCGGCGCTGCCGCCGTCGCCCAGGAGCCGGACGACGACCGGCATGCCGGATACTACTATCCGCCGCTGACCAGCGAGGAGGTCTATCCGGCCCGTTCCGAGACCCTGCCGGACAGCAACCGGACCCGCCGCATCGGGTTTGTCGTCGCCATGACCCAGGAACAGATGAGCCGGCCCTACGCCCCGGTCTTCGCCATGTACGCCAAGGGCGCGGACGCGGAGAAACTGATCATCGTGACGCTGGACCGGGATTCTCTGGTGACGCTCTACCAGATGCGCTCGTTTCTGGCGCAGATGACCGCCCAGGCCCGGGCCACGCCCTTCTTCATCGAGAACCGGGTCGAGGACTGGTACACCTTCCTAGACCTGCTGAAGCTGCTCGGCTTCACCGAGCTGACCGTCAGCGACGGTCAGACCTACGCCCACCAATACCGGATCGAATAGGCGTCAGCCGCCGGTCACGCTCATGTGCCGGCCGACGGCCGGGCGCTTCTGCCGTCGATCGATGACGAAGTCGTGCCCGGCCGGCTTGCGGGCGATCGCGGCGCGGATGGCCGCTTCCAGCGGGACGTCGTTATCCGCCTGCCGGAGGGGTGCGCGCAGGTCGGCGGCATCCTCCTGTCCCAGGCACATGTAGAGCGTGCCGGTGCAGGTCACCCGGACGCGGTTGCACGCGGCACAGAAGTTGTGGGTCATCGGCGTGATGAAGCCCAGCAGACCGCCGGTTTCGGTCACCCGGGCATAGCGCGCCGGTCCGCCGGTCCGCAAAGGCACGTCTTCGAGGGTCCACCGCTGCGCCAGCCGGCCGCGCAGGATCGACAGCGGCAGATACTGGTCGAGCCGCGCCTCGCTGCCGATTTCGCCCATCGGCATCACTTCGATAAAGGTCAGGTCGTACCCGCGGTCGCCGCACCAGGCGATCAGGCGATCGGCTTCGTCGTCGTTGACGCCGCGCAGGGCCACGGCATTGATCTTCACGCGCAGTCCGGCGTCGTCCGCCGCCGCCAGCCCGTCCATGACCCGCGCAAAGTCGCCCCAGCGGGTCAGCGCGCGATACTTCGCCGGGTCCAGCGTGTCCAAGGAAACATTGATCCGGCGCACACCGGCCGCCGCCAGATCGGCGGCCTTGCCGGCGAGCTGCGTGCCGTTCGTGGTCAGCGTCAGTTCATCCAGGCCGTCGCCCAGATGCCGGCCCAGGTTGCGCACCAGGTCCATGATGTTGCGCCGGACCAGCGGCTCGCCGCCGGTCAGCCGGAGCTTGCGCACGCCGAGCCGGACGAAGGCCGTGCACAACCGGTCCAGTTCCTCCAGCGTCAGCAGCTCCGCCTTCGGCAGGAAATGCATGGTCTCGGCCATGCAGTAGACGCAGCGAAGGTCGCAGCGGTCGGTGACCGATACCCGCAGATAGCGGATATCGCGGCCGAAAGGATCCGTCAGATGGGCAGGTCCGTCGCTCATCCGCCGAATATAGGGGCGGTCGGAGGGGTCAGAAACCCATCCCATGTGCCGGCCATGCCGGACCGGGGCCTGCAGGTCTGGTTGTCAGGGGACGTGGGCGCCGCGAGTGTCGGTCCAGAGGCGCACAGTCCCCCGGGCGGGCCGCCGTGTCAGGGTGTTCGAACGCGTCGAACCAGCTCGTCCTTAAGCCGGAGCCGTTGCTTCTTCAAATTTTCGAAATGATGATCGTCAATGGGAGTCCCGGACAGTTCGGTCTCCTGGATGTGGTGGTCAAGCTGATTGTATTCGACCACCAGAGCATTGAACGTCTCGTCACGCTCCTGGAGGGTGCGGATCTGCTGGCTGTATTCCGGCAGCTCCGCGACCAGATCATGGGGGTCTGTCAGCATCGGTGGGACCCTTTGTTTCGTGGACAGGGCTGAATTTCAGCCTGTTAAGCTTAGGTTACAGCCGTCGACAATCGCCCTGATCCAGGTCAATGACGGGCCTGACTGGCGCCCGGCCGCCGCTCGGCAGGGTCCATCTTCTTGGAAAGGAACCATGAGCCAAATTGAACCGGAAATCGGCGGTGATGCGCCGATCGCCGTCGATCTGGAAGACGGCAAGACCGTGTGGTGGTGCGCCTGCGGCCGCAGTAAAACCCAGCCTTTCTGCGACGGGTCGCATGCCGGAACCGGGTTGGAACCGGTTGCCTTCACCCCCACACGCAGCAAGACCTACTTCTTGTGTACCTGCAAGCGCACCCAGCGGATGCCGCTGTGCGACGGCAGCCACAATGCGCTGGGTGCCGCGCCGGCCGGTGCGCCGCCGTCAGGGTCGGACTGAGGACTGCGCTTCCAGCAGGCCGCTGAGGTCGGAAGACCCCTCGGCCAGCGCGAGCGCGGACATGCCGTCCGACCGTGTTGTCTGCGGGTCGGCCCCGCCGGCGATCAACAGGCGCACCATGTCCGTATCGCCGCGATCGACGGCGCGGATCAGCGGTGTGCTGCCGTCCGCCGGACTGCGCGGATCGACGGCCGCCCCGGCGCTGATCAGCAAGGCTGCCGACGCCAGGTGACCGCCATCGACGGCCAGATCCAGCGCCACCCGGCCACCGGCGGCAAGGCTGTCCGGGTCGCCGCCGGCGTCGATCAGCATGCCGGTGCCAATCGTCCGGCCCAGGCCGGCCGCGCGCGCCACCGGCATGGACCCGTCCGACGCCGGTCGGTTGCTGTCGGCCCCTTCGTCGAGCAGCAGGCGGATGACGGCGTCGTTTCCGGCATTGATCGCCGCCAGCAACGGTGTCACCTCGCGTCCGTCGACATCGTCGACCGCCGCGCCGCGGACCAGCAGTTCCGCGACCGTCTGCGGGGCTTCGATTGCCC
>JANQIU010000255.1 GCA_028281985.1 Alphaproteobacteria bacterium | reverse complement strand
ACGACCCGGCGATGCCGACACCCAGCGTGTCGAGAAGGAACGTCTTGGCCTTGTCGACGGCCGTGGCCGGCATGTCGTCGTAGCCGGCACCAGCCACATGGGCCACCAGCGGATCTATCGGATTTGGCGGCAATCCTTGCTCCCGCGCTACCGGGCGTCCTGACAATCGGCCCACCAGGCATCGGCGGCCGGATAATCGGCCGCCAGCCAGTTGGCGCCGAACCTCGCCCGCCAGATCTGGGCGCCGATCCGGCCCAGCACGATCAGCCGGTCCAGGTCTTCCTGCGTATAGGTCCAGCGCGCCTGGGCGGCGGCCACGATCTGGCCGACCATGCCGTCGGACGTGATCATCGGGGCATAGATCGACGACCCCATCCGGCTGGACTTCAGGAACTGCCGGAACGTGCCGTGGTCGTCGGTGTTCTCCAGCAGCAGCGGCTGCTCGTTGGTGACGACCCAGCCCGGGTGGTTCCAGGCGAACGGGATCATCAGCCGCCGCTGTTCGGGTGGGAAGCCGACATTGCCGACCAACATGTTGTACTGCCAGTCCGGCGTGATCATGAAGCAGCCGGCGACCCGGTAATCGCGCTCGCCTTCCTGCAACGCACCGGGCCGATCCGCCGCCGCCCGATTGCCGAGGGTCGCATGCGCGACGGTGGCAAGCGCGTGCAGCGCGCCCTCGACATCGTCGGCAACGCGCCCGTCCTCCAGCGCCTGGGCCAGGGCGGCCAGAAAACCGGGCGCGTCGGTCCGGTCGGCTGGGCAGGCCGACGGGGCTTCCGGGATGGCGCCCTGCCCCCGGTCGGTCTGCGGGGGTCGGCCGGTCACTCTATGGCCAGCCCGACGACCGGCCCGACGGTCTCGTTGAAGGCACTGACGCAGTCTTCGCCGCACCGGTCGGCCCAGCCTGGCAGCACCGCCTCGAGCATGGCCTGCCGGCGCAGCTCAAGGTCCTCCGGCGAGGGGTCGACCCGGGTCATGCCGGCCGGCTCTCCCAACGGACAGGGCCCGGAAGTGTTGCAGGCGATCCCGATGTCGTTTTCTTCGCGGTTGAGCGCCCACATCGCTGCCTCCACCTCGGCCAGTTCGTCGGACAGGAAAGCCTGAACCGCCGGGTCAAGCCCTTCCCACCAGGCCAGGTTGGCGACGGTCGCCCCGGCACCGTAGTTGATCGGCAGGGTGTAGAGGTAGTCTGCCCCCTCATGCCAGCTCGCCGAATACCCGCCCAGTGTGCCGGTGATGGCGCAGTCGATCACGCCCTGTTGCAAGGCCTGCTGGACCTCACCGAATGCCATGTTGACGGCGGCGCCGCCGAAATAGCTGATGAAGTCGGCCTGGCTGGCGCCCGACGACCGCACGCGCCGGCCGTCGAGGTCGGACAGGCCGGTGAACGCCTCGCGGCAGTAGAGGATCTGCGACTGAAAGGACTGCAGCGTCAGGATGTGCAGGCCCAGCTCCTCCTCGTAGAAGGTGCTCAGCACCGGCCGGAACGCCTCGGTGACGGCGGCGAAGGTGTCGATATCCGGCGACAGTCCGGCCAGATCGTTGCCGTCGTTGATCGCCGCATCGCCGGCATGGTGGCCGAGCTGGGCCGTCGCGACATCCATGACGCCCTGCGACAGCAGCCGGAACACTTCCGGGCCGCTCAACCCCATCTCATTCCACGGCGTGAACTGGGCGGTCACGGTCCCGCCGGAGGCTTCGCCCAACGTCTCGGACCAGAACGGCGCTTCGATGGTCCGGCTTTGCGTGGTGATGCCGAGATTGCCGACGACACGCACCGTGGTCTCGGGCAGATCTTGGGCCATCCCGGCAGCGGGCATCGCCAGCAGGGCCAATGACAATGATGCAAACCTGAAGTTCTGTGTCAGTGACATACCTTATACCCCTGTTTTGATTGCGTTTTCTTTTGTTTTCTGAGAGATCGTATCAGCCTGCCAACACCCCCGGCAACCAGAGCGCCAGCCCCGGCGCCGCCAGCAGCAGCAGGATCATCACCAGCATCATGCCCAGGAAGGGGATCGACCCGACCATGACGTCCCGGAACGGGCCGGTGCCGCGAACGGTCTGAACAACAAACAGGTTGACGCCGATCGGCGGCGTGATCAGCGCCGCTTCGATCAGGATCATGAACAGCACCCCGAACCAGACCGGGTCGTAGCCCAGCGCGACGACGACCGGCACGACGATCGGCGTGGTCGCCACCATCAGCGACAGGGACTCCATGAAACAGCCGAGCAGCAGGTAGCCGGCAATGATCAGCAGCATTACCGTCAGCGGCGACAGGTTCAGGCCCTGGATCAGACCGGTCACCTGGCCGGTCAGGCCAACCGCGCTCATCATGAAGTTCAGGAAGAACGCCGAGATCACGATCAGCATCACCATGCAGGTGGTGCGCATGGTGTTCTCGAATGCGTCCCGCAGCATGCCGACCGACAGCCGGCCGCGCATATGGGTCAGGCCCAGCGCGGCGATGACGCCCAGCGCCGCCGCTTCGGTCGGCGTGGCCCAGCCGGCGTAGATCGACCCGACGACGATCAGGAACAGCGCCAGCGGCGAAGCCACGGCTCGGAATGCCCGCCAGCGGCGGTGCCAGTCCACCGGGCGCGGCGGCCCGGACAGTCCCGGGCGCCACAGGCAGAGCCCGAAAACAACGAGCGAAAACAGACCGGCCAGCATCAGACCCGGGATCAACCCCGCAACGTAGAGCTGGGGGATCGGCACGTCGGCCAGAACGCCGTAGAGGATCATGTTGATGCTGGGCGGGATCAGGATGCCCAGGGTCCCGCCGGCGGCCACGCTGCCCAGATAGAGCGGCGGCGAGTAGCCGTAGCGGCGCATGTTGGGGATCGAGATCGTCCCGATGGTGGCCGCCGTGGCGACCGAAGACCCTGAGGTCGAGGCGAACAGGGCCGAGGACGCGATATTGGTGTGCATCAGCCCACCGGGCACGCGGCTGACCCAGGCGTCCACGCCTTCGTACATCTCCTGGGCGATGCCGGCGCGCAGCAGCAGTTCGCCCATCAGGATGAACAGCGGCACCGCCACCAGCACGAACTGGGTGGAGGCCGTCCACAGCACTTCGCCGGTCGCCGGCAGCAGCGGGAAGAACGCGAACACCTCCGACAGGGTGACGCCGATGATCGCCAGCACGACGGCGATCGGCAGTCCGATCGCCACCAGGACGACCAGCAGCAGGGCCGAAATGGGCACCATCAGCGGTCATCGCCCGGCTTTCCGGGACCATCGCCGGCGACACCGGCATAGGCCGTCACTGCGCCGAGGTCCCCCTGGCGCAGCCGCACGGCGACCAGGATGGTCAGCAGCACGGCCACCAGCGTGAACCAGCTCAGCCCCAGCGCCCACAGGCCCTGGGGGATGACCAGCGGCACCGCCAGCGTCGTGTTGGAGACGGCGCCGAGATCGGCGCTGAGCGCCACCGTCCGCCAGGCCTGCCAGGCATAAAGCGCTCCCAGCGCGCTCATGCCCGTCAGCGCCAAAAGGTCCAGCAGCGCCCGCACCGTGGCCGGCAGGGCGGCATAGAGAATATCGATGCGGATGTGGGACCGGCAGGCCAGCGTGTGTGCCAGGCCAAACGCGACCGCTGTGGCGAACAGGTAGTTGGTCAGCTCGAAACTGTGCAGGACGGCGACACCGGCCAGATTGCGCAACACGACTTCCGCCGACACCAGGATCGCCGCCAGAAACAGAAGCAGACCGCCGATCCAGGCGAAGACGCGACTGGTGGCCACCGCAATCCGATCGACGACGCGCTGATACATCGGCCTACCTGCCAGCGTGAGAGGCAATGCTACCCACCGGCCCACAGCCCGGCAACGGGATTTGTCCGGACGAATTTCCCGCCGCCCGCGGGACGTCAATAGTCACTGAGCAGCGGCCCCCATCCGTAGACGCGATCGTCGATACCCAGAACCCGCAGCGCCCGCCAGTAGAGGGCGGTGTTGGCGGCGATGACCGGCTTGCCGAGCCACCCTTCCGCTTCGGCGGCCAGCCGTGCCATCGGCAGATTGGTGCCCACCTGGACGATGGCTTCGGGGTCGCTGGCGTCCAGGGATCGAAGCGCATCGCGCAACGTCGCCTCGCTGACCTGGGCCGTTGCCACCGGGCTGGGGCTGCACAGGCCCAGCACGTGCGCGACCGTGTATCCCTTCTGCTGGAAGAAGGTCGCCACCTTGCCGTCCCCGGCCGGGTGATAGGGCGTGACGACGGCGATCCGTCGACACTGGCGCGCGGCAAGCGCGGCATCGATCGCCTCCGCCGCCGTGGTGACACCGACGCCGGCCGATGCTTCCAGACGCTTCTTCAACTCGGCGCTTTCATCGGCGCCGTCCCAGAAGGTCTCGGCCGAGATGCCCAGGATGACGTGGTCGGGTTGGCAGGACAGGACGGACTCGAAGGCGGCATCCTGGGCCGCCAGGATCAGGCGGATCAGTTCGGCGAAATCGTCGTCCCCCGATACCGCCAGATTGGGGATGGCGATACGGCCGGTGTTGTTGGTCACGCCCGGCGGTCGCATGTCGGCCAGTTCCGCCTCGACCACCGTATTGGTGGACGGTACGACGACGCCGATCTTGGCGCGCCAGCCCAGCGTGTCCTGCGACATGGCGGGACGCCCCCGGTCAGCCCTGCCAGGGGCAGGTTTCGGCGAACCGGTCGGCGATCGCCAGCCGGCTGGTGATCCACACGTCCGGCCGGCCACAGACATAGCTCATGAACCTGTCCAGCGCGCCGATACGCCCCGGCCGGCCGATGATCCGCAGGTGAAGGCCCAGCGACATCATCTTCGGGGCATGTGCGCCCTCTTCGTACAGGGTGTCGAAGGTGGCGATGGCGTAGTCCAGCCATTGCTCCGGCGTCAGCGACGGCGACAGCCAGAACTTCATGTCGTTGGTGTCGAGGGCGTAGGGCACGACCACGATCGGCCGGGGCCCCTCGGGCGTCTCCACCACCTCCCAGCGCGGCACGTCGTCGGAATAGTCGTCCATGTGATAGCGGAACCCGTGCTCCAGCAGCAGCCGGCGGGTGTTGGCCGTGTGCAGGTAGCGGGACAGCCAGCCATAGGGACGGGTTCCGGTGGTTCGGGCGATGCTGTCCGCGGCTTTGCCGATGAAATCCCGCTCTCGGTCTTCCGGGTAGGAGAAGGTATGCACCCAGCGCCAGCCGTGGCTGCACACCTCGTGGCCCTGGGCAACGATCTCCCGGGTCAGGTCGGGCGCCCGCTCCAGGGACAACGCCGCTGCGGTGAAGGTGCAGCGGATGCCGTGGCGCTTCAGCAGATCCAGGATCCGCGGCCCACCCGCCCGAATGCCGTATTGATAGTTGCTTTCGTTGCCGTAGTTGCGGACCGGGATCCGCAGCGACACCGACAGCTCGTCGACCGGCTCGGGCCCCTTGTCGCCTTCGGCCACCGACATCTCCGAGCCTTCCTCGACATTGACGACGAAGGACATCGCCAGTCGGGCGCGGTCCGGCCAGGACAGCCGCGGATCCATCAGTGGTACTCCTCGCCGCCGGAAACGTTGATCGCTTCCGCTGTGATGTAGGCCGCCGCGTCCGAGCACAGGAAGGCGCAGGCCTCCGCCGTATCCTGGACGGTTCCCGGCCGGCCGAGCGGGATGCGCCGGCGCATGGCGGCCAGGTAGTCCTCTTCGCTGATCCCCTGGGCCTGGGACATGAACGCGTTCTGCCAGGCGCCGAGCCCGGTGGTGACGTGGTTCGGGCAGATGGCGTTGACGGTAATGCCGTGTTCGGCGAACTCCAGCGCCGCCGAGCGGGTCAAACCGATCAGCCCGTGCTTGGACGCAGTATAGGCCGACGCCAGGGCGAAACCGGATTTGCCGGCCTGACTGGCGATCGAGACGATCCGGCCACCATCACCCTGGGCGATCATCTGCCGGGCAGCATACTTCATACCCAGAAAAACAGCCCGCAGGTTGACGCCCAGCACGGCATCCCACTGCTCCGCCGGCATATCGACCAGCGGGCCGAACAGGTAGCCGATGCCGGCATTGTTGATCAGGATGTCGACCCGGCCAAACGTCTCGACCGTCCTGGCGACCAGACGGGCCACATCGTCTTCCACCAGCAGATCGCCGGTGCAGGTGGCGACCGCCGCACCCTGCGACCGCAGATGCGCCGCCACGCCCTCCAGGTCGGCCGAGGTCCCCACCCCGTGCGCCGGGGCCACCTCGCCCGCCACGGCGCCCCGATCATGCAGCATCACCCGCACGCCGTCCCGCGCCAGACGCCGCGCCATGCCTTGGCCCAGTCCCTTCGGGCGACCCGAACCGGTGATGATCGCGACCTTGCCCTGCAATCCGGTCATGGCGACGTTCCTCAATCCAGGGGATCGGCCAGGATGAAGATCGGATTGTCGGTCATTTCCTGGAACTGGGCGGCGATCGCCTTCATTGCGTCGGTGGACACATCGACAGCGAAACCGTCCATGTCGTTCACCTCGAGGACCTCGATGTACTGGAAGGGCGGTTTTCCTTCGCCCATCAGCAGGCCGGTGGACCGGCTCACCTCAAAACTGTCGACCGACTGCAAACCGCGGACCGTGGGCAGATCGACCTCGCGCGCCCATCGTTCGTAGGCATCGGGATCCTGACCAGACTTCAGATTGAACAGCACGATCAGCCGCGCCATGGCCGCCTCCCCCATCCCGAACCCGGTCGGGCCTTGTCGACAAATTTGTCCGGACAAGTTGTCTGGGCGGCGGCGTGAGTGTCAAGCGCGCGGGCGGGTTTACGGCCCCATGCGGCTTGACAAGGCGCGAAGCCGAAGACGAAATTTGTCCGGACAACTGAAATCGGGAGGCCGAGAACAAATGGGAATCCTGCGCAAATGCGCCCTGGCCGGCACGGCCATCGTCGTGCCCGCCCTGGCCGGACCCGCGGCCGTCAACGCGGCTGAGTTACTGTTCCTGGCCGAAGACGTGCCGGCGGGACTGAACTACGACGGCCCCGCTGCGGCGATCCCCACCAGCCAGACCGGCATGGTCAATCTGATGGAACCGCTGTTCGGCTATGCCACGGCCGCGCCGAACGAAGACGGCGTGATCGTGCCGGATTTCTCCACCTTCGAAGGCCGGCTGGTCGATACCTGGTCGTATGACGAGGCAACCCTGACCTGGACCCTGAACCTGCGCCAGGGGGTTATGGGCTGCGGCGGGGCGACCTTCAACGCCGACGACGTGATCTACACCTTCGAGCGCGCGAAGTCGGTCAGCGGCGCCGCACCCATCGGCTGGTTCCTGTCCAATGTCGCCTCCATCGACGGTTTCACGCCGGACGTCTTCGGCGACGAAGCCGCCCGCGCGCTGGGCGACGAGGTTCAGCGGATCGATGACTACACGGTGACCATCCGCCAGTCCGAACCCAACGCCCTGTTCCTGCCGGTGCTGACCATCTTCGGCCTGCACATCTTCGATGCCGAACTGATGCAGGCCAACGCCACGGAAGACGATCCCTGGTCGCACGACTACACCAACAATGTCGGTGTCCCGAGCTTCGGTCCCTATTGCCTGGAAAGCTGGGCCAAGGACGACGAGATCGTGTTCACCGCCAATCCGGACTACTACCGCGGCGCCCCGGCGATCGAACGGGTGGTGATGAAGCGGGTGCCGCAGAGCTCCAACCGGGTGGTGATCCTGCGCACGGGCCAGGCGCAACTGGTCCAGAAGCTGACCCCGCGGGAATTCGACAGCCTGCGCGAGGCCAGCGGCATCACCGTGGCCGGCGTGTCGGGCAACGAGAATCTGTTCGTGCACATGAACTTCGACGTGCCGCCCTTCAACGACCCGCTGGTGCGCGAGGCGGTGGCAAGGGCCATGCCCTACGACCAGATCATCCAGGCCGGCTATTTTGGCCAGGCAGAACGCTGGGCCGGCGTGGTGCCCAGCAGCTACCCGGGCTTCGTTGCGCCGGCCGACCACCAGTACGACACCGACACCGACGCCGCCGCGGCCCTGCTTGAGGAGGCCGGCTATCCCGGCGGCGCCGGCCTGGAGGCGTTCGAGGATGCCTTTCAGCTGACCTATGTGGCGGAGAAGGAAACCACGCTCGGCCCCATCGTCACGGCGATCCAGTCGTCGCTGCGCCAGGCAGGCTTCCCGGTGACGCTGAACCCGATCCCGCAAACCCAGTACGGCGACCGCCAGCTCGTCCAACGAGACCTGCCGTTCGCCATCAACGACCAGGAGAAGCCGATCGGCGTCGATGCCGGCTATGCCGTCCAGCTGTTCTTCGTGTCGCCGGAGGCCGGCGGCCTGAACAACATGGTCAACTACCGCAACCCGGACGTGGACGGCCTGTGGGCGGAAGCCCGGGTCGAGCCGGACCAGGCGGCCCGCGACGCCCTGCTGGCGGAAATCCAGACGACGCTGATGGACGACATCGCCTGGCTGCCGGTGGTCGAGTACCGGACCCAATGGGCCTACAGCGACCGGTTACAGGGCATGCAGTGGCATCCGGACAATTCGATCCGGTTCTTCGATCTGTCCTACGCCGAATAGGCCGGTTCCGGGCCGGGCCATGACGGCCCGGCCCGACATCTTCTTCGCGGCCGAGGACCCGCCCGTTGCTCCTGCGCTACGTCACCAAGCGGCTGCTGATCGGATTGGTGCAGCTCGTCGTGCTGACGGTCGCGGTGTTCTTCCTGATCCGGCTGCTGCCCGCCGACCCGATTTCGCGCTTCGTCGGCCTGAACCCCAGCGAAGAAGCCTATGCCCAGGCCGAGCGGTCGCTGGGCCTGGACCGCCCGGTCCATGTCCAACTGCTGCACTATCTGGGCCTAGCACCCTCGCAAGGGACCGGTCTGCTGCAGGGTGACCTTGGGGACTCCTGGGTGTCGGGCAGCCCAATCGCCCAGGAGATCGGCACCTTTCTGCCGGTGACGCTGGAGCTGATCACCATCAGCTTCTTCGTCGCCTTCCTGATTGCCGTGCCCGTGGGCATGCTCAGCGCCACCCGCCCTGGCGGCGCGGCCGACCGCGGCGTCTTCGTCTACAGTCTGTTCGCCGGCTCGCAGCCGGAGTTCTGGTGGGGGCTGCTGTTCGTCTACCTGTTCTTCTTCGTCCTGGGCGTCGCCCCGGCCCCGCTGGGTCTGCTCAGCCCGATGACCAGCGAACCGGCGGTCATTACCGGGTTCATCACCATCGACAGCCTGCTGGCCGGCCGGCTGGACGTATTTTTGGAGGCGCTACACCACCTGATGCTGCCGGTGGCCACCCTGGTGTTCATCCTGTCAGGGCCGATCATAAAGATGGTGCGGCAGAACATGGTGCGCGCCCTGCAATCGGATTTCGTGCTGTACGCCCGGTGTGCCGGCCTGCCCGCGCGCCGCATCGCCTTCTACGCCCTGCGTGCGGCCATGGCCCCGTCGATGACGCTGATCGGCATCCTCTACGGCTTCATGCTCGGCGGCGCGGTTCTGGTGGAAAGCGTGTTCTCGCTCGGCGGTCTGGGTCAGTACGCCATCCGGTCGATCCTGGCCTTCGACTACCCGGCGATCCAAGGCGTCGTGCTGGTGATTACCGCCATTTCGCTGTCGGTCTATCTGCTCCTGGACATCCTGCACGCGATGATCGATCCGCGGGTGGCCTATTGATGACCGTCGCCAGCGAACCGATGGACAAGCCGCGCCGGCGGATCGACGTCCTGTTCCTGATCGGCGTCAGCATCGTCTCGCTGACCGTGTTCCTGGCGCTGTTCGGCCCGGTGCTGGCCCCCTACGACCCCACCGTCGCCACCGGCAGCTACGCGGTCCCGCCGCCACCGCTGGCCGATTGGCCGCGGCTGTTCTGGGGATCGATCACCGGGAGCCTGGACCAGCCGCCGCACTGGTTCGGCACGGACGCCTCGGGCCTGGACGTGTTCTCGCGCGTCATCGCCGCCCCGCGCATCGACCTGACCATCGCGCTGGCCGCTAACGGCCTGTCGCTGGTCTTCGGCGTGCTGCTGGGCCTGGCGGCCGGCTACTACAAGCATTGGTGGACGGAGGTGATGATGCGCGCCTCCGACGTCCTGCAGTCCTTCCCGGTGTTCATCTCCGCGATGATCCTGGTGGCCCTGGCCGGCCGGTCGATGACCAACATCGTCATCGCGCTCGCCCTCCTGTACACGCCGATCTACATCCGCCTGACCCGCTCGGAGGTGCTGAGCCAGAAGGTCCGCGGCTATGTCGAGGCGGCCCGGGCGATCGGCAACAGCGAAGCGGTGATCGCGTTCCGCCACGTGCTGCCGAACTCGCTGGCACCGGCCTTGATCCAGGCGTCGGTCACCATCGGCTTCGCCATCCTGCTGACCGCGGGGCTGAGCTTCGTCGGCGCCGGCGTCCGGCCGCCGGCCCCGGAATGGGGGCTGATGATCTCCACCGGGGCCAACCAGGTGATTCTGGGCGAATGGTGGCCGTCGGTGTTCCCGGGCATCGCCATCTCAGTCACCGTGTTCGGGTTCGCGGTGCTCGGCAACGCGCTGGAGCGCCGCTATGACGGCGCCTGAGGTCGTGTCGGGCGAGGTGGTGTCGACGCCAGCAGCGACCGTGGCACCGGCGCCGCCGGTCTTGACCGCCAGCGGGCTGAAGGTCGCCTATCCCACGCCCAGGGGCACCGTCGTCGCCATCGACGGGCTGGATCTGACCATCCGACAGCGCGAGGTGGTCGGTCTCGTCGGCGATGCCGGCAGCGGCAAGTCGACCACGGCCCTGGCCCTGATGGGCGTGGTCCGGCCGCCGGGTCGCATTCTCGCCGGCAGCATCCAGTTCGACGGCCGCGACCTGCTGCGCTGCCGGGAAGAGGAGTTGCGGCGGATCCGCGGGCGCGACATCGGCATCATCGTGCAGAACCCCCGCGGCTCGCTGAACCCGATGCTGCGCATCGGCAAGCAGATCGGCAACGTCTACCGGGCGCACAACCATGCCAGCCCGCTGGAGGCACGCGAGCGGGCGGTCGACATGCTGCGCATGGTCGGTATCAACGATCCCGACCGGCGGGTGAAGGCCTTCGCCCACGAGCTGTCGGGCGGCATGGCGCAGCGGGCGTTGATCGCCATGGCGCTCAGCTCCGAACCGCGGCTGCTGATCGCCGACGAACCGACCTCCGGCCTGGACGTCACGATCCAGGCCCAGTTCCTCGACCAGATGTGGGAGACCGTCCAGCGAACCCACAGCGCCATCCTGCTGATCAGCCAGGATCTGGGCATCATCGCCAACTACTGCGACCGCGTGCTGGTGCTGCATGACCGCCGGATCGTCGAGGACGCACCGGCCCGCGACTTCTTCGCCCGCCCGGCGCACCCGTACAGCCAGTCCATTCTGGGCCTGCAACGGGCAAGCGCCGGGGAGCAGGCCCAGGCCCGCAGGGCATCATCCGCAGCCACTGAAACGCTGGTCGAGGTCGACCGGCTGACCAAGCATTTCCCGATCCGCGGCACCGACAAGGTGGTTCAGGCCGTCGACACGGTCAGTTTCGCCATCGGCCGCGGCGAGACGGTCGGCCTTGTCGGCGAGTCCGGCTCCGGCAAGACCACCATCGGCCGGTGCCTGCTGCGTCTGGAGGAGCCGACGTCCGGCGAAATCCGCTATCGCGGCCAGCCGATCAGCGGCATCGCCCAGCACCATCTGCGCCGGTTCCGGTCCAAGCTGCAGATCGTCTTCCAGGATCCCTATGACAGCCTGAACCCGCGCTGGACCATCGGCCGGATCCTGCGCGAGCCGTTAGACCTGCACACCACGCTGACCGGTCGGGCCAAACGCGACCGGGCGCGAGAGCTATTGGACATGGTCGGGCTCGACCCCAATGCGCTGGACATCAGGCCCCGCGGCCTGGGGGCAGGCGCGATGCAGCGGCTGAACATCGCCCGGGCGCTGGCTACCGATCCGGAGTTCATCGTGCTGGATGAACCGACCTCGGTTCTGGCGCCCTCGGCGGTCGTCGGCCTGATCGCGCTGCTGCAGAAGCTGCAAAGCGATCTGCAGCTCAGCTACCTGTTCATCAGCCATGACCTGACGACGGTCCAGTACCTCTGCCACCGGGTGGCAGTGATGTATCTGGGCCAGATGGTCGAGCTGGGGACCGTCGATCAGGTGTTCGGGAGCCCGCGCCACCCTTATGCAAAGGCGCTGCTGGCATCGCACCTGTTCCCCGACCCCACCCGACGGCGGGTCGACCGGCACGAGCGGGAGACGCTGACCGGCGAGATCCCGAGCCCGGTCGACCTGCCGCGCGGCTGCTACCTGTATGGCCGCTGTCCGCACGCGACCGAAACCTGTGCCGACGCCCCGCAGGCGCTGGACCGCCAGCCGGACGGGCGCCTGGTCCGCTGCTGGCGGGCCACGGCCGGCGAAATCGGAGACTCCGCCTGATGGGCCTCGACCACACCGACGTCCTGGTGATCGGCGCCGGGGCCGGCGGGGCGGCGGTCGCTTGGCGGCTGGCCACCGCCGGTATCCAGGTCACCTGCCTGGAGCAGGGCGGCTGGGTCGACTACGCCCAGGTGCCCAGCTTCGGCCAGGACTGGGAACTGGCCCGCCAGACCACCCACCACCCCAATCCGAACATCCGCCGGCTGCCGGTCGACTACCCCATCGACGACACGGACGCCGCCATCAAGCCGCTGCTGTACAACGCCGTCGGCGGCTCGACCATCCATTGGGGCGCCCATTTCCCCCGGCTGCGCCCGTCCGACTTCCGCGTGCGCAGCCTGGACGGCGTCGCCGACGACTGGCCGATCAGCTACGCCGACCTGGCGCCGTTCTACGACGAGAACGATCGGATTATGGGCGTCGCCGGCCTGGCCGGGGACCCGGGCAATCCGCCCCGCCCCAAGCGGCCGATGCCGCCCCTGCCCCTCGGCCGCGGGGCAGAGGTCATGGCCGGCGCCTTCGACCGGCTGGGCTGGCACTGGTGGCCCAGCGACGTGGCGATCAACACCATCGCCTACGGCGCCGGACGCGGTGTCTGCAATCACTGCGGCCCGTGCGACCTAGGCTGCCCGGTCAAGGCCCGGTCAAGCACCGATGTCACCTATTGGCCCCTGGCGCTCAACGCCGGGGCGCGGTTGATCACCGGCGCCCGGGTCTTCGAGATCGAGACGGACCCCACGGGTCGTCCGGTGGGGGCAGCCTGGTACGACGCTGAAGGTACTGTCCAGCGGATCGGGGCCGATGTCGTCATCCTGGCGGCCAACGGGATCGGCACGCCGCGACTGATGCTGTTGTCCACCTCGTCCCGGTTCCCGAACGGGCTGGCCAACGACACCGGCCTTGTCGGCAAGCGGCTGATGCACCACCCGACGGGGATGGTCACCGGGGTGTTCGACGAACCTCTGGATGGTTTCAAGGGCCCCTTCGCCTGCTCCATCCTGTGCCAGGAATTCTACGAAACCGATCCCGCCCGCGACTTCGTCCGCGGCTACCAGATGCAGCTCGTCCGCAGCGACGGCCCCCTGGGCACGGCCTGCGGCGGCTACCTGCCAAGGGTGCCCTGGGGCGCGGGCCACCATGACGCCTTCCTGGAGGTGTTCGGCCGCACGGCTAGCCTGACGGTGACCACCGAGGACCTGCCGCGGGAGGAAAACCGGGTGGAACTGCATCCGACCCTGACCGACAGCTTCGGTGTTCCCGCACCGAAAATGATCTACAGCCTGGATCGGAACACGCAGGCGATGATCCGGCATGGCATCGCCAGCGCCACCCGGGCGTTCCAGGAGGCCGGCGCCATACGAATCCTGCCCCAGGACCTTGTGGTTCAGGCGGGCTTCCACCTGATGGGCACCGCCAGAATGGGCGACGACCGGGACACCGCCGTCGTCGACGGGCTGTGTCGCGCCCATGCAGCGGACAATCTTATGGTGGTCGACGGCAGCGTCTTCGTCACGGTCGGCGCCCTGAACCCCACGCCGACCATCCAGGCCGTCGCCCTGCGCGCGGCGGAAGCGCTGATCCGCGACCGCCGGCAGATCCGACCGGGCGCTGCGCGCTCGGCGGCGTGAGGCCCGGACCATGATCACGGACTCCCTGCGCGCCGCCCTGGAAACGCTCCTGCCCGGGGACGGCCGTTTTCCGGGCGCTGCGGCGATCGATTTGGTCGACCGGATGTCCGGCATCGACCACTTACATCCGGCGGTCGCGATCGCATCGAAGCATCTGCCCGCCGACATGGCCGACCGGTCCGCTTCCGAGCGTACGCGCCTGCTCCAGGCTTGGGAGACCGACGATCCGGAGGGCTTCGGCGGGTTCGTTATCGCCGCCTACAGTGCCTACTACACGCACCCTACCGTCCTGGCTGCCATCGAGGCAGCAACCGGCTATGCCGCCCGGCCGCCGCAGCCGGCGGGGTATGCGCTGGCGCCTTTCGACGACGCGGTCGTAGCGGTGCCGCGGCGGCACGGGAAACGCTGGCGCGACACCTGAGCAACCGGATGAGGGAGACCACAATGGCAGCCGAACCGGACCGGCACGTGGGCAAGGTCGCAGTGGTCACCGGCGGCGCCAGCGGCATTGGCCGCGGCATCGCCGACCGCTTCGCCGCCGAAGGCGCCAGGGTCGTCGTCGCCGACCGCAACGCCACCGCATTGGCGGAAGTGGCGGATGCCCTGGGCGACCGGGCACACGCCGTCCCCTGCGACGTGACCGACGAGGCACAGGTCGACGCGCTGGTCGCCGAAGCGGCCGACCGGTTCGGCAGACTGGACGTCATGGTCAACAACGCCGGCATCATCCAGATTTCACCCGTCGTCGAGACCGCCTACGCCGACTGGCAAAGGATGTTCGACGTCAACGTCCATGGCGTCTTCCTGGGCAGCCGAGCCGCCGCCCGCCGGATGATCGCCCAGGGCAACGGCGGCGTGATCGTCAACGCCTCATCCGGGGCTGGGCGCCGGGGCGTGCCGAACATCGCGCATTACTGTGCGACCAAGGCGGCCATCATCATGCTCAGCCAATCCCTGGCGGTCGAGTTGGCGCCGCACGGCATTCGCGTGAACTGCTACGCGCCCGGGCACATCCAGACGCCGTTCTGGAAGGATATCGCCGATGGATTTGCCGCCGTCACCGGCCAGACCCCCGATCAGGTGATCGACGCTTTCAAGTCGACGGTTCCCATGGGACGCTTCGGTACGCCCGGGGACGTCGCCGCCGCGGTGTCCTGGCTTGCGACCGATGATGCGGCGTATGTGAGCGGCCAGGCGATCGCGATGAACGGGGCGGAGTTTCCCTTCTGAAGGCCAACAAGGGGGACCGGCTATGGAAGACGAATTCGACTTCATCATTGTCGGCGCTGGTTCTGCCGGCTGCGTCCTGGCCAACCGGTTGTCGGCCGATCCCGGCACCCGGGTGCTGCTGATCGAAGCCGGGCCGCCCGATGCCAACCCGCTGATCCGCGTGCCCCTGGTCGCCGGCCTGGTCTATTTCTGGCGTCCGATCAACTGGAACTACACCACGCGCCCCCAGGCGCATCTGGATGGCCGCACCATTGGCTGGCCCCGGGGCAGGGTGTTGGGCGGCTCGTCGTCGATCAACGGCATGATGTACATGCGCGGCCACCGGCGCGACTACGACGGCTGGCGTCAGCTCGGCCTGGACGGTTGGGCCTACGAGGATGTGCTGCCGTATTTCGTCCGTTCGGAGGGCCATGTCGACCGGACGCCGCCCTATCACGGCACGGACGGGCCTCTGTGCGTTCGCCGGGCCGAGGGGGCCAATCCCCTCTACCGCGCGTTCCTGGAATCCGGCTGGTCGGCGGGGTTCCCCCGCAACGACGATTTCAACGGCGCCGATCAGGAAGGGTTGGGTCTCTACGACTTCAATATCCGCGACGGACGGCGCGAAAGCACGGCCACGGCATTCCTGCGGCCGGCGCAGAAGCGCCCCAACCTGTCGGTGTGGACGCGATCGCTGGTCCATCGGCTGATCCTGGACGGCCGGCAATGCACCGGCGTCGCGGTCGATCGCGGCAACGGGATCACCACCGCCTGGGCAAAGCGGGAGGTGATCCTGTCCGGCGGCGCGATCAACTCGCCGGCGCTGCTGCAGCACTCCGGGATCGGCGATCCCGAACATCTGAACGCGCTGGACCTGCCGGTATCCAACCCGCTGCCCGGCGTGGGGCGCAATCTGCAGGACCATCTGGGCGTGTACCTGACCTACCGTTGCGCCGAGCCCATCACGCTTTATTCGATGTTTCGGCCAGACCGGGCCCTGCGCGCGGGTCTGCAGGCTTGGCTGTTCGGCACCGGCCCGGCCACCTCGATCCCGCTGGAGGCCGGCGGGTTCCTTCGCACCCGGCCAGAACTCGAGATCCCCGACATCCACATCACGTTCGTGCCCGGCCTGAACCTGGAGACCACGCGCGAGGGCCAGGGCCAGCACGGCTATCTGATCAACTTCTACCAGTTGCGGCCCGAGAGTCGCGGCAGCGTTCAGGTCACCTCCCCTTACCCCGAAGAGCCGCCGTCCATCGACCCCAACTACCTGTCCGAGGCGGCCGATGTCGCCTGCCTTCGCGACGGTGTGCGCCTGGCCCGGCGAATCGGCAGCCAGGAACCCTTCAGCCGCTACAACGACGGGCCGATTTCCCCCGACGACGCCGTCGCCGCGGACGAGCAGATCGACGCCTGGGTGCGCGCCAGCGCCAACACTATCTTCCACCCGGTCGGCACCTGCGCGATGGGTACCGCCGACGACCCAGCGGCCGTCGTCGATGCCGAGTTGAAGGTCCGCGGGATGGGGGGCCTTCGCGTCGTCGATGCCTCGGTCATGCCGCGGATCGTCGGCGGCAACACCAGCGCGCCGGCGATCATGATCGCGGAAAAGGCGGCCGACATGATCCTGGGCCGCCCGGCGCCATCGCGGATCGACCTGGGTTCGGCGCTAGCCTGACGGGCGCCCCGCGCGCCCTGGCGGCTTGGAGCAGGGTCGCGCCGTCGCGAGGGGTGGCGACCCCGCGGGAGCCAGGGTATCAACGAGATAACGACCGCAGCGGATGGCCCTATCCGTTTGGGAAGCTTGTCCGGCGTCGGGTAAGCGGACATCCTGCACGCCGTCATCGGGAGCAAGCGGATGCATATCGTCCTGGGCATACTGGTGGCTGTCGTGGGTGCGGTTGTCTTGTTCAACGTCCTGTCACGCAATGCCGGCGATGCCGTCGACAATGCCAAGGAGTTGGCGCGGCTTCCGCGTCGGCTAAGGTGGCAGGCGCGCCAACGGAAGCTGAGCATTCGGGCATTGGAGGACCCAAAAGAGGCTGCAGTGGTGCTGCTGTTGGGCATCGCCCGACAGTCCGGCGATGTTTCATCGGCCCAGAAGCAGGAGATCGGCCGGTTTGCCACAACCGAATTGTCGGTGACGGAGGACGAGGCCCACGAGTTGATGCTGTTCGCCGGTTTCGTCCTGCGTGATGTTCTCGATTTCGGCGGTGAGTTGCGTAACGTTCTTGGGCCGATCAGCGCAAACACCGGTCCCGAAGAGCGCCATCGCCTGATCTCCGCGGCCAGATCGGTTGCCGGTGCGGATGGAAGCCCAACGGATACGGCGACAGCGGGCCTCATCGAAGTGGTGGAACGCGGACTGGTCGAAAAGACACCCGCGACATCCTCGGAGCCTTAGAGTTCGGAGCGCAGCGCCTTACCGCACCGGGCCGCCGACCCCGCCAATCGGTGGGGAACATCCCGGTTTTCGGCATTCCGTTCAGTATTGATTTTGGGGCAAGGACCCGACGATGTTTCATCTGCCCGATTTGACTCGACGGCGCGCATTGCTGGCGCCCAACGGCGTCGCGTTGCGCGATGTCGCGACCGGCACCCGCGTCACCTATGCCCAGCTTGACGACCGGGCCAACCGGTTCGCCGAAGCCATGATCCAGCGCCTGGGCCTGTTGCCGGGGGACCGGATCGCGATCCTGAGCCGCAACCGATCGAGCTTCTTCGAAATCCTGTTCGCCTGCGCCAAGGCGTGCGTCGTGCTGGTGCCGCTCAACTGGCGGCAAACCCCGTCCGAACTGGTTCTGCTGATCGACGACTGCAGTGCCCAGTGGCTGCTGTACGATGACACCTGTGCCGAACTGGCGGAGCGGGTATCGGAGGTGACCGGGATTCGCACCATCCCCGTACGCGAACCGGGCATGGCCCGGGTGGACGACGGCTACCAGGCACTCGTTAAAGCCGCCAGCGGCGCCCCCTTCGGCCCGGACTCCTGGGAGGAGGATCAGCTCTGGTACCTGCTTTATACGGCGGGTACCACCGGCCTGCCCAAGGCGGTGATCCACACGCCCGGCATGGCCCTGGCCAACATGATCAATATCGGTCTGCCGGTCGGCATCTCCGAAGCGGACAGCACGGTCACCTTCCTGCCCGTGTTCCATACCGCCGGCATCAACCTCTACACCCTGCCGGTGCTGATGCACGGCGGCACGGTCCACATGCTGGACCGGTTCGACCCCGATGCCCTGCTGGATCTGGTCGACGCCGGATCGGTCAGCCTCGTTTTCGCCGTGCCGGCGATCTACCGGACCTTGTCCTCGCATCCGAGGTTCGCCACCGCCGATCTGCCCCGGGCCCGCAGTTGGACCTGCGGCGGCGGGCAATTGCCGACCGACCTGATCGAGGCATTCGCCGAACGCGGCGCCGTCGTTCAACCCGGCTTCGGTTTGACGGAAACCGGGCCGACGGTGTTCCTGATGGACCGGGAGAGCGTCGCCGTCAGACCCGAGTCGATCGGCAGACCGCAGCTTCTCATGGAGGTTCGTCTGGTCCGGCCCGATGGCGGAGAGGCCGGGATCGACGAACCGGGTGAGCTGTGGATCCGCGGACCCGGCGTGACCCCCGGCTACTTCAATCGGCCGGAAGCCACGGCCGCCGCCCTGACGCCCGACGGCTGGCTGAGATCCGGCGAAATCGCCCGCCGCGATGCCGATGGCTACTTCGCCATCGTCGGCCGCGCCCAGGACATGTACGTCTCTGGCGGCGAAAACGTTTATCCGGCGGAAATCGAACGCGTGCTGGCCATCCATCCGGACGTGTTGGAGGTGGCTGTCATCGGCGTGTCGGACCCGAGATGGGGCGAGGTCGGTCGCGCCTATGTGCGGCCCCGCCCCGGCGCTGCGCCGGAACCCGCCGCGCTGACGTCGTACTGCCGAACCCACCTGGCCGGCTACAAGGTTCCGCGCGATTTCATCCTGGTCGACGCGCTGCCGCGCACTCCGGCCGGCGACGTGAGCAAGCATCTGTTGGGTCCCGAAGATACCGGCCGGGCGCGGGTATGATCCCAGCGGGTTAGGGCCCGGGACCGTCGGCAGGGGAGCAGGCCGCCTAACCGCCTCTCAGCATGGCCACCAGCCGCTCTAGCGGCTCGGCGTCGCGGAACATGTCCGCGATCACCGTGAAATGGCCCAATGGACGGACGAACAGGTTGTCTTCCGGAATGCCCCAGCCAGTGGCCAGGTCGTTGCCGCAGCGATAGGGCAGCACCTCGTCTTCGGCCCCAAGCACCATGGCAATGCGTTCCGGCGGCAGGACAGGCCGGCCGCGCGGTTCCATCAGCGGCAGCCATGCAGCAAGTTGTTCGGCCGTCCATCCGCTGGCGTCCATCGCCTGGGGCACACCGAGCGCCTTTGCCAACGCGCCGTCATGGGCGACGGCATCCATCGCCCCCGACGCGGTGATCAGGAGAGCGGCGTCGGGGCGCATCTCCGCCGGCCAATCGGCCGCCGCGGTCAGGACCCTCTGGATGGTCAAGGCACCCAGGCTGAACCCGGCCAGGGCCACGGGGCCGCCAATGGACCGGCGCGCCCAGGCGATCCAGAGACCGAGCTCCAGAACATGGGCCCATAGGAAGTCGAGCATGCCCATCGGGCCGTTGCCCATGATCGGCTCGCCGGCATAGGTTCCCGGCAGCCGGCGCCTGCCGTGAAACGGGCCCTCGGGCCGCAGCGTCGCCAGGCCCGCAACGGTCAACGCCGTCGGCGGTTCGGACAGGCCGCGCACGAACTCCGGTTCCACGGAGATCCCCTGACCCAGAATCACCGTGCCCGATGGCTGTCGCCCCTCCCCGCTGGGAAGGTAGACGCGGGCCCAGGCAGTTCCGGCGTCTGCCACCGGCGACGCCATGTGCAGCCACTGCATGGCCCCGTGCTCCCACGACACGGCATGGGAAGCCGCCACCGGACGATCCTCGGGCGCCGGAAACGACTGCCCGGACAGAAGGCGGGAGCCATGCCGTTCCGTGACGGCGGCGGACGATTTCACGTCGTGTTTGATCGGCGGAAACCGCCGCGCCAGATGCGGCGGGATCAGCGCCGAGCGGCTCATGGACAGGGCATGTGCCGCCTCCAGCCGTCGGTTTTCCGCAGAGACAAGGCGCCAGGGCGGGGTCCGCCGCCCCTTGTCGCCGAACATCAGGTCGATCCATCGGGCATCGGCGTCGGCCAGCGCCTGGCTGCGGCGGTGGATCTGGGCAAGAGCCGGGCGGACCAGGCCGCGCGGGCGAGGGCGATCACCGATCTCGTCGGCGAAGACGTCCTCGGACCGGCCGGCCACCTGCGCTGCCGCCCAGGCCCGCGACAGCGGGAAATACGTGGTCCGAAGGGTGCGCAGCAACCGCCGGTCGACCCAGGGGTGCAGCAACAGCGAACCGAACGGAGACGCCATCAGGTCGCGCATGGCTCAGGCCTTCGACAACGAATGGGGAAACGTCCGATCGGCGATCTCACTCCTCGCCGGCCAGGAGCTCGGCAATGCGCCGGGGATCGCTTTCCGACATCACCAGATCGGCGCGTCGGCTCGCGGTAATGCTGCTGAGGGTGCGAAGCCGGTGCTTCACCTCAAGCAGCATGGCCGGCGACATCGACAGTTCGCGGATGCCCAGGCCGATCAGGAATTCGGTGAAGCGAGGGTCGCCGGCAAGTTCGCCGCAAACGCTGATCGGGATGCGGGCCCGCAAAGCTGCCTCGGTGGCGAACTGGATCAGACGCAGCACCGCCGGATGGAGGGGGTCGTAAAGGTCGGCCACCTGTTCGTCGCCGCGGTCGATGGCCAGCGTGTACTGGATCAGGTCGTTGGTGCCGATTGCAAAGAAATCGGCCATCTGTGCCAGAGCGTCGGCCGCTAGGGCGGCGCCGGGCACCTCGATCATGATCCCCAGGGGCGGAAGCGGGTTGGCCAGCCTCGCCTTGCGGCGCTTCAGCCGCCGCACCACGCGTGCCAGGATCGCCCGGACCTGCCGGACCTCGGAAACGCTGGCCACCATCGGCACCAGGATCCGCACCGGGCCGTGCGCACCGGCCCGCAGCATGGCGGCCAGTTGGCGCTCCAGAAGCGGCGGTTCCCGCAGGCCCAGCCGGATGGCCCGCAGGCCCAGGGCGGGATTGGCGCTTTCGGCGAAACGCGGCCCAAGGGCCGTGGCCAGCTTCTCGCCCCCGACGTCCAGCGTGCGCAGCGTGACCGGGTGCCCGCCCATGCCGGTGACGATGTTGCGCAAGGTCTCGTACTGCTCGTCCTCGCCCGGCAGGTCATCGCGGTTCATGAACAGGAACTCGGTGCGCAGCAGTCCGATGCCCTGGGCGCCGACACCCCGGGCGCTGCTGACTTCGCGCGGCAACTCGACATTGGCCAACAGGCCGATATCGATACCGTCGCGGGTCCGCGCGGGCAGGTTGATCAGCCCGCGTAGCGCCTGCTTCCGGTCGGCCAGCCGGGCCTGCCGCTCGCGATAGGCGTCCAGCGTCTCGGATGTCGGCTCGACGATGACCCGCCCGATTTCGCCATCGATGATCACCATTTGGCCCGGGCGAACCCGCCGCATCAGGTCGCCGACACCGACGACCGCCGGCAACCCCAGGGATCGCGCCATGATCGCCGCATGGCCTTCGACGCCGCCGAAGGTGGTGCCGAATCCCGCCACGCGCTGCGGGTCCATCAGGGCGGTGTCGGCCGGCGTCATCTCCTCGGCCAGGATGACGCTGT
>JANQIU010000260.1 GCA_028281985.1 Alphaproteobacteria bacterium | reverse complement strand
CTCGGCATAGGCGACGAGATTACTGAAGAACCCGGTCAAAATGGCCAGGGTCGGCCCAACCACGATGACGAACAGCAGCAGCAAGGCCGCCATCACCATGTTGATCTCCGACAGCCGCTTGACGCCGGCGTCCAGGCCCGCCACCACCGAGATCAAGGCGATTGCGGTGATGCCCAGGATCAGCATGACCTTCGAGCCGTCCGATACCGGAAGGCCGAAGAGGTAGTTCAGGCCGGCATTGGCCTGCTCGGCGCCGATACCCAACGAGGTCGCCAGGCCGAACAGCGTCGCGAACACCGCCAGCGTATCGATGATATGGCCGGTCCAGCCCCAGATCCGCTCGCCGAAGATCGGGTAGAAGATCGACCGGACGCTCAAGGGCAGGCCCTTGTTGAAGGCGAACAGCGCCAGCGACAGGCCGACGATGGCGTAGATGGCCCAGGGGTGCAGCGCCCAGTGGAAGATCGTTGCCGCCATTCCCAGGCGCCGGGCTTCTTCCGGATCGCCCGCCGCACCGGCCAGTGGTGCCCAGCTGTCGGCGCCACCCGCACCCTCCGCGACCGACGAGGCGAAATGGGAGATCGGCTCGGAAACGCCGAAGAACATCAGCCCGATGCCCATGCCGGCGGCGAAAAGCATGGCGAACCAGGCCGGGTACGAATAGTCCGGTTTGGCATCCATGCCGCCAAGGCGGACGCTGCCCAACGGCGTGACGATCAAGCCCAGGGCCACGATGACGAAAACGTTGCCTGCCAGCAGGAAGAACCAGTCGAAGGTCGACGTCAGGGTCGGCCGGAGCCAGCCGAAGAAAGACCCCGCACGATCGGGAAAGATCAACGAGAACACGACGAACAGGACGATCATCAAGCCGGAGATCAGAAAGACCGGGTTATGGATGTCCAGGCCGAAACGGCCGAGCCGCGGCTGAATGTTGTCCTGTCCGATCGTGTAGTCGGTGTCGATCGCGTTGACGGCACCTTCCGGTACGAATCCTGATGGGGGGCTCATGCTCTCTCCTGCCAGTGTGTCTTGCCGGGCCGCGTCGACGCGTGCGCGCATCGGCGCCGCCGGAACGGACCCAGCCATTCACCGAATTCAGCCAATGTCCCCGCGCGGATGCTGCTGTGCCGCAGCTTGGTCAGGTGCCGACGCGATCCGTCTCTGTCCGAGAGATCATGGCCGCCGGAGGCAGGGCGCGAGCGGTGTGACGAAACAATCTACCACGTAGACCGTTCCACCTGTTGCGCAGTCAGCCGAATTGATCGTGTTTGTCTCATAGATGTACAGCAGATCGGCCTTCCGCGCAACGAACAAACCCGATCGCCCGATTGCCGGCGATCGGCGGACCTTCTTCGCGTGGGATTACCCTGCCTCCACGGAGTTCTATCGACGTGATGAAAAACTGAATGCGGGCAGGGGCTTAACGCGCCTTTGCCGATGCCTTCCGGTGGAGCGTAGCCTATCGGTCGACGGGCAGAAGACCCGTCGATATCGCCCGCCGGAACAGCCATCGCTCGGCCAACATCAGAACGAGGCGCGTGGCGGCCGACAGGCCGATCGTGGCCGCCAGTGACCAGACTGCGGCCTTCGCGACGTCGCCCTCCAGGGCGGTAGAACCGAGCACGATCGTGCCTACGGCAACGGGTAGCCAGACCTTCAGTCGGCGCGACAGCCGGCGGGCCTGCCGGAAGGCCGACACCGCCTGGGCATCGATGTCCCCGGCATGCGTGCGGAATGCGGTCTGCCAGCGGGCGACGTCGCCAGTCAGGCCGCAGGAACAGCCGTCGACCCGCGGACAGCGCCGGGCGCAGATCTGCGTCGTGGTGTCACCGCTCCACAGGACGCTGGTCCGGGCGAACGGCACGCCATACCCGTCAAGGGTCGTTTCCACGTCGATCCGGCGGTTACGCAGCAGGCGTCCGAGGCTGGTTCGCCCCAGCACGCGATCGGCAAGGCCGGCAATGCCGCCGGTCATCGCCCGCGCATGCGCCCGATCACCGACAGACCCGCCTTCATCAGGTCGACGGCGGTCGCGACGAGGTTCTGCCAGCATGTGACCGAAACGGTCACGGCGACCTTGTGCACCTCCAGCAGCGAAGCCTGTTCGGCGGGCGTCAGGCTGCGCCGGATCCGGGTGTTGACGTCGCCGCTGACCGAAATCGCCGTCTGGATCATCACTTGCTCGGTGCCGACGTCCCAGATCTTCTGGATCGTGACATAGTCGTCGCGGTCGACGGAGACCCAGGTGTCGAGCTTCGCCGGTTCGTCCGCCACCTGTGTCCGGGTCGGCCCTTCCGCGACGTCGGGTTGGGCGCTTTTCAGGATCGCCTTCAGCGTGTCGCAGTTGTTGCGAATGCGCACCAGGATTTGCCGGCGCTGCGGATCGGTCACCTTGCTCTCGGCGACCCGGGCCGCCCAGCGCAACCGGTCGAAGGTTTCCGCGTCGACCCTCAGGGGGCGCAGCCCCTCGACCGGCGGCGTATCGAACGGACCGATGACCACAGCGTCGGACGGCACGTCTTTTGCCCTGGTGCCGGTCTGGAAAAACAGGTGGGCCGGTATCCGATACGCCACCATTCGGTTGTAGTAGTTGCCGGCGATGTCCAGCAGCGCATGGGGCAGCGCCGGCATCGGCTGTGCCGTCATCTCATCTTTGAGAATGGTATTGATCTCAAGCTGGAGGAGGTTGTCCTTCAGCCGATTGAGCGCGGATCTCTGTCGCACCGGATGAACACCGCCAGATCGTTCTCGCCCCCGGTGCTAGCTGGACGGCGGTTCGGGTTGGTCCCGCAACCAGGACGCCAGTTCCTTCAGGATGGTGGCGTTGCGTTCCAGAACGTCGGTCGATAGATCGACCATCCGGTCATGCAGGGCCCTGGCTTCCGGATGCTGGCCAGCGGCGATGTCCGGATGCAGCGACGTCGTAACATCGGCCTGCAACATGTTGATGTTGGTGATGATCGACTTCGGTGCGCCGTCGGGCGGATAGGTGACGGCAAGGTTTTCGATGGGCCCGGACACGGCCGGCGTGCCGACGACGGTGACGATCCGGCGGTTGACCACCTGACCGGCGAACGAGCGGATGTTCTGCAGAATCTCATTCACGTCCATATCCCACCCCACAGGTGTTCCTCTAAAATGCCCTTAAACCCTAAGCCATCTTCGGATATGGGACAATCGTCCGCCGAGCCCTTGCACCCTGGCGCGGGGCGGGGGGACGGGGACTCTTCTTTCGAAGGTTGCCGGTATCCATCCGGCTGTTACGAGTACCTTTACCAAGTCGATATCATACTTGGCCTATCCGGTATTGCCTGTGCGCGGAGGGATGGCACTGTCCGGATGCTGGGAGTCGCTGCAGAATGGCCCGGTGCCTACCGTTCGGCCGGGCCTTGCGACCCCACCGATCGAAGACACCGTCCGACGCGGCTTCCGCGCCACGCATCTGACACACAACAGGTTGGGCACGACACGTGAAGACCCTGGATGGCAAATCGATCCTCGTAACCGGTGGCACAGGGTCGTTCGGCACGATGCTGGTCAAACGCCTGCTGGACCAAAGCAACGCGCGGCGGGTCATCGTGTTCTCGCGCGATGAGTTGAAACAGTCCGAAATGGAGCAGCGGTTCAGCGCGCACCCGAGGTACGGTGTCTTGCGGTTCTTCCTAGGTGATGTCCGCGATCTCGACCGGCTGTTGATGGCCTTGCGCGGGGTCGACTTCGTGGTTCACGCGGCAGCCCAGAAGCAGATCGTTGCCGCGGAATACAATCCGATCGAGTGCATCAAGACCAATGTTCTGGGCGCGGAAAACGTCGTGCAGGCCTGCATCCGCACCGGCGTTACCCAGGCGATCGCGCTTTCGACCGACAAGGCGGTCAATCCGATCAATCTCTACGGGGCCAGCAAGCTCGCTTCCGACAAAATCTTCATTGCCGCCAACAATCTCAGCGGCGCCGATGGCACCGATTTCGGCATCGTGCGCTACGGCAACGTCGTCAGTTCGCGGGGCAGCGTGGTGCCGCTGTTCCGCCGCCTGATCGATAGCGGGGCCGACCACCTGCCGATCACCGACGAGCGGATGACCCGGTTCTGGATCACTCTGGATCAGGGGGTCGACTTCGTCGTGTCATGCCTGCGCGGCATGCGACCCGGCGAGATCCACGTGCCCAAGATCCCGTCCATGCGGATCATCGATCTGGCCAGGGCAATGGCGCCGGGTTTGCCCATCAAGACCGTCGGCATCCGGCCTGGCGAGAAACTGCACGAAGTGCTGGTCTCCGCCGATGAGGCCCGTCGCACGGTGGAGCTCGATGATCGCTACATCGTGCGCCCTGACGGCTTTCAGCCGGATCTGGCCGAGGCCCCGGCCAATTGCCCGTGGCCGAAAGTTGCCGAAGGGTTCGAGTACCGCAGCGACAGCAACTCCCAATGGATCCACCCGGACGGCATCAGGGTGCTGGTCCAGGCCGCCTAGGCGCAAGCTGGACAGATCGGAGACCGGACGTCTCGGCGACCGGACCGCCGGATCGGCCGTCTCCTTTGGCTTGCCGCGCATGAGGCTCCCCTTGCATTCGCGCTAATGCTTGGCTACCAAAGTACCGGTCGCTCGCAACTACTGGGCGAACTGGCTAAAATATATCTTCAAATCAAATAAAACCTGCCGGTCCGCCGGCTTGCGGGAGACCGCCGGAAGCAGGTTTTGGCGAAACGACTAGTCGTGAGACTGGGGTCCGGGATGCTGCGTCCGAGTCGTCGAACACTGATCATCATTCATGATCTGGTCATGTCGTCTCTGGTGGTGCCGCTGGCCTATACCCTGCGCGTCGGCACCGAGGGTCTGGCGCCCTATGCCGAGAGCATCATCGTCGGCACGCCGGTGTTCGTGGCGTGCACGTTGGTGGCCTCGGTCACGTTCGGGATGCACCGTGGCCTGTGGCGCTATGCCTCCATGCCGGACGCCGTCTGCATCGCCAAATCGGCGACATTTGCGGTCCTGCTCTTCGTCCTGGGTATGGCCATGGCGGCCCAGATCGACGGTCTTCCCCGGTCGGTGCCTTTCATCCAATGGATGCTGATCGTTCTGCTGCTGGGCGGCCCGCGGCTGACCTATCGCCTCCTGCGCGATTGGCGACACCATCGGGTCGACAGGGTGCGGCGGGAACAGGTTCTGCTGGTGGGCGACTATGAGGCGGCGCATCTGTTCATCCGGGCCACCCAGACCGATCGTACGCGACGGTTCGACGTGGTCGGCGTCCTCGACGACAAGGCCACACGCAAGGGCTTCTCGGTCTACGGCGTACCCATCCTGGGGACGGCGCGTGATCTGCCCGATGTTGTCGCCGGGCTGCGGCGTCAGGGCGTCGAGCCGAAGCGCCTGGTGCTCAGCGACCCGGAAACCGCGCGCAAGCAGGTGTCGATCGGCCGGTTGTTCAACCTGGCCAGCGATCTCGGTCTCGATGTATCGCGGCTGCCCAGCCTGCTTGAGTTCAGTGGCGCGCAGACCAGCGCCGTCGATGTGCGTCCGGTTTCCATAGAAGACATTGTCGGCCGTCCGGAACGCAGTCTGGATCTCGCCGCCGTCCGAGACCTGGTCGCGGGGCGGCGCGTCCTGGTCACTGGGGCGGGTGGCACCATCGGCAGCGAACTGGCGCGCCAACTCGCGGGCCTCGGCCCCAGTGAACTCGTCCTCCTCGATTTCGGTGAGTACAATCTTTACGCAGTCGATATGAGGTTGCGCCGCGATCATCCCGAATTGCAGTTGCGGCCCATCATCTGCGATGTTCGCGACTTGGACCGGGTCAATCGGGTGTTTGCCGAGTGCCGGCCTGATCTCGTGTTCCATGCGGCCGCGCTGAAGCACGTGCCCCTGGTGGAGGCAAATCCCGGCGAAGGTCTGCTGACCAACACCATCGGCACCCGCAATGTCGCCGATGCCGCAAGCGCCGCCGGCGCCCTCGCGCTGGTCCAGGTGTCCACCGACAAGGCGGTCAATCCCACCAGCGTCATGGGGGCGAGCAAGCGCCTGGCGGAGCAGTATTGCCAGTCCCTCGACTTGGAGGCGGCTGCGATCGGGACCGGACAGACCCGGTTCCTGACCGTGCGCTTCGGCAATGTCCTGGAATCGAGCGGGTCGGTGGTGCCGCTGTTTCGCAAGCAGATCGAGCGCGGCGGGCCGGTGACCGTGACCCATCCCGACATTCGCCGTTACTTCATGACGGTGATGGAAGCGGTGCGGTTGATTCTGCAGGCGTCGGCCCATGGGCTTGAAGCATCGCGCGAGGCCGGGCGGATCTTCGTTCTGGATATGGGGGAGCCGGTTCGCATCGCGGACCTTGCCGAGCAGATGATCCGTCTGTCCGGCCGGCGTCCGCACAAAGATGTGGCGATCGTGTACACGGGCCTCCGGCCGGGCGAGAAGCTGTACGAGGACCTGTTCGACGTCGGCGAAGAACCGCTGAACACCGGCGCAAGCGGGGTTTTCGCCGCCGCGCCGATCCCGGTTGACGCGTCGGTCCTGCGCCGTGCCTATCGGGAACTGGAGGCGGCGTCGCGCGGCGGAAACGAGGCGGAGCTGCGCCGCCTGGTCAAAGTGTTCGTGCCCAGCTTTGACGACACGGGTGGCGCTCGTCCGGCCCCGCCGGATCGATCCCCGAAAACGGCACCGCCGGAGATGGGCGCCGATTGACGCCCTGCCGATGCGGGCTTGCCGGTCTCAGTTTCGGGCGTAGTCGTCTTCGAACCGAACGATATCGTCTTCGCCCAGATAGGCGCCCGATTGCACCTCGATCAGGTTCAAAGGGACTTTTCCTGGGTTGCTCACACGGTGGACCGTGCCGAGCGGCAGATAGATGGACTCGTTTTCGCGGACCAGCACGTCCTCGCCGTCCCGGGTCACCAGGGCGGTCCCGTTGACGACGACCCAGTGCTCGGCCCGGTGGTAGTGCTGTTGCAGCGACAGGCGCGCGCCCGGGTTCACCGTCAGCCGCTTGACCTGGAACCGATCGCCCATGTGCAGCGACTGGTAGAAGCCCCAGGGCCGATAGACGCGCGAATGGGCCCGGGCCTCGGGCCGGTCGTCGGCCTTCAGCCGTTCAACCACGGCCTTCACATCCTGCGCGCGATCCTTGGCGCAAACGAGCACGGCGTCGTTGACCGTTACCACCAGGAGGTCGTCCAGTCCGACGACGGCGGTCAGCGGGCCGTCAGATCGGGCATAGGTGTTTCGCGTATCGTGCAGAATCACATTGCCGATGGCGGCGTTGCCCGCGGCGTCCTGCTCGGCCAGCTCCCACAACACGGTCCACGATCCGACATCGGTCCAGCCGAAATCCACCGGGACCACCGCCGCCCGATCCGTGCGCTCCATGACCGCGTAGTCGAGCGAGATCGCGGGACTGCTGGAGAAGGCCTCGACCTCCAGGCGAAAGAAATCCAGGTCGGTTTGCCCGCCCGACACCGCAGCGCGGCAGGCCTTCAGGATCTCCGGCGCGTGGGCGGCGAGCTCCTGGGCGAGCGTTGCAGCGGAGAACAGAAACAGGCCCCCGTTCCACAGATGCTGACCGCCGGCGAGCATCTGCTTTGCCGTTTCAAGCTGCGGCTTCTCCACGAAGGAGTCGACGGCGAAAACGCCCGGATGGTCCGCCAGGGGGCCGCCACGCTTGATATAGCCATATCCGGTTTCCGGACGACTGGGGACGATACCGAAGGTGACGATCGCGCCGCCGCGGGCCGCCGGTGCGGCGGTGGCCACGGCCTCCCTGAACCCGGCGGGGTCGGCGATGCTGTGATCGGCCGGCATCAGCAGGACCAAGCCTTCCGGATCCTGATCGGCGACCATCAGCGCGGCGACGGCCGCGGCGGCGGCCGTGTCCCGCCCGAAGGGCTCCAACACGATCGCCGCCGGCGTGATCCCGGTGTCCTGGAGCTGTTGGGCGATGAGGAACCGGTGCTCGTGGCCGCAAACGATCAGGGGCTGTGCAAAGCCGCTGTGACCTGCGACCCGCAGAGCGGTGTCCTGAATCATCGTGCGCGCCCCGATGAGCGGCAACAGCTGCTTGGGGTAGTGTTCCCGCGATAGCGGCCAAAGGCGGGAGCCCGACCCGCCCGACAGCACAACCGGATGGATGAGTGCCTTGCGTGAGCCGGCGTCGTTCATGGCGGGGTTCCAAAGCGGGTTTGGGCCGGCCGGCCGGCGAAGGCGTTTACCGCCGGGGCCGCGAAGACATGCGGGCAAGTTATATCGATACCGAAGGGTTTGCTCAATGAGATGCCGGAAGGGCACCGACTGCTGCTATCAAGGTTCCGCCGTCAAAGTCCACGGTCAATCCTGCCGATCCTTCGCCCAGAGCCCGAGGCGTCTGCGGAACCCGTCGCCCGGCGGTACCGGAACATTCACATTCGTGCCGCCGGTTGCCGCCGCCGAGCAGCTTCATGCTGGGCGGCGGCGGCCGCACGTCGTCGACAAGCCGGTGGTCCAGACGCGGCCCGCGCGTTCCCGCGGGCCGCGCCGGTTATCGGCACCGTTCCGGCAACTGGGCGAGGCCGTAGCCGAACAGGGGGTCGTGGCCGGTTTCGCCCAGGTCGACGGCATACTCGCGCATCTGCTGGATCACCGTCTCGGGAGCCTGGCGGCCGCCATCGCCGAGCGTGGCTGCGACAACGCCGGTCACGTAGGCGGCGGCGAACGAGGTGCCGGAAAACACATCGCCGCCGGTCCCGGGAGCGGCCGCCCAAACGTCGACCCCGGGGGCGGCGAATGTCACGTGCTCGCCGCGGCTGGAGAGCGGGTAGGGGCGAAACCGTTGGTCAACGGCGGTCACGGCGATGACATCCGGATAGGCTGCCGGGTAGGACGGCGGGGCGGCCGGCCCATTGTTGCCGGCCGCCGCGACCACGATCGTCCCCTGCGCGATCAGGCGGGCGATCGCCAGCCGAAGCATCGGGTTCTCCGGGCCGGCCAGGCTCATGTTGATCACCGAGATGCGCTGCTCAGCCAGCCAGTTGAGGCCGGTGACCACGTCGATCGCCGCGGCGCGCGTATCGCCGGCATTGTCGCGGTGGAAGACATCCGCCGCGACGAAGCTGGTTGAGGGAATGAGGCCCGGAATGCCGCTGTCGGGATCGCCGATAAGCAGGGAGGCGACCGCCGTGCCATGGTTGGCGTCCGACGGCGTACCGTAGGACCGGAAAGACAGCGTCGTCAGGTTGCGGCCGCGCATGGCCGGGTGATCCGGCGCCACGGCGGTGTCCACCATGCCCACGGTGCCGGTCAGCTGGCAGCCGCCGGCCTTCGTCTGCCAGCCGATCAAATCCCGCCCGTAGCAACCGGGATGGGTGCAGTCCACGTTGGCGACGGAATAGAGATCGTGGGTCACTGGAACCGATGTCGGCGCGGCGGCCCTGATCTGGGCGATGGCGCCCAGTGTCGGGAAGCCGCTGGGCACGCCCACCCGGGTGACGTTCAGGCCGAGCTGTGACAGGCTGCGACGCTCGAGGACGTCGAACCCCAGTCGCTCGATCGCCGCCAGCGTCGCCGCGTCGGCATCGAGCAGAAGGACCTCGCGTTCGATTCGCTCGGTTTCGTCCGAGCGCTCGATCACCGGATCGGGCAGAAAGTCCGGCGGCTGCTGCAGTTCCGCTTCTTCGTCGTCCCCGATGTCGTCGTCATCGTCATCGTCGTCGCCGTCGCCTTCCTCGTCGTCTTCGTCTTCGTCCTCGTCGTCCTCATCGTCGCCGTTGTCGTCGTCGCCGTTATCGTCGTCGTCGCCGTCATCGTCATCGCGGTCGTCATCCCGGTCGTCATCGCGATCATCATCCCGGTCGTCGTCGCGGTCGTCGTCGCGGTCATCGTCCCGGTCGTCATCGCCGTCGTCGTCGTCACCGTCGTCGTCGTCTCCGTTGTCGTCATCGTCGTCGTCATCGGCCCAGGCCGGCTCGCCTAGAAACCAGGACTCTAGCCAGGATCGCCCGTTCTCGGCCTCAAAAGCCGCCAGCGCCAGACCGCATACGGTCGACAACAGCAGGGTACGATGGCGATTCTTCATAATCTTGGGTGTCCTCAATCCGGATGGGGCACGGGTGAATGATCCCCGAGCCCGCGGCGTGTCACATTCCACAACGCATCAGGCTGCCGCCTATTCCCTTTGGCTGATTGCGAAGCCATAAAAAGATCATGGTCTTGCGACTGCGGGCGGCCGAAACGGTATCCGGGCGGATATCGCCGAAGGCCGCCCTTCCAAGATAATCACTCTGGCGCTGGAATAAATTCTAGCGACCGGTCGTTATCCGCGGCGAATGGCAAACGAACCTCATGTCCGACGACACACGCGAGCAGATCATCTCGTTACTGCCTCGGCTGCGGCGTTTTGCCTACGGATTAACCGGCTCGACCGACGAGGGGGATGATCTCGTGCAGGCAGCTTGCGAACGGGCACTGTCCCGTCTGCATCAGTGGCAACCGGGCACGCGACTGGACAGTTGGATGTTCCGGATCGCCCAGACCATCTGGCTGGATCGCCTCCGGGCCCGGCGCGTCCGGGGTGAGACGGCACCGCCGGAGGTGCTGGAGCGGATCAGCGGCGGTGATGCCGCCGAGGCCAGCGAACATCGGCTCGTTCTCCGGAAAACCCGCGAGGCGATGCAGCAACTGCCGGAAGACCAACGGGTGGTGCTGGTTCTCGTGACGGTCGACGGTCTGTCTTATCGCGAGGCGGCGGACACCTTGGGCGTACCGACCGGCACGGTGATGAGCCGTCTGGCCCGCGCGCGGGTCCGGCTGCATCAGTTGGTCCATGGACATGCGGCATAAAGGGGTGGGCGAGATGACGGGTGATACGGATCACGAGGACACGGCGATGGACCGGTTGCCGCTGGAGTTGCTGGTTGCCTTCGCGGACGGGGAACTGGCCGGTGAAGAGGCGGCCCGGGCGGCGGAACTGGTGCGGACCGATGCGGGGGCCGCGCAACTGGTCGCCGATATGCGCGAAAGCGCGCGGCTGGCCGCTGCCGCCTTCGCCGGCCCGATGAACGAGCCGGTGCCGCAGCGGCTCCTGGACGCGGTGCGCAACAGCGCTGCCGACGAGCCGGCGACCATGGGGACGGTCGTACCCTTCGCACGGCGGCAGCGCAGCCGCCCGGTCGCCGCGAACTGGGGAATGGCGCTGGCGGCGTCGATCGCCCTGGTCGTCGGTATCGGCGGGGGTTTTGGAACCGCACAGCTCTGGACCGAGCCGGGGCAACCGACAGGCATGGGGCGGCACGCGGCGACCTCCGGGCCGGACTTCCAGCGGGCCCTGGAGACCGCGGCCAGCGGCGTCCCCGTGGCCTTTGATGTCGCTGCCGGCGATGCGTCGGTGGAGATCCTGCCGGTGCTGACCTTCCGGAACGTCGATGGCGGCATTTGCCGGGAGTTCCAGACATCGCTGACCGATACCGGCGGCACCGAGATCGGGTATGGCTTTGCCTGCAGGACAGACGAGGGTACCTGGCAGAACGAACTGCTCGTCGCGGGACCGACGTCGCCGCGGGACGATGCACCGGACGGCACCATGCGGCCGGCATCCGGCGACAATCAGACCCGGTTCCGGGAGATCGTCGACAACTTCATCGGGGACGATGTGGTGTTTCCCGATGAGGAGCGGGCCCTGATCGACGGAAACTGGGAGTGATCGGTCGAAAAGAAAAAGGGGCGCCCTGAAGGGCGCCCCAGGAGTTCGCTCGGGTGGAACGGTATGTCGAACGGTGCGGTGATCAGTTGGTGACCGTCTCGAAAAGCTCAGCCTGCCAGTACATGTTGGGCTTCTCCTCCACCACCTCGAAGGTGACGGTGTCGAAGAACTCCTGACCATGGTGGTCGGTGACCGTCACATAGGCGACGTGGGTGCCGTGCGGCAGCTCCTGCGGCAGGGCCAGGTAGTAGAGGTGGCTGGACTGGTCGGCCAGCATCCACTCGCGCAGCGGGCCGGCAACGCCGGGTCCCCATTCGGCACCCTGCCATGTGCGCCAGCCCTGGGCCTGCTCCTCGCCCGAGGCGCTGGTGTGGCTGAAGCGGGCAACCGTCATCTGACGGACAAGGGCGAACGGATCGACGAACTCGGCATCGGTGATCATGCCTTCGCCGGCTCCATCCTGGGTGCGGACCGCCTCAAAGCTGCCCAGTCCGGGGATCTCGATCGACACCTGGGTGTCCTGTGAGCCGTTCCAGACATTGACCATCAGATGCGTCCCGCCGGCCAGATCGGCAGCGGTCAGCATCTTGTAGTCGTTCAAGTCGTTGACGTTCACCGGCGGGGTCGTGCCCTCGTAGCCTTCGTTCGCCGCCATCCAGTCGCGCAGGGTGGTGTACCACTCGCGGAAGGTCGGCGTGTTGAACGAGATCGACATCTGGTCCTCGGCGGCGTAGCCGGAGGCCTTGAAGGTGTCGACGAAGCTGTTGCCGTCGAAGTCGAACACCAGATAGCCGCGCGGCGACCCCAAACGCTGCAGGGACATGGGGATGCCGTTCAGGTCCAGATCGCCTGACCACCACGACCCCGACGGCGCGCCGGTGATGATCTGCGGGAACGGCGTCGGGCCGACGCCCACCGCTTCCTGCCAGCCCTCGTAGTATTCGCCCGGTCGGAACTGCTCGAGCGTATGGGTGTGGCCGGACAGGGCCAGGGCCGGCCGGTCGCCGATCAGCGCATAGAGATCGGCAACATTGTCGGTCTGGTGCTTGGTTTCCTCCTGGTCGACGAACGATACCAGCGGGATGTGCATGTTGAGGACGACGAGCTTATCCTCCGGCACGAACGCCAGCAGATTCTCAAGCCAGGTCATCTGCTCGTCGCTGATCACGCCGTTGTAGGTCGGCGCGCCCTGCGGATCGGCGCAGAAGTCCCGGTTGCCCAGGGCGACGTCTTCTTCCGTGCAGGGGTAGCGGACATTGTCCAGCGCGACGAATACCACGTCGCCGACCTCGAAGGCGTAGTAGGCCGGTCCCCATTCACGCTTGAAGGTGTCGAACGAGTGGGCGTCGGTCGGCGCGTCGAAATCCAGGTCGTGGTTGCCGCCGACGAAATACACCGGCGTGTCGGCCACGGACATGATGTCCTTGAAGCGCGGGAAGAGCGACAGGTCGTCGCCCATCACGTCGCCCTGGATGATGACGCATTCGAAGCGGGACATGTCCATGGCCGCCAGCTCATTGGCGATCGAGTCGCGGACATAGCTGACTTCCATGTTCGAGTAGGGCTGGGTGTCGCCCATCACGACGCAGCTGAACTCGGTGCCCACATCGGATTCGACCAGCGGGAAGTTGATCGCCGACGGCAGGTCGCCGGTCGGCTCGAGCCCGCCGAAGCGCAGCGGCGGCGAACCGTCGGGCAGGTGGTGGTAGGCGAATTGCGGGATGTTGTCTTCGTCGACCGGCACATCGAAACCGGCGGGCTTGACGATCATCACGCTCATATTGTCGCGCGCCGGCAGCGTGTACGATCCGTCCGCGCCGGACTGCACGACGTCCAGGCCGTTGGAGACAATGACGCCTTCCACCCCGGGCTCATCGGCATCGAAGCTTCCGTTCCGATTGACGTCGTGGAACACCGTCCCGGTGACCGTGTCGGGCGTCGCGACGCCGCTGGTGCTCGGGATCGCTTCGACACCGGCGACAAAGTCGGTGGCCTTGGCCAGGGCGTCACCGGTGGTGAGAAGCGACACGGCAGCGGCGCCGGCCAGGGCGGTTTGCTTGAAGCTACGCGTCATCATGGGAACTCGTGCCTCCATGCCTTCTAGGTTCATGGCAACCGCGTCCGGCCGGGACCCGGCTGGCGCGAGACGCCGCACTCTCCGCAGCATCCGTGAACCTGTCGCCAAGGTTCGATTGCGAATGAATGAAATTTCCGCGTCAGTTTTGTGAAGTTCCGACTGCCGACTTGCGGTCGTGCCGGTCTGGTCGGCCCTATGTCCTCTGGGTTGCGGACCGCCGGTGGCGTCGAACATCCGTCACGGAACTGTCGTGGTACCATCGCCGTGGCTCGCGCTATCAGGACGATGTCGGTGCGCCGACAGTCGCAGTTACGGAAGGTGTCGATGATCCGACCGCGATGGGGCCGGAAGATCGCCATGGCAGTGGTCTTCACGTGCGCTTTGACCTTGCCCCAATCGGGCCTGGGTCATTTCTCTGTGGCGCCGAAGCTGGAGGTCGGCCCGGCCGATCTGGATCAGCCCGGCTCGACCTTTCTGACCCTGGGGGAGGCGACATCCACCCGGGGCGACTTCCTCGCCTATCTGCGGCGCATCACCGCCTTCGATACCAAGTACGACCGGATGCAGCCGAACTTCTGGCTGCACCTGGAACTGGCGCGCAGCATCGCCCTGCTGCACCCCGAGAACGTGCACAGCGTGGTCGACGAGTTGCGGGCGTCGGCCTTCCTGCCGGACCGGCACCGGTCTCTCCTGAACGAGTGGGTGGTGCGCCAGGCGGAAGTCTATATCGGGCTTCAGCTTGCCCTGGCGGAAGCGGCGGACACCGAGCCGTCCGCACCCGTGGTGCTCGATCTCTACGCGGCCGGCGTCAAGACGGAGTTCCTGGAGGAACTAGTCGTCCTGGGCGAGATGGAGCCAAGCGTCGCCGGGCTGGAGGCGTTCGTGGCCGCCATCCCGGCAGATCGGCGGCGGCATATCGATACGGGCGCCGAACTGGACACCGAGCTGACGCCGGAGGACGAGCAGGCGCGTCTGCGCGCGCGCTGGGCGGCCTTTCGCAACGACGTCGTCGCCGCGGCCGGCGTCGAACACAGCTGCGGCACCATCGACAGCCTGGACGCGCCAGCGGATTCGGTGGTCATCGACGGGTTCGACCGACGGATCACCTTCGGCGAGGTGCTGACCATCTTCGGCCGCCCGCTTCACGACCGCCAGTGGATCGCCCAGCGCCAGGGACACTGCGCGCGCGTCATCTCGCTGCTGGCGACCGGTGCCGTCGTCGATCGTCTGGGTATCGGCAACGACCGGACCGACGCCAAGATCGCCACGTCGCGCCTCGTCTACCGCGCGTCGGAAGCCGTGGTGCGGCGCCTGGCGCCGGACGAAGCGGGACAGAGCCCGCAGGAGATGATGACGGCCCTGCGCACGCTGACCCAACTGGATCGGGTCACCGAGTTGCGCGACGCACTGATCGTAGATGCCCAGGCCGGGTTTACACGGGCCGGCGGGACGATCGATATGGCCTTCCTGCGGGAGACGCCGTGGTCGCTGGACCGCATAATGGCACCCCTGCATTCGATCCATTTCTGACGCGGGCGGCCGATGTCGGTATCGCTTCCCGGCGACGGACAGCTTGGCGGAACCGCCGGCGAAAACGAGATGCGTCGCGTCCCCCCGGCAACTGGCCGGGGCGAGGCGGTCGGTCTTCTCGGCGCCCTCTTTGTGATCGCTCTGGTACTGGGGGTTCGGGCGATGCTGGTGTCGGTGCCGGTCGCCGAACCCCGCCTGCAGCCCTATCAACGGCTGGATGTCGGCCTGAGCCTCGACGAGCAGACCCTGTTCCGCACCCTTCTGGCGGCCGAGTACGACATCATCGAGTTGCGAGGGCGCAGCGGGTTCTGGCCGGACGCCGGCAGCCTGGCCGACGCGTTCGTTCCGCCTTTCGACGCCACCCTGGTGCCGCCGGCTTTGCGGAACTATCGCTGGGGTGCCTATGACGGCGGTTCCTGGGTCGACTATCTGGGCCGGTGGCCGGGTCCCGACGACGCGGCACAGGCCTTCATCCTGCGTCTGATCGACCTGCATGCCGGTTATCACCCCCACCCCCATCCGGGCGTCGATTACGATCCCGAGCAACTGGTGGCCATTCAAGTCTGGAGCCATCCGGACGCGGCGACGGCATATCCGGGCGAACGGCTTCCTGAAGCCGGCTGGTCCTGGGTGCTAAGCGCCGATGACCCCCTGCTGTCACAGCAGCCAGCGCCGGCGGAACCGGCCGGCCCGAGCGGCTCATCCCCGGAACAGTGGTTTCTTGAGATGCCCGCAGACCCGCCCGCAGACCCGCCCGCCGACCCGTGAGGCGCCTGGTTCCGATCCTCGTCGCGGTGTGGCTGGCATCCCTGGTGCCATCCGTCAGCGGGCAGGAACCGGACAGGCTGCGCATCGGCGTCACCTTGCACGCCTACTACTCTTGGGCGGCCAACATCGTGGGCGACGCCGCCGACATCGTGCCGGTCCTGCCGGTTGGGGCCGATCCGCACAGCTACCAGCCGCGGCCGGAAGATGTGGAGCGGCTGGTCGATCTGGACATACTGATCATCAATGGCCTGGGTCACGACGATTTCATCGATCCCATGCTGGCCGCCGCGGCGGGTGACACGGTGATCATCGACGTCAACGCCCGGACACCTGCGGTCGCCGCACTCGGGGCGCAGTCGGGCGATGCCGTCAACAGCCACACCTTCCTGTCGATCACCAACGCGGTCCAGCAGGTCGGCCTTCTGGCCGAGGCACTGGGCCGGGCCGATCCCGCCCGGGCCGAGCTGTACCGGAGCAATGCCAGCGCTTATGTCCGGCGCCTGCGCGGGCTGCTCCGCCGCGGGCTTGCCGATCTGGAAACCGTGCCGCGGGAAGGCGTGGCACTGGCCGCCGTCCATGACGGCTACGGGTACCTGCTGGCGGAACTGGGGCTGCCCCTGGCGGCCGTCATCCAACCGCGCCACGGCATCGACCCGTCACCGCGGCAACTGGCCGATACGATCGAGCAGGTGCGCGCGGCGGGGGTCGATGTGCTGTTCGTCGAAGCCGACTACGTCCCGGACTTCGCCGAGACTGTCCGGGCCGAGACCGGTGTGGCGATCGCCCGGTTGAGCCATATCGCGCAGGGGCCTTACACGGCGGACGCTTTCGAGCGCGAGATGGCCGCAAACCTGCGGGCGATCGCTGCGGCGCTGGGGCCGGGTCGGTGACGGACGCCGCCGGCCGCCCTGTTGCCGTCTGGATTCGGGACCTGGGCCTGTCCCTGGGCGGCGTGAGGATCCTGGACCGGGTGTCGCTCACCGTGCGCAGCCGGACCATCCATGCCGTGGTCGGTCCCAACGGTGCCGGCAAGACGTCGCTGCTGCGGTGCCTGGCCGGTACGATGCCGCATACCGGCGACATCCGGATCCGGGCGAAGGGTCGGGCCGACATCGGCTACGTGCCCCAGTCCCTGGGGCTGGACGGGGCGCTGCCGCTGACCGTTCGCGACGTGCTGAACGTTGCCCTGCATCGCCGGCCGGCGTTCCTGCCCCGTCGGCGGCGCCCGGCGTTGACGGCGCTGCTGGACCGGACAGGGGCGGGGCATCTGCTGGATCGCCCGCTGGCGGCCCTGTCGGGCGGCGAACTGCGTCGGGTACTGCTGGCGCAGGCCCTGGAGCCGATGCCCACAGTGCTGCTGCTGGACGAACCGGCCAGCAATGTGGACACGCCGGGGATGCAGCGCTTCGAAGAGATCCTAGCCGATTTGCGGGATCGCCACGGCACGACCATCGTGCTGGTGGCCCATGATCTTGCCGGGGTCGCGCGCCTGGCCGACTGGGTGACCGCAATAAACCGGGCTGTCACCTACGATGGCCCGCCGGACCGGCTGACGGACGCGGGCGTGCTCGACCGGATCTTCGGCGGTCGGCAGGCCGTCCAGGGCGCGGTCTAGGTCCATGCAGGCGATCTACGATATGGTTGCCCGGTGGGCCGAGGCAGGGCACGTGCCGGCGGTCTTCCAGCATGCGTTCATGGTTCGCGGCCTGCTGGCGGCACTGATCATCGGGCCGCTGCTGGGGGCGGTTGGCACGCTGGTCGTGGCCAAGCGGCTGGTCTTCTTCACCCAGACGGTGGGCCATGGGGCGCTGACCGGCGTGGCGCTGGGGCTGCTGATCGGCGAGCCGCTCGGGTCCACCTATGCCGGGCTCTACGGCTTCTGCCTGGCCGTCGCGCTGGCGATGACCTTCCTGCGCCATCGGGTGCCGGCCTCAACCGATGCGATCGTCGGCGTGGTGCTGGCGCAGATCCTGGGCCTTGGCATCATCGCCATGGTGCTGGTGACACGGCAGTACAACGTGCATCAGGTGGAAGCGGTGCTGTTCGGCAGCCTGATCGCGCTGACCGACCAGGATCTTGCGGTGCTCGCCGGTACCGCGCTGGTGTCTGCCGTCGTGCTGGCGATGTCCTTCAACGCGTTCATGCTGGCGACCTTCAGCCCGACCCTGGCCAGGACCCGCGGCATCCGCCCGGTCATCTGCGAGTACCTGTTCGTCGCCATGGCCACCGTGGTGGTGGTGGCCAGCCTGAAGCTGGTGGGGGCGCTGCTCGTGCTGGTGCTGATCGTCCTCCCGGCGGCAACCGCCCGGGCGCTGGCGCGGGGGCTGGTCGGATTCTTCTGGGTCAGCGTGGGGGCGGCAACCGTCAGCACCCTGGCGGGCCTGATGCTGTCCACCTGGCTGCCCATTCCCACCGGCGCGGCCATCGTGGTCGCCGCGTCGGTGCTGTTCTACCTGGCGCTGCCCTTGCGTTGGCTGCGGCAGGTGTGATTTGCCGCATTCACGCCGACGTCAGCAATCGGACATGTGAGCGTAACCGTAACGGCTTACAGCCACCGCCGATGGGCGTACGCTATCGCGCGGTGGGGCAGACGCGGCTCGTTTTCGTTGACTGGATCGGATCTGGCCGTAGGAGCGGAGATAATGCGCAAAGTCATAGGGTTTGCGGCGATTATGGTGACCGCCCTGATCGCCGGTGCGGCGTGGGCCCATGATGTCGTCGTTTGGGCCGAAGTCGCCGAAGGCCGGCTTATGGTGGAGGCCTACTACACCGACGGTCGCACGCCGCAGGATGCCCCGGTGACGGTGCAGGATGTCGACGGACAGATCCTGGCGCAGGGCGTCACCGATGCGGCTGGGCGCTTCTCGACCCCGCTTCCCGGTGACCTGCCGCTGGTCATCCGCGTGGACGCGGGCCATGGGCACGGCGCGTCCGCCGTGCTCACCGAGCATGGGCTCGGCTCGACCGCCGGCAGCCGCTAGGGTCCGGCATCAGCCGGCGCCCGCCTTGCCATCTGCAGCCAGGCGGACCAGAGGGCCGACAACGCAGCCGCCAGCGCTGCGGCCAGCATCCCGTACCGGAACGCGACGGCAAACGCGCTGTCGACCACCTCGGCAGCGGCCGATCGGGCGGACCCGGTGACCGTGCCGGGTATGTCCAACCCCGCCAGCCGGTCGGCCTGTCCGATGATGGCGGCACGGGCGCCCTCCGTCAGGTCCAGCGGCGCCAACCCGTCTTGCAGCCGATCCGCGAACACCGCCGCCGACAGGGCGCCGATCAGGGCGACGGCCACGAGGCCTGACAGTCGGCTGGCCGCATTGTTGATGCCGGAGGCAATACCCGCCTCGTTGTCCGGCACCGCGTTCATCACGGCCGTGGTGAGTGGCGCGACGACGAAGGTCATCCCGATCGACAGCAGCAGGATCGGTGCCAGAACCGCCGTCGCAAACCCGCCTTCGGTGCCGGCTGCGGCAAACAGGATGCAGGCGGCGGTCACGATCAAGGGGCCGACGATCAGCGGCACCCAGGGCCCGAACCGGTCAGCCAGTCGCCCGGCAGGGCGCGACAGCAGGCCCATGATGATGCCGAATGGTAGCAGCGCGAGGCCTGCCTGGACCCCGGAATAGCCGCGGAGCTGGATCAGGTTGAACGGCAGCAGGAACAGCACGGCGCTCAGCGCGGCATAGAGCAGGACGGTGATGCCGTTGGCGCCGGTGAATGCCGGGTTTCGGAACAGGCGGAACGGCACCAGCGGAGCCTGCAACCGCCGCTCCTGAACCACGAAAGCCGTCGCCAGGACCACCGCGCCCACCAGCGTCGACGCGACGACCGGGTCGGCGATGCCGGTTTCCGGCAAAGTCGTGAAGGCATAGGTCGCCAGCCCGAGTGCCAGCGCGAGCAGCACGGCCCCGCCGACGTCGATCGGTCCCTTGGCCTCCGCATCACGGCTTTCCGGCACATAGACGACGGATAGCCAGAGCGCGACAGCCGCCATCGGCAGGTTGACCCAGAACACCGCCCGCCAGGACAGCAGGTCCATGAACAATCCGCCGATGACCGGGCCGGCGGCGGTGGTGATGGCGGCGGCCCCGGCCCAGAGACCGATGGCGCGGCCGCGAATCTCCTTGGGAAAGGACGCCGACAGGATGGCCAGGCTTTGCGGCACCAGGCAGGCGGCGCCGACGCCTTGAAGCGCGCGGCCGGCGATCAGGGTTCCGGCGTCGGGGGCCATGGCGCAAAGGACGGAGGCAAGGGCGAAGATACCGATGCCGATCATGAAGATCAGGCGCCGGCCGATGCGGTCCCCCAGCGCCCCGCCGATCAGGATCAGGGCACCGAGCGGCAGGGTGTAGCCGTTGACCGTCCACTGCAGGGCCTGGAATCCGGTCTGCAGGTCCTGCTGGATGCTGGGCAGGGCGATGGCGACGACGGTGCCGTCGATGAACGCCATCGCCGAGGCCAGGATGGTAGCGGCCAGCACGAACGGCCGGGCCCTGGCCTGGCAGGGGGCGTCGCAAGGCCGATCGCGGGCGACCCGGCCACCCGGGAACCAAGGGCGGTGCAGGGCCGGCGCTGGCGCGGCTTTGTCCACCGTTTCGATCGAAGCCCCTGTCGGCGCCGTCATTTGCCCTATCCGCCAGTCGTTGGAATGTCCGCTGTCACCTGGCGCCGGATCGCGCGCCAGGTCAGCGGGCGGAATTGGCCATGTCGGCCGGCTGCCAACAATCCGCCATGCTGGTGTAGTCGAAAAAAGCACCTCGGGCGACGGGTCTTGCCGACGACGTCGTTGAAGGGGAGGCGGCAGGTCCGGTGCCGCCAAACAAGCGAAGGAGATCGCGCGGATGTCCTTACACGATGCGGCGGTGGCGGCTGCTCGCTTCGGCCTCGGCGCCCGGTCGAACGAGTTGCGGATGATCGCCGGCGATCCGCGTGGATGGGTCACGCGCCAGTTCGGCGCCGGGGTCGGAGGGGCAGAGATCCTGGCCGATGTGCCAAGCGGGGCCGACCGGCTGCGCGAAACCGTGGGCGCCTTGCAGGCGCTGCGCGACGATCCGGACGCCCGCCAGCAGGTGCGGCGTATGGCGCGACAGATGCTGACCGACGATATCGGCCGCCGCGTCAGCCAAGCGATCGTCACCGAAACCCCGGTGCTCGAGCGGCTGGTCCAGTTCTGGAGCAACCATTTCACGGTTTCCGCCCTCCGCCCGCAGGTGGTCGGTGTCGTGCTGCCCTATGAACTGGAGGCGATCCGCCCGCATGTTCTGGGCCGGTTTCGAACTCTGCTGGGGGCTGCGATCCGCCATCCGGCGATGTTGCTCTATCTGGACAACGCACAATCGGTGGGACCGAATTCGGTCTTCGGCCGGCGGCGTGAGCGCGGACTGAACGAAAACCTGGCGCGCGAACTGCTGGAGCTTCACACCCTGGGCGTCGACGGCGGATACGGCCAGGACGACGTCGGCGCGCTGGCCCGGATCCTGACCGGGTGGAGCATCGCCCGGCCCGCGGAGGCCAATCCTGGAACCTTCCGCTTTCGCCCCTTCGTGCACGAACCGGGTGACAAGACGCTTCTGGGCCAGCGGATCGCCGAGGCCGGAGAGGCGGAAGGCGAGGCGGCGCTGGACCTCCTGGCACGGCATCCGTCGACGGCCCGTCACCTGGCTGGCAAGCTGGCCCGGCATTTCGCGGACGACGATCCGCCGGTCGCCCTGGTCGATCGGTTGGCGGCTGCGTACCGCGAGAACGACGGCGACCTATCGGCGATGTACGCGGTGCTGGTCGACGCGCCGGAGGTCTGGGATCGGCCGCTGACCAAGGTCCGTACGCCGAACGATCTGGTCCTGGCCGCCGGCCGGGCCCTCGATGTCCGCGACCCGGAACCGGTGGCCGGGTCCCTGTATCTGATGGGACAGGTTCCGTTCACCGCGCCGTCCCCGGCGGGCTGGCCGGACCGGGCCGGCGACTGGATCGGGCCGGAAGCAATGCTGCAGCGGGCGGACTGGGCCATGGCGGTCGGCCGCCGGGTGGGCCGCGGGCTGCGGCCGACCGACCTCCTGGAGCGGACCGTGGGCCCGATGGCCGACCCGCAGGCCCGCTTCCTGGTCGATGGGGCCCCAAGCCCGGCGGACGGGATCGCCCTGGTGCTGATGAGCCCCGCTTTCCAACGCAGGTGACCGATGTTGAAGACGACCCGACGACAGCTTCTACGCGCCGGTTCCTTGGCGACCCTGATGGCCGGTCTGCCCGGTCGCGTGGCGTTCGCCCAGGCGGCGACCGACCGCTGCTTCGTCCTGATCGTGCTGCGCGGCGGCATGGATGGGCTCAGCACGGTGGTGCCTCATGGCGACCCGGACTACCGCCAAGTGCGCGGGACCCTGGCGCTGACGGCACCGGGCGCTGGCGGCGCGATGGCTGATCTGGACGGCTATTTCGGGCTGCACCCGGCGCTTGCCGACCTGGTTCCCTGGTACCGGAGCGGCATGCTGCTGCCGATCCAGGCGGTGGCGACGCCCTATCGCGAGCGGTCGCATTTCGACGCCCAGGACCTGTTGGAGACGGGCCTGGGCCAGGTCGGCGCGTCGGATGACGGATGGCTGAACCGGGCGCTGTCGCTGATGGGCGGGCAACGCCGCCTGGGACTGGCGTTGGGGCAGACGACACCTTTGGTATTGCGCGGGTCGGCGCCGATCGCGACCTGGTCGCCCGAGGTGCTGCCGACCGCCGACGACGCCTTTCTCGAACTGGTATCGGCGCTTTACGCCGACGACCCGCTGCTGGCGGGCGCCTTCGGACAGGGGCTGGAGGCGCGCGCGATGACCGAAATGGCGGTCGGCGACCTGGACAGCGATGGCCGCGGGTCGGCCCAGGCCCAGCAGCGCGCCCTGGTCGAGGCGGCCGGCCGGCTGCTGCGATCGCCGGACGGTCCCCGTGTGGCGGTGCTGGAGACTGGCGGATGGGATACCCATGCCGGCCAGGGGGCGGAGGACGGCCGCCTGGCGCGGGCCTTGAACGGGTTGAACCAAACGCTGACCGTCCTGCGCGACAGCCTCGGTTCGGTCTGGAGCACGACCGTCGTGCTCGCGGTGACCGAGTTCGGGCGCACGGTGGCGGTGAACGGGACCGGCGGGTCCGATCACGGCACGGGCGGCGTCGCGCTGCTGGCAGGTCCGGGTGTCAGCGGCGGCCGGGTCGCCGGCGATTGGCCGGGGCTGGCACCCTCGGCGTTGCATGAAGGCCGCGATCTGCGGCCGACGACCGATCTGCGGGCGGTGCTGAAGGCCGTTCTGACCGACCATCTGGGTCTGCCGCGCGGTGATGTCGACCGATATGTCTTCCCGGGCTCGGCGCATCTGGGGCCCTCCAGGGGCTTGTTCGGCTAGCGGGTGTCCCTCGACCCAGCCGAAGCCAGAACGGTGGGTGGTCCTGCCGGTCCGGCTGGTTCCCGTTGCACAAGGTCAGCGCGTTAAGCGTGCTTGATTCGAAAGTCTAATCCCGTTCGAAATCTAGTTACGCTGTACTTTTTCAGTAGTTATGACGCCAATTAATACGTAGTGTTTATCGGCGTTTGATCGGCCAAGAAATGTCATTTCTGTCGAATTTCCTGCCTTTGTTTTTCTACTGATTGTCGGAGAAAAGCTAAATCCTTTCTTAAGGCTTCGCGTGTATTCAAATTAACTACAGTCCAATCGGCTGAGAACTTCGCCACAGGGTTGCGGTTGGGTTCCGTCTACGTCGTGAAGACAGTGAGTATCGAACGAGCGAGGAACGCAATGACCGACGAGAACGACCTGGACGCATCGACACGTCGTGCCTTTCTGGAGATCGATGAGGCAACCAGTCGGAACCTCAAGCTCGTCTGGCCGAAGATCGAATCCGAGTTGCCGCGGATCCTGGATCGGTTCTATGCCCACCTTGGCAAGTTCGAGGCGACGGCCGCCCTGCTGAGTTCGGTCGGAGACCTGGACCGGCTGCGCCAAGCCCAGACCAAGCACTGGGAAAGCCTGTTCAACGGGCGCCTGGATCACGATTTCATGGCGGAGACCAGCGCGATCGGCCGCGCCCATCAGCGGATCGGCATGGAACCCCGCTGGTACATCGGCGGATACTCCATGGTGGTGGGCGAACTGACCGCCATCATCGACAAGGTCTATCGCTTGTCGGCTGAAAAGCGCCGCGCCGCGCGCGAAGCCGTCGTCAAGGCCGTGATGCTCGACATGGATCTGTCGATTTCGGTCTACCAGGCGGCGGAGATCGAGGCGCGGACCGAACGTCAGCGGCGCGTGGATGCCATCACACAGACCTTCGACGAAAACGCCAGCACCGCCCTGAATACGGTCGGCGGGGCGGTCACTGGTCTGGTCGACCTGTCGCAGAAGATGTCGTTCACCGCCAGCGAAACCAATGAGCAGTCGCTGGCGACCGCCGCGGCGGTTGAAGAGGCATCGGCCAATGTCCAGACGGTCGCCGCCGCTTCGGAAGAGATGGCGGCGTCGATCCGGGAGATCCGGCGCAGTGCCGACCACGCCAACGACATTGCCCGCGCCGCCGTCGATACCGCACAGTCGGCCAACTCCAGCATCCGTAGCCTGTCGGAGGCAGCGAACAGGATCGGCGAGGTGGTCCGGCTGATCAACGACATCGCTTCCCAGACCAACCTGTTGGCCCTGAATGCCACCATTGAGGCGGCCCGGGCCGGGGAGGCGGGGCGTGGTTTTGCCGTCGTCGCCAATGAGGTGAAGCAGCTTGCCGGCCAGACGGCCCAGGCCACCGAGGAGATTCAGGGCCAGGTCGGAACCATGCGAGAGGCGACCGACAAAGCCGTCGCCTCCATCGAAGCGGTGGTCGGCCGGATCGCCGAGGTCGACGAGACCTCCACGTCGATCAAGGCGGCGATCGAAGAGCAGGACTCCACCACCCAGGAGATCGCCCGCAACGTCCAGGAGGCGGCCAGCGGCACCGGCGAGGCCGCGCACGGGGTCGGGCAGGTGACCGAGCATGCCCGGCACACCGGTGAAGCGGCCCGGGACGTGGAACAGGCCACCGGCGCGATGAGTGCGGAGACGCAGCGGCTTGCCGAGCTGATCAGCACCTTCATCAGCGAGGTGCGCGCCGCCTGACGCCCGGCGGCGTGCCGCTCGACGAGAGGTCTCAGTGGAGGTCCTGGTCGTCCCGCCAGAGCGTCTCGAGCAGGTCGACTGAGAAGTCGTCGCGGGCGCAGGCCTCAAGGATCCGGCCTTCCTTGGCGACCAGCGTGTCGATCGCCTGAAGCAGATCGTGAACCCGATCTGCCGGGATCACGACAGCGCCGTGCCGGTCTGCGTGCAGCAGGTCGCCGTCGCAGACCGTCATGCCGAAAATGTCGACCGCCTGGCCGACACCGACCACCCGGGCAAACGCATGGCTGGGCCGGACCGAGCCCGCCAGCAGGAAAAAACCGGGGGCGAGCATGTCCAGGTCGCGGATCGATCCATCGGTCACCACGCCGGCAACCCCCAGGCGCTTGTGCAGTGTGGTGTTCACTTCGCCCCAGAAGGCGCCGATGCCGCTTTCCTGGTCCAGGTCCTGGATGACGGTGATCGCCGGACCGGGTGCGGACTCCAGCCTTCGATAGTATTGGGCCATGAGCGCTGTGGCGTCTTCCGCCGATGCCGGCGGTGCGGCGGCCCGCATGGTCGCCGTGCGGGCCCAGCCGACGATCGGGCCGCTTTCCGGCGTTGGACAGACCATGGGCTGTCGGGTGAAGCCCAGGGCGCGCCGTTCGGGTGCCACCACTTCCAGGCCGTTGCAAACGGTCGGCGTATCGAACCGGCGCAGCGCCTCCAGGGCCGGTGCAAGCGAAGGGTCGGGCATGTGGGTGTCCCTCAAAGGCCCATGGCGCGCCGCATGGCGATATCGATATGGCTCGCCATCGCCTGTTCCGCGGCATCGGCGTCCCGGCGCAGGCAGGCCTCCGATATCGCCAGATGCTGCAGCATGGTGTCGATCAGGCTCTGTGGCGTCAGCAGGCCATGGTCGCTGTCCAGACGGACCAGCCGGATGGTTTCCGCATTGCGGCTGTAGGCATCCCAGACGATGTCGTTGCCTGTCGACCGCACCACCGTCTGGTGCAGGTCGGTGTCGACGGTCTGGGCGGCCGACAGCACATCGCCATCGATGCCCGCGCGGGTCCGCTCCAGGATGGCGCGGTGGGCGTCGACCAGCCGCACGAGTTCGGCCTGGGTCGCCGTTTCGCTGAAATGGCGCACCGCCGCGCGTTCGAGGATCGACCGGAACTGGAACGCGTCGCGGATCCGTTTCGGATCGATCCGGGCGATCTGGACACCGCGCTGCGGAATGATCGTCACCAGGCCTTCGACCGCCAGCCGCTGCAGGGTTTCGCGGATGGGCGCCAGGGAGGCTCCCGTGCGCTGCGCCAGTTCGCGCTGCGAGACGAACTGGCCGGGCTTCAACTCGCCGGAGAAGACCAGTTGCTTGACCGCACGATAGGCCCGATCGCCCAGCGAATCCGGGCGGCGGTAGGCGGCAACCGCCCGCGAGGGTTCCGAGGCCCCGCTCATTCCGCGATGCCGGTGCCGCTGAGGGGCGGCATGTCGGCCATCAGCCGCTGCTCGTCTGAATGCGACAGCGCCAGATACGGCGGCCGGCATTGGCGCCAAGCCGGGTCGCCGGTCTGGGCGGCCAGAACGGCTTTGATGCCGGGAACCAGGGGATGGCTTTGCAGCGCATCGGCGACCCGCTGGCTCAGCCCCGCGATCTCGGCCAATGGCGCGTCGACCAGCCGGCGCACAGCGCCCGGCATGATGTTGGCCAACCCGCAGATGGTTCCCGCCCCGCCGGCCGCGACGGCCATCGGCAGATGCGGCTCGTAGCCGACGAACACGTCGACACGATCGCCGATCGCCGCCAGATGGGTTGCCGTCGCAACCGCGTCGCAGGAACTGTCCTTGAAGCCGGCGATGATCTGCGGATGGCTTTCTAGCAAATCGCACACCGTGTGCATCGAAACCCCAACACCCGCCAGTTGCGGTATGTGATAGAGGTACAGACGTAGCCTGAGGTCGTCTACCGCCTGGATCAGGCGCCGGTAGGCGGCGGTGACGCCGTCTTCCGAAGCGTCCTTATAGTAAAACGGTGGGGTGACGACGACACCGCGCAGGTTTCGCCGGATGGCGCCGCGGGCGGCCTCCACGGCATCCGGCAGGGCGGTATCGATGCACCCGAGCAGGATGCGGTCGGCGGGGATGCCGGCCGCCAACGCCCCATCCAGGGCCGCCAGCCGCTCGGCGACGGTGAACGAAGCGCCTTCGCCGGTGGTGCCGAAAAGCACGACGCCGTCGCATCCCGCATCCAGAACGCGTCGGACATGGCCGGCCAGGCGCGGCAGGTCGCAGTCGCCGCGTTCGTTGACCGGTGTGACGGCAGCACACCACGCAGTCGGCCTGTCGCTGATCATGGGCGTCGCCGGTCCTGTGCCTCTGTCTTAGTCGGCCGGGGCGTTTCCTCCAGCCGCCATCTCAATTGGCATGCTATTGCAAGCGCACTGAAATGTCACTGTGCGTTCAGCTATTGAGCCGGTCCCTGGAAGATGCGATGATCACGCCATGCCGCGCGGCTTTCCGGCCTGCGGGGCGATCAATCCGGCAGAGTCCGGCACGCGGGTCCGGCCTGCCCACAACACGACGAGGGAGACGATGCGCACAGGCATGAAGTCCATCCGGACGGCGGTTCTGGCCGCCACAGCGGTATCGATGCTGGCGGCCCTGCCGGTCGCGGCCCAGGACGATCCCATGGAGATCCGCATCTCCACGCCGGCGGTGCCCGGCGACTGGCATGCGGAGATGCTCTACATCTTCAAGGAGTACGTCGAACGGTCGGCGCCCGGGGAGTTCGACGTCCAGGTGTTCCTGAACGGCACCCTGTTCGCCCAGGGCACCGAGCCGGTCGCCATGCAGCGCGGCAATCTGGAAATGGCGATGATCTCCGCCCAGGACATCGCCCGACAGCTGCCGCAATACTCCCTGTTCACGGCCGGCTACCTGATCCGCAGCCCGGAACACCAGCAGGCGGTGTTCAACGGCGATGTCGGGGCCGAGTATTTCGGCGCGGTTTCCGAAGAGATGGGCATCCATATCCTCGATGTCGGCTATCTGGGCACGCGCCAG
>JANQIU010000223.1 GCA_028281985.1 Alphaproteobacteria bacterium | reverse complement strand
TACTTCGCGTTCGTCGAAGCCCTGCTGCCGCGCCTGGACACCGCCTACCTGGCACAGCCGGAGTTCGGGGCCACGACGGTGGAAAGCGTGCGCGGCCTCTGGGCGATCATCGTCGCGCTGGTCTGCGCCATCGTCGTGCTGATCGCCCTGAACTGGCGTCGGCTGGAGAGCTTGAAGACCAGCGTCGACCGCGGCGCCGACGCCGCCGTCCTGCCGATCTTCAACACCGCCAGCCTGGTCGGCTTCGGCGCCGTCGTCGCCGCACTGCCCGCCTTCGACCTGGTGCGGGAGGCGGTGCTTTCCGTGGGCGGCGGCAATCCCCTGGTGTCGCTGGCCGTTGCCGTGAACGTGCTGGCCGCGATGACCGGATCGGCCTCCGGGGGCATGAGCATCGCGCTGGAATCCCTGGGCCCGACCTATGTGGCGCTGGCCGCCGAGGCCGGCATCGAACTGGAGGCCATGCACCGGATAACAGCCGTCGCGGCCGGCACCTTGGATTCCCTGCCGCATAACGGGGCCGTGATCACTCTGCTCAGCATCTGTCGCCTGGGCCACAAGGACGCCTATCTCAACATCTTTGTGGTTGCAGTGGTTATTCCAATACTCTCGTTAGCCGTGCTGATCACCCTGGCGACTTTGTTCGGCAGCTTCTGAAACCACCCGTTCTGCATTGCGTTTTGCAACGCATGATGCGTTGACATCCCGGATTGGGATCTGACGGACCACCGGAATCCGGGGGGTTTCGCAGGAGAAGTGGTTGGCATGTGGCGTGCGCTGTGTTGTGCACGCGCAAAAAACCGGCATTGAGAAGATGCGGCTACTGCTGACCCTGTTATTCGGTGGCGGATTGTCCATGGCGGCCATGCCGGCGGGCGGCCACGACCTGCCTGCGCCGACGGGGCCCGTCGTCCTGACGATCAGCGGTCAGATCACCGAGACCAACGCGGGCGATGCGGCTGAGTTCGATATCGCGATGCTCGAGGAACTGGGCGGCGCCGAACTGGTGACCACCACGCCCTGGACTGCCGGGCCGCAGACCTTCGTCGGCGTTTTGATGCAGCGGCTGCTCGACACCGTCGGGGCCGAGGGCGAGACGCTATATGTCACGGCCCTCAACGACTATCACAGCGAACTCCCTATGGAGGATTTTTACGCATTTCCCGTGTTATTGGCGTATAGCCGGAACGGCGAGTTCATGTCGGTACGCGACAAGGGGCCGCTTTGGATCGTGTACCCTCGGGACGAGAATCCGGAGTTCGGAGAGCCGGGAAACACGTATAAATGGGTGTGGCAGCTGGCGACGATGGAGGTGCGGTAGCCATGCTCTCCAGGAGCATGGGCCGACGCGTCCTGTTGGTCGTCATTCTGGTCTTTGCCAGCATGACCGGCCTCACCCTGCACCGTATCGTCTCTGTCGAGCGCAAGCTGACCGAGGCCGTGCCGGAAAACGCGCTTTGGGCCGCCAGCGAGACGCGGCGCGAGCTCTTCAACACGATAGAGGCGTTGAACGGGTTCGCTGCCGGCGACCCCGAGGCCACGGTCCAATCCGTCCAGTTTCGGTTCGACATCCTGTGGAGCCGTGTTCCGGTCTACCAGGGCGAAGCGCTGTCCGCCGCGCTGACCGACGAACCGGGATTGCGCGCCACGGTCGCCGCGCTGGGTGCCCTGCTTGTCGAACTGGATCCGGTGATCGCCGACCTCGACTTGTCCCCGGACGCAGCAGCCAGGGCCGCGGCGGCGGCGGATGCCCTGCACGCATTCATCATTCCCGTCCACGACATCGTCATTCGAAGCCTGGAATACGACCGCGACCAGCGCTTTGCTTTGGGGCAACAGCATCGCGAGATCCTGATCGCCTTCCTGACATCCCTGGGCGGGATGATCCTGGCGTCGGGGCTGCTTCTGGTTCTGCTGCTTCGATCGCTGGCCCAGGGCCGGGACCTGGTGATCGAAGCCGACACCGCGCGCCGCGCCGCCGCAGCGGCCCATACGCAGCTGCGCGAAGCGGTGAACGCCTCCAGCGAAGGCTTTGCCTACTACGATGCGCAGGATCGGCTCGTCCTGTGCAACGACCGTTATCGAGAGATCTACGCCGCCACCGGCGTCGCGCTTCAGGTCGGCGCCAAGTTCGAAGACATGCTGCGCGCGGGGCTCGATGCCGGACAGTATGCCGACGCCGAGGATGCGGAAGCCTGGCTGAAGGAGCGGATGGAGGAGCATCGCCATCCAACCGGTCCGATCTTGCAGCATCTGGGCGACGGGCGATGGTTGCAGGTGTCCGAACGGCGGACCGAGGATGGCGGCACCGTCGGCATTCGTACCGACATCACCGAGCTGAAACGCCTGCAATTCGACTTGGAGAAGGCGCGCGACGCAGCGGAACAGGCCAGCCGCGCCAAGTCCGAATTCCTGGCGATGATGAGCCACGAGGTCCGTACGCCGCTGAACGGCGTGTTGGGCTCGCTGACGCTTCTGGCCGGTCGCCAGGGAGACGACGAAAGCCGGCGCCTGGTGCAGGTGGCCCGGTCAAGCGGCGAGCATCTGCTGGCCATCCTCAACGACATCCTCGATCTGTCGAAGGTGGAAGCGGGTCGGCTGGAACTCGAGGAAATGGACTTCGACCTCGCCGGGGTCGTCGGTAGCGCCGTCGACTTGTCGCGCGCGCTTGCGGGGGCCAAGCGGCTCCACTTCGCGGTCGACATTCACGAGGGCCTGCCCAATCGGTTGCACGGCGATCCGGGCCGTCTGCGCCAGATGCTGCTGAACCTTCTGAGCAACTCGGTCAAATTCACCGAATCCGGCACCGTCTCGGTGCTGGTCGCCCCAGACGGCGACAGCCGCGCCGGCAGACACGGGCAGCGGGTTCGGTTCGCCGTCCGGGACACCGGCGCCGGCGTCGTTTCCGACCGGCTGAACCGGCTGTTCGACCGGTTCGTGCAGGGCGATGGCTCCATCGACCGCCGGCACGACGGGGCCGGCCTGGGACTGGCCATCACCCGAGAGCTGTCGGCGCGCATGGGGGGCAGCGTCGGCGCGGAAAGCACGCCGGGACACGGCAGCACCTTCTGGTTCACCGCCGTCTTGCGACCGGCCGCCGACAGACCGGAGAGCATCGGGCCCAGTCCCGAGGGCGTGGACCTTCCCCCGTCGGCCGCCCTGTCTATCGAGGGCAAGCCGCCAAGGATTCTGGTGGCGGAGGACAACCCGACCAATCAGCTTGTTGTCCGCATGATGCTCGAAGCGCTGGGATGTCATGTCGATGTGGTGGGCAACGGCACCGAGGTCATCGACGCGGCAGCGGTCCGGCCCTACGACCTGATCCTGATGGACATCGCCATGCCCGAGGTGAATGGGCTGCAGGCGACCCGCATCATCCGGCGGCTGCCGGAGGCGGCCGGTCGGGTACCGATCGTCGCCATGACCGCATCCACGATGCGCGAAGAGCAGCAACGCTACCAGTCCGCCGGCATGGATGGCTGTATCGCCAAACCGATCACCGCGACCGCCTTGTCCGCGACCCTGACCACCCAGATCAAGGGGATCACAGCGCAAAGCGCGGCGGAGGACGACGATGCCGACCTGCCGGCCCGCGAGGACACGCCACATGGTGGCCCGAGTGTGCCGGATGTCCGGCCGTTCGACCCGTCGGCCATCGACCGGCTGATTGCCGATACCAGCGAAGCGGCCGCCCCCGTCCTGATCGAAGCCTATCTGGAGGACGTCGAGACGACGCTGGACCGGATCAAGCAGGCCACCGCGGCCGGCGACCTTGTGGCGCTTGGCCGGGCGGCACACTGCCTGGTGGGCAACAGCGGCACCTACGGCGCGCTTGCGGTGCAGGCGGCCGCCTCCGCGGTCGAA
>JANQIU010000222.1 GCA_028281985.1 Alphaproteobacteria bacterium | reverse complement strand
AGCGCTCTTCCGCACTGCACATGCTGCACCCGCGAAACTAGAGTGGGAGAGTCAGCGCCAATGAAGGCCGGGTCAAGCAGGAATGGTGAGCAAGCAAAGCAACAAAGTGACGCAGCCCCATCCGATAGGCTAGGAATGGTGATGCCTTACAAGGGTACAAGCAACTCATAGTCGATTAGCGCCCATTTGATCCGATGGCGGCGGCGCAGGAGGTCCTTGCTGTTCCGGCAATTGCGCAGGATCACATGTCGCGGCTTGTGATCGCACACCATCCAGCCGAACCGGCGCATCGCCAGACGCGCCTCCTGACCCAGATCGATCATCTGGTCCATGGAGATCTGCCCCGCCTGTGCCGCCGCTTCCGCATCGATGCCGTCGACCCAGCGGTAGAGCAGGATGTACAGACGCTCCCAGTCGTAGTGGATGCGGTGATCCTCCGGTGCGTCCTGCTGCGACGCCTCCATTGCCCGGTCCATGCGGGTGCACAGGGCCGATTTGCGCCCGAGTTGCCAATCCAGGTAGCGCGTCGGCGGCGAGTAGATCGCCAGCGGCTGTTTGGCCAGGATAGCCGACCGGGCGGCCGTACGGAGCTTTGAGATATTGCCGAACTCGGCGAACGGCGACAGGAACTCGGCCTGTTCGATCCGTTCCCGCTCTTCGGACGTAAGGTGGTCGCCTCGGTCGATCAGCGTCACGCTGATATCCTGGGCCGCCCGGCTGAACTTGACCACCAGGGCGTAATTCTCGTTCGCCCGGTGTTCGACCGGCACTCGATAGACCGCGCCGGTGGCCCCGGCCAGCGCCCGACCGACCTTCTTGAACCGGTCGTCGTCGAACCACGCCTTCGGCAGCACCGACTCCAGACAGGACCAGCCGTGCCGGGTGACATAGAGGGTGCCGCCCTGCCTGCCGGTCACCCTGACATAATCGACCCCGAAGACCGTGAACCGGTCGTGAGCCGGGACGCGGTCGAACGGGCGGTGGAGAACGCGATTGAACCGGTAGTCGAACTGTTCCACCGAGCCCTACTCCTCGATGTCGAACAGCGGCATCTCCAGCATATTCGCGTAGTCGTCCAGGGTGCCGTCCTGCAGGCAGCACTCGATGATCTTTCGCCCGCTGGGCAACAGATCGGGCACCAGGAACTGGCTCAGCTCCCGCTTGAAGAAGTCGGACAGGATCTGGGCGCCGGCATCATAGGCTTCGATGCCGACCTCCGGCTGGCGTTCAACCTGGAAGAACTGGCTGCCGATGGTCCGGCCTTCCACGACGATGTAGCCGGGTGTGAAACCGAGCAGCGGGCAGCGCGACGGCCGGACCTGGTTCTCCTGGAAATGGGCGCCGCCCCGCCTGGCCAGGTATTCGCGAGTGATCCATTGCGGCATGAAGCCGACTTCCCAGTGGCCGATATGCTGGTTCGGCACCAGGACGTAGCGAACCTCCGGCGTCTCGATGATCTGGTTCAACAGAAGGTTGGCCTGGTCGACCCGCCGGCCGGTGGCAAAGGGCCAGTACGAGCCGACCCCTTCGGATGTCATGCCTTCGGTCTGGACGATGCTCGGATTGGCATGCCCGCGCGGTGCCACCAGCCGCCACAGCCATGCCAGCGAGGCCGGCAGTACGTGGAACAGGCCGATGATGCCGTAGGTCGGCAGCTCCTTCGAACAGGGCGGTGTGCGCACCCCCATGCTGCGGACATCCACGTCGACGGCGCCCTCGACAACCCTGGGCACCACGCGGCGGGGGATGATGACCCGCGGATTCGGGCAGGGCTGGCCCGGCGCGTCTTCGGTGTGCTCCCAGATCAGGCAGGTCGCATTCGGCTGGCCGCGCACGTTCAGGAACAGGAGCGGCTCGGGCGGCTCGATGCACAGGCGCTCGAGATGCGGGTCGGTGCCGTAGTGGTCCAGGTGGTTGCAGCGGACGAACCAGGATTCCTCCGCATCCATCAGGGTCAGCTTGCCGTTGCCCTTGTCCAGGGACGGGTGGCAAAGCGCCATGTCGTCGGTGACCGGGTGCAGTTCGCTGACTTGCGGCAATGTCAGCGTCTGGTCGTCGCCGGTGGTCAGGTTGCGCCCGATCCGCAGCAAGCCGTCGTGGCGGCGCTGCACATTCTCCAGCATCTCGCTCTTGCCGCCGCCGCTGGCGCCTTCGTGCGAGATGACCAGCTTGTTCTGGTACGGCGTGACCAGCCGGACCGTCGAACAATGCATGGTCAGCCAGTGCTCCTTCTCGCCAATGTTCAGCAGGACACCATAGATGCCCTTCTTGGCGCTCGGCCCTGGATACAGGTTGAAGCTGAACAGCTCGTGCCCTGCATAGGTGCGGTTGTGGACGACGACCTGCTTGCCGTCGAAATCGGTATGGCGGAACGGCGGCACGACATAGATCACCGCCTTCGGCGAGAAATTGTCCGGGATTTCCTCCGGGGTCAGGATGCCCTGTAAAAGGGCGAGCCCCAGGGCGAAGAACCCGGCATTGGCCGGCCCCACGACCATCGCGTGGGTGCCCTTGCCCGGCACGCCGGCATAGAACGCGAAGGCGGCGAGGTGCTGGGTCTTCAACCAATCGAATGCGCGTTCGCGCACCGGCTCGAACGAGGCGCCGAACCGGTCGTCGAAGGTCGGCTTGTCGGTGGGCCGCTTGTCGCCGATCACCATGCAGTCCGGATCGCGCCGGCGCATGTAGGGTTCGGTGTAGTTGGCGACGATGCCGTTTCGGGCACGGCACACATTCGCCTCGACGACCCGGCCTCTTCCGGGGACGTCGTAGGCGACCTCATGCCATCCCTGGTCCGCGTCCCTGATGGAAAGCTCCACCAGTTCCGGAACGGTCGACGCGATGGTCACTGAAGGGGCTTCCAGGAAGATCTCTTCGACCTCCGCCGGCAGCGCATACGATACGAACGGGTTGCTGGTTCTCGTCATGTCTGGTGCCGTCCAAAAAGCGTGTGGCCACTGGACCTGTCGACGAACGGGAGGGCGCAGGAAGGGTTTCCGCAGAACCGTGGCGATTGTTATCTGCGCTCAGCGGCTGTTTGTACAAGATATTGTTGACGTTATGTAGTTAAGATGCGGTGTTCCCCGGCCCGACGCATGCGAAGGGACTGCGGCAACGTGGCCAGCGACGGGACCGGGTAGGGCAGAAACGAAAACCTTATGGAAACGCAGGACGCGGGGCAGCGCGTTTCATTCGCCGGCCGCCGCCCGGGCAATCGCGCGAACGGCCGCAACTGTCTCATGGTCGTTGTCGTCGAACAACGGATCGGCGCTGGTCTTGACGATGATGACGGCGCGCACCGGGTCGATGTAAAGATACTGCCCCCAGATCCCGATCGCCAAGAAGTCGCCCTGCGGATCCTCCGGAATCCACCACTGGTATCCATACCCAAACGTCCACGACGACGCCGGGTTCGGCCCCGGCTGCAGATGCCGCGCCGTGGGATTGGTCGACGCGGCAACCCAGGCCGCCGGAACGATCTGGGTGCCATCGCGGGCACCGGCCTCCAGATACAGGCGCCCGAACCGGGCATAGTCGCGCAAGGTGGCGTTCAGGCAGCACATCGGCAGGACCTCGCCGGAGCGCCCGGTGTTCCAGAACGCATGCGCTTCCGCCCCCATCGGCCCCCAGAGCCGGGACGCCAGATAGGCATCGGCCGACATCCCCGTGGCGTGTTCCAGCACCAGGCCCAGGGCGATGCTGTCGGAGCTGATGTAGTCGTTGTAGATTCCCGGTTCGCGGACACGTTCCAGCCCGGCGATCGTCTCCGCCATCGGCGTGCCGGCGGCGATGTCGACGAACAGCATGTTCACGTCGGAGGTGAAGCTGTCGTAGTCCTCGTCGAATGCCACGCCGGACGACATGGTCAGGGCGTCTTCGATCGGCACATCGGCGTATCCGGAACCCGACAGGTCGGTGACATACCGGCCAATCGGATCGCGGATGCTGGCGATGTGGCCTTCCTCGACGGCAATGCCGATCAGGGCAGACAGCACCGACTTCGCCATGGACCAGGAGGTGAACCGGGAGATTTCAGCGGCGCCAAGCCGGTACTCCTCGTGCACGATGTCGCCCTGGTGCACGACCAGCAGGCCCGTCGTCACGGTGCGGTCGAGAAAGCCGGCCAGATCGCGGTCTTCGCCCAGGTGGCGGTAGCTTTCCGGCAGCGGCCTGGGATCATCGCCGAACCCCCAGACGTATCCTTCACGCGCGACCCGGCGATACGGGAACACCTGATCCATGCTGCGGAAGTTCTCGACGCGGCGGTCCTCCCAAAAAAGGGTGATCCCGGACCAGTAGGGCGTGGTTCGCAGCCACAGGAATCCGGCAAAGCCGACGGCGGTCAGCCCAGCCAGGATGAACAGCATGATCCGGATGATGCGGCGCAGTCTCATGGTCGACGGTCTTCCTTCAATCGGCCCGGCGACATCCAGCGCGCCCCCGGCCAGCCGACGCCGGCCCGGCCTGACCGGTCCCGGCAATCGGACCGGTTTCGCGTAGCATCCGCGACCGGACCCCCGGCAACCGCCATTTCGTGAACGCCATGGCAGATCGCGCGAACGACACGCCGCTTTCGTTCACGCTGCGTGAGATGCGGTCCCTGGCGGGCCGTACGAAGTTCTGGATGGTGCTGTTCGGGGTTATCCTCCTCCTTACCCTGACGGGCCCCTTCGACACCTATGGCAGGCTGGCCCTGTCGGCACGCGCCGCCTATTGGGCAGCCGCAGGGGTGGGAAGCTGCGGCATTGGCCTGTTCTGCTCCATGCTGACGGCGGGCTATGCCGAGCGCGCCGGCCTGCCGGAACGGTGGTCGCCGGCGGTCGGCGGCCTGGTGGCCGGGATCCCGGTCGCAGCCTGGCATGCGGCGCTGAACCGGCTCGCCTTCGGCGGCGACCTGGTCGCCGCGACACTGGAGATCCTGCCCTACGCCATGGCGATAACCGCCATCGTCGCGTCGCTCTACGAGCTGCTGGCCAACCGGGAAACCGGCACCGCTGCGGCCGCGGTGGCGACCGCCGGAGCGGAACAGACGCCGCTACCGGCGCTGCTGGACAAGCTGCCGCCCCATCTGGGGCGCGATATCGTCCACCTTCAGGCCCAGGACCATTATGTGAAGGTGACGACGCTGCAGGGCTCGGCCCTGGTCCTGATGCGCATCGGCGATGCCGAACGGGATCTGGCGAGCCTCGGCGGTCTGCGTATCCACCGGTCGTGGTGGGTCAGCCGGCGCCATGCGGTCGGGATCGCTAAGCACAACGGCCAGGATCACGTGGTCACCAGCCTGGGGACGAGAGTTCCCATCGGCCGCGCCTACCGCAAGCGGGCGCTCAGCGTCATGCGCACCACCTGAGGCAGGGTCGTCGGCATTCTGCCAATTGACAGTTTTTTGACGCTTCGCATGACCGCGCTTTGACGCGGCACCGGTAGATCAATGGAACAGGTCATGCGAACCGCTGGCCCGACCACCGGCGCGTGGCGCGGGAACGTCACATTTCATTCACAAAAATTAATGAAATGTGTCATGTTCGGCCATTCGCATTCTTATCAGTTATTGTGCAGCAAGGAGATTGATCATGTTGGTTCCTTCCGTTGATGCGATTGTTCAAGACCAAGACCTGCTGACCCTGGCGCCGGACGCCACGGTCCGCGACGCAGCCCGGGCGATGGCCGAACGCCGCGTCGGTGCGGTTCCGGTGGTCGCCGGCGACCGGCTGGTCGGCATCTTTTCCGAACGCGATTTGTTGCAGCGCGTGGCCGCGACGAACCGGGACCCGGACGCGACGCTGCTGGCGGAGGTGATGACCGAGGACTTGGTCCTGGTCGACGCGGACGCCACCGTGGCCAGAGCCCTGTCGACGATGATCGACGGCGGTTTCCGGCATCTCCCGGTCATGCGCCGGAACCGGTTGGTGGGCATCCTGTCGTTGCGCGACATTCCGACCGAGTACTGGGTAATGCGGCAGAACTGGATGGCGCACAGGACGACCCCGACCATCAACTGACGGCCGCCCGCCCGGAGACAACCCTGGGGTGCCGGGAGCGGGATCGACTGGGGGACGCGATCCGCGTCCCCCAGTCGTCCATCATGCCCGCAAAACTGGATGGCAACCGGATCGTGCCCCGCCCGGTCCGCCAGGCGGTAGGCGCGCTACTCGACGACCACGGCGCGCAGTCCTGAGTAGTCGGTGCCGACCCCGTATTCAGCACGGATCCGGAAATCGGTCACCTGCGCCAACACATCCGCCAGCGCGCCGGCACCGCCGGAAAGTGACCAGCCTTCGCCGCCGAGCGGCACGCGAAACGGGCGCCAGTCACCGGAATGATCCGGCTCGATCGTGAAACGGGCCATCATCTCGCCATTGCGAATGACGACGTCACCCAAGGCGCCGTAGCTGTCCGGCGGATAGTATGTGCCGCCGTGGCTCATCTTCTCGAAGGTGATGGCGGAGAAGCCGGTCCAATCGCCCAATAGGCTTTCCGGCGCGACGAAGTAGCTGGTCAGCCCTTCGTTGGGCGGTGCCGCGAACAAGGCGCCTTCCCGGCGCTCCTCAACCCCGAGATTCAGGCGCCAGTCGGATGCAACGGCGGTTTCGGACGCCTGGCCGCCCTGGGCCAGCGCCGTGCCAGGCTCTCCCGAGACCAGGCCCCGGACGTCCAATCCACCTGGCAACAAGGCCAATGCCGTCACCAATGTCACGATCACAGATGTACGTGTAAGCATCTGGACTACTGCCTCCGTTCATCCAACGGTTGCACCGAAAAGTGCCGCCCCGGCCGTGAGTAGACGTTCCCCCCCGATGACCGGACCCGGCCCCCTCGGCAAAGCCTGTTGACGAAGAGTCTGTTACGGGGACGAAGGTGGACGGATGGTTAACTGCGCGATCATGTTCCGCGCCGAAGACAACGACCGGCACGCATCGGTCTTTGTTCTCGTGGAGACCCTCGCCAAACCGGCATTACCTCCGCTGTTGGTTTTATCGCCAGGGGATCAGACGGCAGGCGTCGAGCTGGCGGGCGAGGCGAACCGGTCGTACCGGGCATAGGCGAAGCGCGATCCGTCCGGCGCCCAACAGGGCACATTGATCGTCCCCTGCCCGCCAAACAGGGACACGATGGTGCGGGCGGTGCCCCCTTCCGGTGGCATCAGCTTCAGTTCGACCTGATGGTGGCGCGGATGCCATTCGACACCCGGCGCGTAAGCCAGGAACAGGACCGATGCGCCATCCGGTGCCGGATGGGGAAACCAGTTCTCGTTGTCGTCGTGGGTCATCCGCTGCAGGCCCGATCCGTCCGGGCGAATGCGCCACAGGTCCATCGACCCGCCATGGTCGGAGTTGAACCAGATCCAGTCGCCGTCCGGCGTGTAGTCGGGCCCATCCTTGTGACCGGGCCCAAAGGTCAATTGGGTTTCCGGACCGCCGTCCACCGGGATCGTGAAGATGTTGAAGATCCCGTCCCGCCGGGCCGTGTAGGTCAGGGTACCGCCATCCGGCGACCAGCCGTGCCAATAGGAAGGGGCGGCTTCCGTCACCGGTTTCAACGGGCCTCCGGTGATCGGCACCGTGTAGATTCGGGCGGTCCCCTGCCCGGTTCCGCTGCTGACCGCCAAGCGCGTCCCGTCCGGCGAGATGCCGTGATCGTTGTTGCTGCCGTGGGCCGGCTCGGTCGGGATCTCCACCAGTTCCCCCGGCAGCCGGTTCAGCTCGACCCGGTAGATCCGGCCGCCGCCATTGACCACGAGAAAGCGGCCGTCCGGCGACCAGTTCGGCGCCTCGATCAGCCATTCCGTTTGCAGGACGACGGTTTCTTCGCCGGTGGCGATGTCATGGATGACCAGCGTGCTCGACACAGCTTCCCTCCCCCCACAAATGCGTGGGACCGCGCGTCGGATCTGTCGAATAGGGCGCCATAGTCCAAGAACGATCGGGACGCGATGGAATGAGCAATCCACCGTCGTGTACCATGATCCGATCGATAAGTCGCATAGGGGCCGTATGGTTTGGCCGCCGCCCGTCGCGCCCTGACTTGGCGGTGTTTCGCGCGTCGTCGCGCAACCGGCCCCTATCCCAGCTTGCGGCGGGCACGGCGCACTTTCCACCATACCAAAACCGCGACCGGCGCGATGGCGGTCGCCATCAGGGCCGTCGCGTCGAACGGCAAGCCGGGGATGCCTTTCAGGAGGTAACCGAGGATCCCGACCCCGTAATAGGTGATGGCGACAACCGACAGGCCTTCGACCGCCTGCCCCAGCAGCACTTGCTGGCGGGCCCGCTGGTTCATCGACTTCAGCAATTCCTGGTTCTGGCGCTGCACCTGCTGGTCCAGCCGCGTCTGAATCAGGGTCATCGCCGCCGACAGATCGTCGCTCAAGGTGACGAGCCGGCTTGCGAAGGCGCGCATGGTCTTGATCGCCGGCGAGAGGCGAAGCTCGGTAAACGTCCTGATCGTGCCCTGGCCCGACACCGGCGTTTCCGCCAGCCGGTGCAGCCGGTCTTCGACGATGTCGTAGTAGGCCAGGCTGGCGCCGAAGCGGTATCGCACTTCCAGGCGCAGCCGGGTGGTTTCGCCAAGCAGCATGGCGATCTTGCCGATCGACCCCTCAAGATGCGTGTCGGACACGTCCGCGATCGACTGGGTGACGTCGGCGGCGCGGCGCTCCAGGTCCCGCAGCCGTTCATTCTTCTCCCTGGCCAGGGCGAAGCCCATCAGGGAGGCGATGCGATAGGTTTCGAGGTCGATGATCTTCTTGACCAGCCGCGCCGCCTCGAACCGGTCAACGATGTCGCCGACCATCAGATACGGGACGAAGCCGCCTTCGTTGACCTGAAAATCGGTCGCCAGCGTGAACCGGCCATCGTTGACAGCACCGCCGAACAGGCGATCACCGCGGAACACCGGGGCTCGGTCCGCTGCCTCATCGGGGCTGCGGAGCATGATCTGCACGCCGGTCAGCATGACGCCGCCGAGCGCGGCCAGCAGTTCCAGGATGTCGGGCGGCGGCGGTGCGTCGGATATATAGGTGCAGGCGACGAACTCGGTGTGGTGTTCGATGCGCAGCCGGCCCTCCGGCCGGTCGATGATCTGATAGCGGGCATCGGGGTCCACCCCGTCGGGCCACGGCGATGCGTCGTCCCGGTCGAAGAGCACCCAGTGCCAGATGTCCCGCTCCCGCTCGCGCAGTTCCAGCGGCGGACGGGCATGGGCTTCCGATTGCAGTTCGGTGCGGCGCGGATGCTGTTTGATGATGGTATCGGTCATGGCGCGATGGGCCTGCTGCAAGTCCTCTTCCTCGGGCCCTTGGGCACCCAACCGGCGTCGCGGCATGCGATCGGGGGGACTGGCGTCGGCGCATTCGGTCCAACGGCACACTTCACAGTTCCGTTACTGTCAAAAATCGTGCATATAAGCAAATGCTAATTCGCGCCATTGGCGGCCGGCGACGAAAACCGATGGCACGCTCTGATCCGGGACTGGGCCTTCAGGGGTGCCGCTCCCCAAAAGAAGTGGAAACGGAGGAAATGGTCAATCGAAGGCAGTTCCTGGCCCTGGCCGGGGCCGGCGGGGTCGGCGCCGTGGCCGTCGCCAACACCGTCCCGGCCCAACCCGCACCGGTGTCAACCAACGCCCGGATCGTCATCATCGGCGCCGGGGCCGCCGGCACGGCGCTGGCCAACCTTCTGACCCGCCGGCTGGAGGGGGCGCAGGTCACGCTGATCGACCCGCGGCCCGAGCATCTCTATCAGCCCGGGCTCACCCTGGTTGCAGCCGGCCTGCAGCCGGCGAACTACGTCGTTTCGCGCACCACGGACTGGCTGCCGGACGGTGTGACGCTGATTGAAGGATCCGTTGCCGCCGTCGATCCCGAGACCAGGACCGTCGAGACGGCCGAAGGCGACACGCTGGACTACGATTACCTGATCGTGGCGTCGGGCCTGGTCCAGGACTACGACGCGATCGAGGGCTTCTCGCTCGACATGGTCGGCCGCGACGGCATCGGCGCCCTGTATGCCGGACCGGAATACGCCGCCAAGACCTGGGAGGCCGCGTCGGCCTTCGTGGAGACCGGGGGCACCGGCCTGTTCACCCGCCCGGCGACGGAGATGAAATGCGCCGGCGCGCCGCTGAAGCACACCTTCCTGATCGACGACCGGGCGCGCCGGGCCGGCAACGCGTCGCGCACGAACATCGTCTACGCCGCCAACAACGACTCCCTGTTCGGCGTGCCGATCGTGTCGGAGAAGGTGCGGATGCTGTTCCACGACCGGGGCATCGACACGGTCTACAGCCATGTGCTGAAGGCGGTCGACGCCGGGCGCAAGGCGGCGGTCTTCACCACGCCCGAAGGCGATCGGGAGCTCGCCTACGACTACCTGCATGTGATCCCGCCGCAGCGCGCCCCCGATTTCGTCCGCCAGTCCGGGCTGAGCTGGGTCGACCGCTGGACCGATCAGGGCTGGATCGAGGTGGATCCCCACACACTGCGCCACCGGCGCTATCGGGAGGTGTTCGCCGTGGGCGACGTGGCCGGCGTGCCGAAGGGCAAGACGCCAGCTTCGGCCAAATGGCAGGTGCCGGTGGTCGAAGACCATCTGGTCGCCGCCATCGCCGGGGGGGAAGGCACCCGGCGGTACGACGGCTACACCTCGTGCCCGCTGATCACCCGGATCGGCCGGGCGATGCTGGTCGAGTTCGACTACAACAACAATCTGGTGCCGTCCTTCCCGGGCATCATCGCCCCGCTGGAGGAACTCTGGATCAGCTGGCTGATGAAGGAAATCGCCCTGAAGCCGACCTACAACGCCATGCTGCGCGGCCGCGCGTAAGGGGGACCGGACCATGCAGGAACTGACCATCGGCACCATGATCGCGGTCTTTGAAGAGATCTTCGGGGCCGGCCTGTTCTGGGCCATGGTGGTGGCCGCGGCCGTGATCACCGTCGCCTATATCTACGTTCTGATCCGCGACCGGGCGGTCAGCTGGCGCAAGTTCCTGTTGGCCCAGCTTTCCATGCCGTTCGGGGCGGTGGCGGCCGTCCTGTTCGTCCAGCAGGCCACCCATTCCAGCTTCGACGATATCGGCGGCCCGATCGACCTGTTGATCCTGCTGGGTCTGGCGGCGGCCGGCGCCATCGGGCTGGCCATCCTGATCTATACGGTCCAGTCGCTGATCTGGCGCCGCCGGCCGGCCGGCAAGAATGCCGGTTGAGGGATGCGGTCAGCCGGTCACCCTGGGAACCGGCCCCAAGGACGGGTGACTGACCGGCGCCCTGCCTGACCTCGTCAGATCGGCCGCAGGTCGTCGAACCGTCCGGTCCCGAGCGGTGGTCGGCGGCCGCGCCAAACCGGTGCGGTCGTCACCTATGCGGTCAGGAACCGGAAGACGGCATCGACGACCCGGTCCGGCGCCTCGAGTTGCGGCAGATGGCCGACGCCCGCCAGGGTTTCCAGCGGTGCCTTGGGGATGAGCGCGGCCAGGTCCTTGCCGCGGGAAAGCGGGATCCAGGGATCGTCCTCGCCCCAGAGGATCCGCACCGGGCAGCGAATGGCGTGGAACAACGGCTCGACCTCGGCCGTGTACCGCTCGTCCGCCTGGGCGAACTGCCGGTAGAAGCTGGCGCGCCCTTCCTCGGACAACCAGGGCGCGGCGGGCCGGTCGAGATCGGCGGCGGCGACCGGATGAACCAGCGCACCGCCGATATAGGCCCGGACCACCGCTTCATGGATATGCGGCGGCAGGCCGGTAAACGCCTCGACATGGCGACCGACATGGTCGAAGAACGCCGATCCCCACGGCCGCATCGCAACGACGTTCATCAGCAGATAGCGGTCGTAGTCGCACCCGTGCAGAAGATGTGCCCGCAACGTCGTCGCCCCGCCGAAGTCGTGCGCGATCACCGCAGGCCGTTCCAACCTCCAGTGCTGCAGCATCTCGACGAACACCTGCCCCTGGACGTCGAGCGACGTTCGCTGTCGGGCAGACATCTCCGACCGGCCGTAACCCGGCATGTCGTACCAGTGGACGCGGAAGCGCTGGGTAAGGTGCGGAATGATCCGATGCCACGCGAGGGACGACCAGGGCCACCCATGGGCCAGAACGACCGCCGGCCCGTCGCCGGCCACGCCGGCGGCGACCCTGCCGGCGGAGGTTCCTACAGTTTGGTCCAGGGTCCACATCGCTGGGTGCTCTCCTGCGGGCCGATCGGGTGCCGAACGGTGGGGTGCATCGTGCGGGGAGGCGGTTTGAACCGACGACACCGGTAGCATCTGTCGGTCACGAACAACTGACGATCCGCCCCGTTGGACGATTTGGCGGAAGCCGTCAACGGCGGCGCCATGCCGCTCTATACCAAAGCATAGTCCACACGTGACCGAATCTGACCCACATCGCGCGTTGACTGCCAATCTCCTGGCGTGCCGGCCGGTAAGGACAACGCGGTGAGGGCCTTTGCCAGCGGTCCCGCCTCCCACGCCCCCGGGAACGCTCCCGGACCCGATTCGACGGAAGGACACGCGGCATGAGCATCGGACCCTTTGCCAGATCGGCCCTTCTGGCACCCCGCCCGTCCGACGGACCGGCCGGGGCGGCCGACGAGCTGAGCGCCCTGTTCGTTTTCGGCGACAGCCTGAGCGACAACGGCAGCGTGTTCCTGCTCAGCGGCGGCACGGCCCCGGCGCCGAGCCTGAACGGCGCCCTGCCGGACGGCACGCCGGTCGATCTGGCGGCCCAGGGCATCTTCTATGACGGCGTGTTCACCAACGGCCAAGTCTACTCCGACATCGCCGCCGACCTGCTGGGCCTGCCCGGCAACACCGGCTCGTTCCTGACCGGCGGCACCAACTTCGCGCTGGGCGGCGGCACGGCGCTGGGCAACAACCCGTTGTCCGGCCAGGTCGACGCCTTTGAGAGCGCGATCGCCGCACTGCCGGTCGGCCAGGGCGCCGCGCTGCTGGCCAATGCCGGCGCGTCGGTGTTCATCGGCCTGAACGACCTGCTGGCGATCGGCCAGGCGGCGATCACCCCGGCGGGCGTCGACTTCGCCGCCGTCGCCGCCGGCATCGAGGCCGCCACCGACGAAATCGCCGTGCAGACCCAGCGCCTGGCGGATCTGGGCGTCGGCACCATCGTCATCAACACGCTGCCACCGGCCTCGCTGTTCCCGGCCAGCGATCCGTTGGTGGCACCGGTGGGCGGGACCGAACCGCTGGACGGCTTCTCCGACGCGTTCAACGACCGGCTGCTGGCCGACGCCGCCACGCTGGCGGCGACCGGCGTGGAGGTGCGGATCGTCGATTTCGCCTCGCTGGGCCAGGAGGTTCTGGACGACGCCGCGACCTTCGGCCTGCTGAGCCTTGACGCCGCCCTGTCCGGGGCGGGCACCAGCCCGGACGTGACGCTGCTTACCCCCGACGTGCCGATCGACCAGCTCGGCTTCATCGACCAAGTGCATTTCACTGCCAGCCTGCATGGCGTGTTCGGCGTGTTCCAGGCGACGACGCTGGACGACGCGCTGGTCGACGGCACCGACGGCGCCGACCTGCTGCGCACCGGCCGTGGCGAGCAGACCATCTTCGCCGACGACGGGGCCGACCTGGTGTTCGCCGGCACCGGCGACGACCTGGTGTTCGGTGGCCGGGGCGCGGACGCGGTCTTCGGCGGCCGCGGCCACGACATCCTGTTCGGCGGCACCGGCAACGATGCGGTGACCGGCGGCGGCGGGCGCGATATCGCCTCGGGCGGGTCGGGCAACGATGTGGTGTCGGGCGGCGGCGGCGGCGACATCGTAGCCGGCGACGCCGGCGACGACCTGCTGTTCGGCGGCCGCGGCGGCGACCTGCTGATCGACGGCCTGGGCAGCGACGTGGCGCATGGCGGCCGCGGGGCGGACCTGTTCCTCTACCGCGATGCGGCGCTGTTGGGCGGCGCCGGCGGGGACAGCGACACCTTCTTCGGCGGCAGCGGCTTCGACACCCTGCTGGTGGTCACCGGCGAGGCGGTGGACGACCAGGCGGCCTATCTCGACGCCAACGACATTGCGACCTACGGGGTCGAGCGCACCGCGTTCCTGACGGCGGACGACCTGGCGGCTTTCGATTTCGGCGATCTGGCCGAGCAGGTGGCGTTCGCCGACCTGTTCGGCCTGGTTTAGGCTGGGCGTGTCGTTGGCGCCGCCGATCCCTGGGAGGGTTCCGTCACACGCTTCTGGCCGGTTACCGGGTCCCGATAGGCCTATTGCCCCGTCGGGTTGTCGGGCGTGCACGCGAGTTCCGGGGGTGAAAACGACAGGGTCGGGCCCAGGCTCACCCACACATATTCCTCGACGCGCCGCATCGACCCGGGCGGGATCGCCGTGATCGTGTCCTGATCCAGATACCGCTGCAGCGTGTCCTTGGGGTTTCTGCCGCCGCCGAAAACGAACCCGCTCTTGAAGTATCGGGCCCGCCCGATGACCGTTTGAGCCTCGTGGAAGATCATGACCAGCAACACACCGCCCGATCTGGGCATTTCATCCCTGATCTTCTTCTGCGTCTCGTTGGAATACAGCCATCTCTGAACGGCAAGCTTGGCCGACTGGTGATTGATCCAGATCGAGATATCGCCGACGATCGCGGCCCGGCCGTTCGCCGCCTTGAGCCGCCGCTTGAACCGGTTCGCCATCACGGTCGCGCCCTGTTCGAAAGTCGGCACGACGGAAACGTACGAGTACCCCCGCGAATACGTCAGCCCGGACCCTTGCGGCATTCCCAGCCCCCGAAAATTTACTTAGTTAGTATTGAAATCTTCTCTAACCCCAGCGCGCTTGACTGCGTGGGTTGGGGGATTTTGTTCCAAACGTCAATATATCGATTCAGGTCACGATCGGACAGGTCGACGCAGCCGGCCGCTCACGCCGCCGCCAGGTCGACCACGCCATCCGGGATCCAGCCCCGCTCGCCCCGGGCGTTCTCCACGAATAGGAACCCGCTTTCGGAGAAATGCGCGACGAAGCGGTCGCCCGGTTCGACGTTCAGCTCCAGCGCCGAGAAATCGCGCCGGATGACCCAGTCATCCCCCCGGCGCTCCAGCCAGGCCTGCGGCGTCCAGCCGCCCCGCCCGTCCGGCCCGCGGCACCAGACCCAGCCGACCATGTCGGTCGACTGGGTCTCCTGCTCGTCAAGCTGCACGGCATCGCCTGCCCGGACCGAGATCGGGTCCGCATAGGGCCGCGCGTACCGCATCCGGCCGATGACGGCCGTGTTCGGGGGAAATTCGAAGAGCATCCGTCGACCTCGGGGTTGGGAGGCGCCGCTGGGCGATGCCGGAACCTATCGCGTATCGCCGCCGATCGGAACGATCTGCCAACACGCTGCATGCGAAGGGAGGGGCCATAGCCGGGTCCCGCCGAACGAAACTGACGGCGCCCCTTTTTCCGCCCCTTCTTCACTGTGTCCCTAAGGTGTTCGTGTAACCCGCGCCGGTGCCCCGGGGGCGGGTCCATCGGACGCCGTCCCCGGCCGGCCAATCCTCCCGGTCGGCCGATCCCGGTCAGATGCTCTTGGCGTAGGACTTGATGGTGAAGTCGCTGCCCAGTTCCTTGACGTAGTTGGTCGCCCAGTAGAAGCCGCCCGGCGCGCCGAACCAGCGGCGGAAGTCGTTCAGGTACGGGAAGTAGAAGACGCCGTAATTGGGGTCGAAGAACATGGCGTCGGCGCCGACGAAGGCCGCCACCGCGTGCCCGCCCGCCCGGCCATGCAGGCTGATGATCTTATAGGACCAGTGGCCGGCATGGTGCCGGTAGGCCCCGCCGCCGACCTTCTTCATGCCGGCGATGGAATTGGCGACCTCCCAGCCGAAGGCCGTGTCCACCGCCATGCTGGGCGCCTCGAATTTGAAGTCCGACAGGGACAGGTTGATCGACTTGTCGTGCATCTTCATCTGCCGCACGATTCCCTGCTCGCGCAAGAACTCGTCGGTGAACTTGTCCTTGGCACGGTCGTAGGCGGCGGCGCTGGCACCCCGCGGCAGGGCTTTCAGGGCCGCGGCGTACCGAAGCTGATCCATGGCCATGATCACGCCGGCGAACTTGCCGCCCAGGTGCCTGCCGCGCGATCCCATCTGCCGCGCCGCGTCGCTGAACCTCCCGGGCTCGTCATTGGCGTGATGGGCGACCCAGTGCATGCACAGGGATTTGCAGATCCCGCTGCTGACCTCGGGGTTCTGGTGCATCAGGTGGCCCAGGCCTTCGCTGAAGCTGCCTTGGGAAAAGCGTTCGATCACGTGCCCCTTGTACCGCCCCGCCGTGCCCCGAACGATCGCACTGTCTCCGAACATGTCGCTCTCCATCGTTTGACGCCGGCCCGTTGCCGGCTAAGTGGTCGTGGCCGGTATGTGCTGGGGGCACCCGCAAAGGTTCAAACGAGGGCGAGAAATCTCCTGTCGGGCTGCTTTCCTGCGAACAGCCGGCGCTTTCGGTATCGGCAATAGCGCGATCGCTCCCGCCAGGAGCGGCCGGGTTTTGCATCGAGATGCCGGCATGTGCCTTCAGGGGGCGTGTAAGGCTTGCCGCGGCGGCAATGGTAACTGGTTGCGTGCCTATCGCTGCTCCCCGGACAGCTATTTAAGGACTCCGACCCCTTTTTGCGGGTTTGACTGAAGACTGTCGAAATCGATTGTTTGCTTCGTTTTTGAACTATCGATTGGCATCGGATCCTGAATTGGGACGAGACC
>JANQIU010000151.1 GCA_028281985.1 Alphaproteobacteria bacterium | reverse complement strand
ATGGCGGCTTCCGCTTCCGCGCGGGGGCGGCCGTCGGGGAACTGCTCGGTGTACGCCTCGAAGGCGGCAAAGCTTCCGTCCGCCTGGGCCGCCGCCCAGGCCTGGTCGTCCGCGTCGATCGTGCCGGTGTCGCTGGCGATGTCCGGGGCGCTCTCTCCCGCCACCGGCCCTTCGGTCTCGGCCAGCGGCTCGCTGTCCGGGATTGCCGCCAGGTCGTCCTGATAGATCGGTGCGGCATCCGCCGCAGCCGCCGCCTGTTCCTGTTCCCTGGCGGCCTGCTCCAGCTCGGCCGCCCGCTGCTGGCCGGCCGCGGCCCATTCGGATTGCGGGTAGGCCTCGGCGAAGGCCCGGTAGGCGCCCGCCGTGTCGGCTGCCTGGGCGTCGGCCCAGGCCTGCGCTTCGGCCTCCCGGCTCAGCAAGGCATCGATCCGGCCGCGGGCCGCTGCGGCCCGAATGTGTTGCGGGTACGCCGCCAGAAACGCCTCGTAGGCCGAACGGGTGTCGGCTGCTTCCGCCTGCGACCATGCCTGGTCGCCCGCCGCGGCGTCCTGCAGCGCTTCGATGGCGGTCCTGGCCGTGGCGGCGTACTGCCCCTCGGGGAAAGCCTGAAGGTAGGCTTCGAACGATTCGATGGTGGCTGCGGCCTGCGCCTGGTCCCAGGCGGCCGAATCGCTCGGGCCCTCCTGGGCCGGTATGGCCGGCCGCTGCTCCTCCGCAATGGGGGTTGCGGGCTCTGGCGTCCCGAAAAGCGCGTCGCGATAGACCCAGGTGCCGCCGGCCCCGGCGACAACGAGCGCGGCCGCCAGGCTGGCCGCTGCCAGGCGCCCGCGAACCGGTCGGCGGCTATGCAGCTTCCCGGCTTCCCGCAGGGCCTGGGCAAACGCCCCCGCCGTCTCGAAGCGCTCGTCCGGGCGTTTGGCCATGGCCTTGAGCAGCACGGCGTCCAGCCAGGCCGGCGCCGATACATTGATCACCGTCGGCGGGATCGGTGCCTCATGGACGATGCGATGCAGCAGCGACGTGGCGCTACCGGTGAATGGCCGCTCGCCGGTCACCAGCTCGTAGATCATCACGCCGGTGGCGTAGATGTCGGTGCTCTTGGTCGCCGGATGGCCCTGAACCTGCTCCGGCGCCATGTATCCGGGCGTGCCGATGATCTGGCCGGCCTGGGTGACGGTCAGCCCTTCCACCTCAAGGCGGGCGATCCCGAAATCGGTCAGCTTCGAGACGGCGTCGCCCGTCAGCATGACGTTCGCCGGCTTGATGTCGCGGTGCACGACCCCATGGCTGTGCGCGTGGTCCAGGGCGTCCAGAACGGCGGCGCCGACCCGCACCGCCTCGTCGACGGGCAGCCGCTCGCCGGCCGTCAGAATCTCCTTCAGCGACCGGCCGTCGACGAATTCCATGACCAGATAGGCCATGCCGTCCGCTTCGCCGTAGTCGTAGATCTGGACGATGCCCGGATGCGACAGGCAGGCAGCCGACCTGGCCTCGCGCTCAAAGCGCGTCCGCAGCTCGTGCATCACCTCGGGCGGGAACCCGGATTCGCGAATGGTCTTGATCGCGACGGCGCGGTCCAGGGCCGGATCCCGGGCACGGTAGACCACGCCCATGGCGCCTTCCCCGAGCGTCCCTTCCAGAAGATACTTGCCCAGCTGCTGCCTGCGGCCCGCGGCAGTGCCCAAAGCGTCCATCACCACTGTCTCGTCGGACATTCAAATCTCTCCGCCAAAATCAATGCGGACCTTAGGAAAAACTCGATCCCTAAGGAACCGAGTCCGGTCTCGTCAGATCGTTAGTGTCCTGCCATTGCTATAAGGTTCATCCGAATGGCGAGGGGGCGCCAAAAAAACCGATGTTCACTACACGACCGGAACTGCGCGGCACCTTCGGCATGGTGGCAAGCACGCACTGGATTGCAACGGCCGTCGCCATGGGTGTGCTCGAACGCGGCGGCAATGCCTTCGATGCGGCGGTCGCCGCTGGCTTCACGCTGCAGGTCGTTGAGCCGCACCTGAACGGACCGGGCGGGGAATGCCCGATCCTGCTGCACGATGCGGGTCGGCGACAGACGCTGGTCCTGTGCGGGCAGGGCGTGTCGCCGGCGGCGGCGACGATCGGACGGTTTGCCGAACTTGGCCTGTCCCACGTGCCGGGGACCGGCCTGTTGCCAGCCGTGGTACCCGGTGCCTTTGACGCCTGGATGCTGCTTTTGCGGGACCATGGCTCGCTGCGGCTGGCCGACGTCCTGGAACCGGCGATCCGCTATGCCGAGACGGGGGTTCCCGTCGTGCCGCCCCTGGCAAGGACCATCGCGTCGGCCGCCGATCTGTTCCGGGGGGAATGGAGGTCGTCGGCCGATCTGTGGCTGCCCAACGGCGCCCCACCGGATGGCCGGTCGCTGCTGACCAACACGGCACTGGCCGAAACCTATCGGCGGCTGCTGGCCGAGGCGGGCTCGGCGTCCTGGACCCGGGAGGGCCAGATCGAGGCGGCGCGGCGGGTCTGGTACACCGGGTTCGTCGCCGAAGCGATCGACCGGTACTGCCGCACGGCGGAAGTGATGGACAGCACCGGCCGGCGGCATCCGGCGCTCCTGACCGGCGACGATCTTGTGGCCTGGCACGCCACCTACGAGGCGCCGGTCAGCCTGGACTACGGCGACTACGTCGTCTGCAAGACCGGCCCATGGGGGCAGGGGCCGGTGTTTCTGCAGCAGCTGGCGCTGTTGAAGCATTTCGACATCGCCGGCCTGGATCCGGTCGGTGCGGACTTCGTCCACATCGTCACCGAATGCGCCAAGCTCGCGTTCGCCGATCGGGAGGCCTATTACGGCGATCCGCCGGGCCGCGAGGTGCCGCTGCCGGCGCTCCTGGCCGAGGACTATAATGCCGCCCGCGCCCGGCTGGTGAACAGCCGCGCCAGCCGGGAGCTTCGGCCGGGCACGGTGGCCGGCGCCGCACCGCCGAGGTTGCCGACCCTGCCGGACGTGCCGGTGTCGTCGGCCCCGATCGGCATCGGTGAGCCGACGATGGGGCGCGTCAGTAAGCGCGCGGGCGACACCGTGCACCTGGACGTCGTCGACCGCGACGGCAACATGGTGTCGGCGACGCCGTCCGGCGGTTGGTTGCACAGCTCGCCGGCGATCCCGGGGCTGGGCTTCTGCCTGTCCACCCGCGGGCAGATGTTCTGGCTGGATCCCGGGCATCCTGCGGCGCTGCTGCCGCGGCGCCGGCCCCGCACCACGCTGAGCCCGACCATGGCGTTGCGGGACGAAAAGCCGGTCCTGGCGTTCGGCACCCCCGGCGGCGACCAGCAGGATCAATGGTCGCTGACCTACTTCCTGCGCCTGGCGCATCACGGCATGGACCTGCAGGCGGCCATCGACGCCCCGGCGTTCCACACGGCGCATTTCCCCAGCAGCTTCGATCCGCGGGTGGCCGAACCCGGGCGCATTTACTTGGAAGGCCGATTTCGTCCGGAAGTGATCGACGACCTGCGGCGCCGCGGGCACGACGTCGTCGTCGTGGACGATTGGAGCCTGGGGCGGCTGTCCGCCGTGGCGCGCCGGCAGGCCGACGACGGGGCGATCATCCTGGAGGCCGCCGCCAATCCGCGCGGCATGCAGGGATATGCGGCAGGACGCTAGACCAGCCGAGAGCCACGGCGGGCGCCTTGACCGCCGTGGCCGGATGTCCCAAGACGACCCACCGGACCGCCGCCGCCGAGACGCCCATTGGATCGCCTGATTTCCGGTCTCCGCCCCTACATCCTCCTGAGTCTGGTCTGCTTGGTCGTTTACCTGCCGGGCCTTTCGACGGTGCCGCCGATCGACCGCGACGAGGCGCGGTTCGTTCAGGCGAGCCGGCAGATGCTGGAAACCGGCGACTTCATCGACATTCGATTCCAGGAGGAAGCCCGGCATCGCAAGCCGGTGGGCATCTACTGGCTGCAAGCGGCTTCGGTGGCCGCGTTCAGCGATCCGCAGGCGCAGTCGATCTGGGCCTGGCGGCTGGTCTCGGTGTTCGGGGCGACCGGTGCCGTCCTGGCGACGTTCCATCTCGGCGCGCTGCTGTTCGGCCGACGAGCGGCCTTCGTCGGAGCCCTGGCGCTGGCCGTGTCGCTGGTGATGGCCGTGGAGGCCCACATCGCCAAGACCGACGCCATGTTGGTCTTCCTGACGGTGGTCGCCCAAGCCGCGCTGGCCCGGACCTATCTGTCGGGCCGCGTCGGGCCTGAAACTCAACCGGCAGACGCGGCCCAGGCCGCGCCGCTCGAGGAAGCCGCGCCCCCCGAAGAGCCTCCGCCGCCTGAAGAAGAGGCGGCCGATCCCAGTGCCCAGGCGGCACGACCGCGACGGCCCGGGCATGCCGTCACCGCGGCGGTGTTCTGGGTAGCGGTCGGCATGAGCGTGCTGATCAAGGGGCCCATCGCCCCCATGGTCGTCGGGCTGACCGCGCTGACGCTGTCCGTGGTGGAGTGGCGCTGGCGCTGGCTGCTGGGTCTCCGCCTGGCCTGGGGGCCACCGCTGGCCCTGGCGATTGCCGCACCCTGGATCGTGGCGATCGAGATCATTTCAGGCGGGGCGTTCCTGCTTGCGTCCATCGGCGATGACCTTTTCGCCAAGGTGGCGATCACGGAGAGCTTCTGGGACCTGCCCCCCGGGGTCCATCTGGCGCTCATC
>JANQIU010000221.1 GCA_028281985.1 Alphaproteobacteria bacterium | reverse complement strand
CCGTCCTCGGTGGTGCCCAGCGAGGTGAGCATCGAGTCCAGATGCGCGGCCAGAGTGGCGTCATAGGCCGCAACGGCGGACGCGTCCGTCACCTCGTGCATCAGCGCCGTATCGATGCTGTTACCCACACCCACGACGGTCACGCCGTTGACACGGCCGCCGGCGACCGTGGCCGCCGTGGTGGCATGCTTCACCGTGTAGCCGTCGGTGTCCGCATTGGTGATGTTGGCCGAACTGACCGAGATGCGGGTCTGCGCCGCGGTCAGCCCGCTGGTGCCGGTATGGATGATGCCGGAGATGGACATCGCCGGTTCCTCACGGCCGCAGCGGCGGGCGCGGGACCGCGCCGTTGACCGACGGGGCGACCGCGGCCGGCGTCTGGCAGCCGGGGGCGGTGTCCGACAGGGCCAGCCGCTGCATGACCCGCTCGACCCGCTCGGCCGTGCGCACCTTGAAGGCGTTAAGGCGCCGCTGGTTGTCCTTGGTCAGCGCGACCAGGCGGCGGACGCGCGCGTCGATCTCCTCCGGGTTCAGGAGCCCGGCCGCCATCAGGTCCGCCGCCCATTGGCGGATGGCGTTGGTCAGAAGGGCGTAGTCCTGGACCAGCGTTTCCTTCCGGTCGACAAGGGGGGCGGGCAGCGGGTGCTGGCCGCTTTCCAGCAGATGCCGCTCGGTTTCCGCCAACTCGGTCAGGTCGCGCAGCACGTCGCGATAGCTCTCCAGGATGGCCTTGGCGGATGAGCGGTCCGGACACGGGGTCATGTCCTGTCTCCTCGGGTTCCGGTGCCCAGGCGGTCGGCCCGGGCGTAAGCACGGTTCGTCTGTGCGCCCTGGCGCAGGGCGGCGAGTCGCAAGGCGATGTCGTTCCGCAGGGCGGCCAGCAGCGTGGCGGCGTCGCTCAAGGACAGGGCGACGGACAGCCGTTGTGCCCGGGGCGCGTCCGGCGCGAGGCATTCGGCCTGCCGCCGCGCCCGGGCCGCCAGGCGCAAGGCGCGCTCCAGGGCCGGCTGGAAATCGGATCGGGTGGTCACGGCGGTCACCGCTTGGCCCGGATCAGGTCGTCGAACATCTCCTGTGCCGTGGTCAGGATCTGGCTGGCCGCGGAGTAGGCCTGCTGGGCAGTGATCAGCTTGCTGAACTCATCCGCCGTATCGACGGTGGAGGTCTCCAGGGCGCCGGAAAACACCGTGCCGGCGCCGGCCGTGCCCGGCTTGACGTAGGTCTGGGTACCGGACAGCGTGGTCGGCACATAGACATTGCCGGATTGCGCCTCCAGCCCATTCGGGTTGGGGAACGTCGCCAGGGGCACCTGATAGATCGGGTAGCTGACGCCATTGTCGAAATTGGCGTAGACCAGCCCGTCTTCGGCGATCGAGGCGTTGTAGAAGCTGCCGTACTGAACCCCATCCTGCTTGACGGTCTTGACGCTTATTTCGACGTCGCCGTCCGGATCGTCGGAGGCCAACTGGCCCAGCCCGTTGGTCGACCCGACCTTGCCGGGGTTGTAGGCGATGCTGCTGTCCGCGGCCCCGCTGGACCAGCCGGTCACGTCGATCGTCGGCGGGTCGGGGACGACGCCGGCTAGGGTGCCGTCCTGGTTGAAGGTCAATGTGCCGCCACCGCTCGCCGAGCCGGACACGACGCTGGCATCCGACGACAGGACCGGGTCGCCGACCGTCATATCCCACTGGTTGTCGGCGGATTTTGTGTAGGTCAGCGTCATCGAGTGGGCGACGCCCAGGCTGTCGAAGATCTCCACATCGGCGCTGACGCTGTCGCCGACCATCGCATTGGCCGGCAGGTTCGCCTGCAGCAGCAGTTCCGATGTGGCGATGGCCGACCCGTTGATGCTGTGAACGTTGATCGGCTCCAAACCGGCGGCCGATGCGCTGCCGGTGATGTCGCCGTTCTGGTCGGTCGGGTAGCCCTGCAGGTAGTAGCCGTTGCTGTTGACCAGATAGCCGTTGGCGTCGGTCGCAAAGTCGCCGGCGCGGGTGTAGGCGAAGGTGTCGCTGTCCGTACCGTCGGTGACGACGAAGAAACCGTCGCCGTCGATCGCCAGGTCGGTGCCGTTCTGGGTGCCGACAAGCTGGCCCTGCTGGGTGATGTTCTGCGTCGGCCGGGCGACGACACCGGCGCCGGTGAAGCTCTTGGCCGAACCGCTACCGGTGACCAGGCTGTAGAAGCTGGCGTTGGTGGTCTTGTAGCCGACGGTCTCGGTGTTCGCGAGGTTGTTGGAAATCGCCGACACCGAAGCCGACTGGGCATTCAAGGCGGCGACCGCGATGTTCATGGAGCTGCTGAGGCTGCTCATGGCGTTGCACTCCCGAATTGGGGCGGTCAGGCGGTGCCGGATTGGGCATCTTCGGCGGAGATGATCTGGTCGAGGCCGATCGTCGTGCCGTTGGCCAGCACCAGTTCGGGGACGCCGGAGGTCCAGACGACCTCGTTGGCGCGGCTGGTCCCTTGCAGCGCGATATCGGCCGTCGTGCCGTCGGCCATCGCCGCTTCGACCGACAGCGTGTAGGCGCCGTCCGTGGCGGACCCGTTGCCGGTGGTCGCGCCGTCCCAGTCGAAGTCGTAGGCGGACCCGCCCTCCGGCGATGCGGTGGTCTGGTAGACCAGCTTGTTGTTGCCGTCGTAGACCTGGAAGGTCAGCTCATCGGCCCCTTCCGGCACTTCCATCGACCAGGTCAGCGGATCGCCTTCGTAGTTCTGGGTGGCGCCGTCATAGGTGACGTCCTTGCCGATGAAGGCCAGGGCTGTCTCCGCCGACTGGTTGTTGGTCGCCAGGACCAGGCTTTCCAGATACTGGTTGGTCAGGATCTGCTGTTCCGCCTGTGAATACTCGATCAACTGCGACGTCATCTCGTCGGTGTCGGTCGGTTCCAGCGGGCTCTGGTTTTCCAGCTGTGCGGTCAGCACCGACAGGAACAGATCGTAGTTCTCGTCCAGCGCCTCGGTGGATGCCTGGGTCTGGGCGCTCATGCCGCTGGTGTGGGTCGCGCTGGTGACGCTGGCCGTATCCATGGGGTTTCGCCTTTCGACAGTCGGTTGCTCGGGGCGCCGGGCCGGTGGGTCCAGCCTGCGCGACTGCCCTTGAGACGAACGACGGCGGCGATCCCTGGCGCCGATTTTTCAGAATCTTTTTTCACGTCGACCGCGCCAGGAACCGGCCGGCCGGATCGTTCCAAGGACGACCGGCGCACGGCTGGATCACCAGACCGGCCCCCCGTCGGGGACCCGAACAGCCCTCTCGATCGGCGAATAGGAGAAGCACCATGCCTGTGATTTCGACCAACACCGCCGCCAACTCGGCGTTGCGCTACCTGAACATGAACTCGGCCGAACAGACCGGCGCCTTGAACCGCATCGCCAGCGGTTCCAAGGTCACGAAGGCGTCCGATGACGCTGCCGGCCTGGCCGTCGCCACCAAGCTGCAGACCGATGTGGCCGTCCTCAACCAGGCCCAGACCAACGCGTCCCACGCGGTCTCCGTCCTGCAGACGGCCGACGGCGGCATGGCCCAGGTGTCCGACATCCTGGAGCGGATGAAGACCCTGACGGCCCAGTCCATGTCCGGCGCGGTGACCGACACCGAGCGTGCCTATATCGACGCCGAGTACCAGGAACTGCTGACCGAAATCGACGCGATTGCCACGGGCACGCGGTTCAACGGCGAATCCCTGCTGGACGGCACCGGCACCCATGCCGGCGGGGTCGACTATCTGGTCGGTACCGATGCCGCCAACGACGTGATCAACGTGCAGATCGCCGATCTGAGCGTGGCCACGCTCGGGTTGACGACCGGCGTGGATACCGGCGCCAACGCCGCCACCGCGGCCGGCGAAATCGACACCGCCATCGATACGGTGGCCGCCGCGCGGGCCGATGTCGGTGCCCAGATGTCCCGGTTCGAATACCACGCCCGGCAGCTCTCCAGTGCCGAGGAGAACCTGGGTGCCGCCCAATCGGCGATCGTCGATGCCGATGTGGCCGAGGAGCAGGCCAACCTGGCGTCTGCCGAGGTCAAGACCGAGGCGTCGATCGCCGCCCTGGCCCAGGCCAACGAGATGCCCAGGGCGCTCCTGAGCCTGCTGCGTTAGGGCGCGATCGGGTT
>JANQIU010000268.1 GCA_028281985.1 Alphaproteobacteria bacterium | reverse complement strand
CCACCAATGTCATGACCCTGGCGGCGATCCGGGCTCTGCGCACGGCCGATATCGACTTTCCCGGCCGGCTGTCGGTCCTGGGTTTCGACGATTTCACCTGGATGCGGGTCTTGAGCCCCTTTGTCAGCACCATGGTCCAGCCGGTCGACGGTTTCGCGCGCGAAGCCTGGCGCCTGCTGCAGGGACGCCTGTCCGGCCATGCCGGCCCGCCGGTGCACGAGGTGCTGGACTGCAGCCTGGCCGTCCGCGGATCCACCGTTCCGCCACCCGCCTGATCGGGAACAGCGCTTATTCGGGGACAGTTTACTGAATTCATGCGACATCGGCGATGCCGCATGAATTCAGTAAACTGTCCCCGCCCCTTACCCTCTCACACCGCGAAACATCCGCGTGAGGGCCCCTGGTTCCCTGCTGCCGGCCTCCACACGTTGCACCTGGGATGCCGGGACAACCGCATCCGCAGCCGGGAGGTATCGAAGATGCGTGTTGGCCTTGCCCTGGTCGCCAGCCTGACGGCGACCGCGCCGGCCCTGGCCGAAACCACGGTGGTCGAGCTGTTCACCTCGCAAAGCTGCTATTCCTGCCCGCCGGCGGAGGCCTATCTGGGCGAGCTGGCCGACCGGCCGGACCTGGTCGCCCTGGAATGGCATGTCGACTACTGGGACGACCTAGTCTACGGGTCGTCGGGCCGCTGGGCCGACCCGTTCTCCGACCCGGCATTCAGCGAGCGCCAGCGGGTGTACAACCGGGCGATCCGCGGCCGGTCCGGCGGCTATACCCCGCAGATGGTCATCGACGGCCGGCTGGAGGCGGCCGGCTCGCGCCGCGGCGCGGTGGAAGCGGCGATCGCCCGCGCCGCCACCGCCCCGGACCTGGTCAGCCTGACCGTTTCGCGCACCGACGAGGGCGGGCTGGCGATCGCCGTCGAGGGCACAGCACCGTCGGCCGCCGACGTCTGGCTGGTCCACCTGCTGGACCGGCGGGTGACGGACGTGCTGGGCGGCGAGAACGACGGCAAGACCCTGGCCAACCACAACATCGTCGTCGGCCTGGAACGGGTCGGGCCGTGGACCACCGGCAGCGCGCCGCTGACCGTACCAGCACTGACCGGCCAGGGCGACGGCTGCGCGATCCTGGTCCAGGCGGCAAACCAGGGCGAGATCCTGGCCGCCGCATACTGCCCATGAACATCGGGGACAGTTTACTTAATTTAGTAAATTAAGTAAACTGTCCCCGATGCTGCCTCCCCATGATGTCCTTGCACCAGCCGCGGCACGGGCCCACACTCATCCCCAGGATCCATCAGCCGAGGGAGGGCTTTCTATGACTGTCGTTTGCACCGCCCCGGCTGGCCCGGCGGAGGCCTGACGGCCGCACCCGTCCGAACCGGCGCCCACCCCTTTCCGGCGCCCTGATCCGACGACCCCTGCCCCGTTCGCCTTCCCGGCCGGCCCGACCGCGCCCCGCCGATCGAGACCTCGTCGGCCGGCCGCGCCGCTTGCCGTTGCCCCTGCCCCGGATGCCCTGACCAGGGCCGCCAGGGCCGAACCGGTCGGGACCCATGACAGACCCCACTTTCGATCTGGCCGCCTGCGGCTGGACTGCGTTTTTCCAGAGCCAAGTCGACATCGACGAATTCGCCACCACCACGCCGGCCCGGGTGACGGCCGTCTACCGCGGCGCGCTGGAGGTGATCAGCCCCCAGCCCATCGGCGTGCACAGCGCCCTTCCCGATGCCCCCTTGCGCGTCCGCCCGCCGGAAACCGGCCATCTGGACGACGACGAGGCGGTGGCCACGGTCGGCGACTGGCTGCTGCTGGACCGCCCCACCGATCCCGGCACCCTGCCCCGCGTGGTCCGCCGCCTGGACCGCAAGACGCTGTTCAAGCGCCGGGCCGCCGGCACAAGCCGCCGGGTGCAGCTCATCGCCGCCAATGTGGACACGCTGTTCATCGTGTCGTCCTGCAACCAGGACTTCAATGCCGCCCGGCAGGAACGCTACCTGGCCCTGGCCGCGTCGTCCGGGGCGATGCCGGTAATGGTGCTGACCAAGGCCGATCTGGCCGACGACCCGGGCGCCTATGCGGTGCAGGCCGCCGCCCTGTCGCCGACCACGCTGGTGGAAACCCTGGACGCCCGCGCCCCGGACACGGCCGGCCGCCTGGGTCCCTGGTGCGGCCCGGGCCAGACGGTGGCCCTGGTCGGGTCGTCCGGTGTCGGCAAGTCGACCCTGCTCAACACCCTGGCGGGCGACACGGTTCAGGCGGTCAACGCCATCCGCGAGGACGACGCCAAGGGTCGGCACACCACCACTGGCCGGTCGCTGCACCGGCTGCCGGCCGGTGGCTGGCTGCTGGACACACCGGGGATGCGCGAGCTGCAGATGACCGACATCGGCGAAGACCTGGACGACGCCTTCGCCGACATCGCCGCCCTCGCCCGGCATTGCCGCTTCGCCGACTGCCGCCACGACAGCGAGCCCGGCTGCGCCGTCCGCGCCGCCATCGACGCCGGCACGCTGGATCCGGCCCGCCTCAAGCGCTACCGCAAGCTGGCCGCCGAAGACGCCCACAACACGGAAACCCTGGCCCAACGCCGCCACCGCGCCCGCGCGTTCGGCCGGATGGCAAAGACGGCAATGCGGGAGAAGGAGCGTCGACGCGGTGGATAGACGTTCGGGGACAGTTTACTTAATTACATGAATTAAGTAAACTGTCCCCGAAGACTCACGCCCCCGCAGGCGCCTGTCGCTCGGTCGCCGGTACCGCGGCGGCCGACACGGCCTGGGCCACCGCCTCCGGGTCGGCGTCGGCGGGGGCGTCGACTTTGACCTGGACGTCGCGCGACGCCAGGCGGATGCCGTTGTCCTCGAAGGCGTGCAGGATGCGCTGGTAGGCCTCGCGGCGGATCAGGAACTGTTCGCCGGGCTTGGCCATGAACTTTACGCCGATGACCATGTTGAACTCCTCGACCCGGCGCACGCCCTGGCTCTTCAGCGGCTCCAGCAGGCTGGGGCCCAGCACCTCGTCCTGCTGGAGTTCGGCGCCGATCTTCTTGACCAGGCGTTTGACCAGGCGGGTGTCGGTGTCGAACGGCACCCGGAACTCCAGCTTCATGATCACCCAGTCGCGGCTGTAGTTGGTCATCGACCGCACCTCGCCGAACGGGATGGTGTGGATGGCACCGCGGTGGTGGCGCAGGCGCAGCGACCGGACCGAGATCGCCTCGACCGTGCCGCGCAGCGCGTCGATCTCGACGTACTCCCCGACCCTGAACGCATCGTCCAGCAGGAAGAACACACCCGATACGATGTCCTTGACCAGCGCCTGGGCGCCGAAGCCGATGGCGATGCCGGCGACACCCGCGCCGGCCAGCAGGGGACCGATATCCACGCCCAGCGAGGACAGGCTGACCAGCACCACCATCACCACCAGCACGGCGAACAGGAAGCTGCGCACCAGCGGCAACAGCGTGCTGAGCCGCGACAGGCCGGTGCCGCCGCCTTCGCCGCCCACCCCCTCGCCGCCATGGTGGGCCGTGGACCGCTCGTCGGCCATCCGGCGGGCGATGGCGGTCTTGGCCACCACCCAGACGAGATCGGCGATCAGATAGGCCAGGATGATGTCGACCAGCGCCTGCGCCACCCGGCCGACCCCGCTGTCCGCCGCCACTGCTTCGGCCACCGTCAGGCCGGTCGACCGGATGACGAACCCGGCGGCAGAGATCACGAGTATCGCCCGCACCGCCCGGTTGAGCGCGATGACCCAGAGCGGCAGCCGGATATCCTCGGCGGGCTTGCCCACCGGCAGCGGGGCGACGGCCGGTTCGGCAGCCGCTTCGACAGCGTCCCCGGTCGGGTCCGCGTCGGCATCGGCCGCCACCGCCGGGTCACGCCGCGGCGGGGCGAAGAAGCCGGCAAAGGCCATGTCGCAGACCTTCAGCGCCGGCGGAAGCAGCAGGGCAACCGTGCCCAGGGCGGCCAGCACCTCCCAGCCCAGCGTGGCGACCAGCCAGATGCCGGGCGCCAGGCCGGTGACGATATGGGGGGTCAGCTCACCCTTGCGCGTGGCCACGCCGGCCTGGCGCCGCACCGCCCGCCAGCGCCACACGGCGACCACCAGGGCCAGGGCCAGCACCAGCCCGGTGGCGGCGTCGATGACCGCCGCTGTCGCATCGGCCACCCCGGTGATCCGGAACTGGTCACCGGTGAACCAGCCGATGGCCGCGATCAGCGGCAGGGTGTAGGTCCAGCGCATCAGGAAGAACGCCACCGCGTCCGGCATCGGCACCAGACGGGCGTTGGGAATCCACGGGTCGTACAGCACCCGGCCGACCACGTAGCCGATGCGCCAGACCACGAAGGCCGACAGATAGGTGATGATCACCGTCTCCACCGTGGGCTGCCAGGTGAAGGACAGGAACACGACGACGCTGCCCAGGATGAAGACGCCGACCGCCATGCTGCCGTAGGTGATGCGCAGTAGCACCATGCGCAGCCGCTGGCCGGGGGTGTCGAAGGCGCCCGCACCGACCACTCGGCGGATACCGGGGGTGACCCGGATGAAGCCGCGTTCGGCCAGATAGCCGGTCACGACGAACACGCCGACGGAGATCAGCGACCAGATCAGGTCGTCCCAGCCGAAATCCGCCGCCAGATCCGACCGCAGGACCGCGAACTCGCCGGGGATCGCGTGCAGGGCGCGGGCGATCTCGTCGGTGCGGGTCTGGATCCGGGCCAGGGCGGCGTCGATCGCCGCCCGCACGCCGGAAACGTCGTCGCCGGCCTCCGGTTCCGGCGCCCGGGCCTCCTGAAGCCGCGCCTCCAGCCAGGACCGCACCTCGGGGTCGCCCAGGATGTCCAGCAGGGCACCGATCGACTCCGGCGGCGTGGCGGCGGGCGGAGCCTCTTCCTCCGTCGGGGCGGCCGGCTGCAGCATCGGCAGCATCGCCTGCCCGAACGCCAGGGAGGCAGCCAGGGTCAACCAGACCCCGGCAATCAGGGCCGTTCCGAAACGCAGCATCGCCTTCCCCGCCGGCAGTTTTGCCGGAACCCTATCGCGGTGAGAGGGCGGCTGTCATCGCTGGCGGCGTTTTGCGAGCCGGCGTCGCGTCCGCGGCGGCGGGCGCCCGGTTAGGCAGGGACCGTCGATGTCGATCGGACAATGACGACGGAGGAGGGGCCGGGGGCGGCATGCGCCGGCCCATCCCCCAAGCCCGGCTCCTCCGTCGTGCCCACGGGGTCGGGAACGTCCCGACCCCGCGGGAGACCCGTCAGAACGCCGCTTCTTCCAGCGCCATCAGCGACGACGCCCCCGACATCGCCTGGGTCGCCAGCGCGCTGACCTGGGGCAGTTGCCGGGCATAGAAGAACTGCGCGGTCTTCACCTTGCCGTCGTAGAAGGCGGCATTTCCGTTGGCGCCGTTGCCCAGCTTGGCCCGGGCCGCCTTGACCATGCGCGCCCACATATAGGCCAGGCCGACCAGGGCGAACATGCGCAGATAGTCGGTCGACGCCGCCCCGGCTTCGTCCGGGTTCTTCAACCCCTTCTGTGCGATCCAGGCGGTCACCTGCTGCAGCTTGGCGAAGGCCTTGGTCAGCGGGCCGATGAACTCGGCCAGGTCCGGGTCCTTGGCATGCGCCTTGATGAAGGCGTCCACCGGGTGGAAGAACCGGCGCAGCAGCCGGCCCATGTTCTGCGGCAGCTTGCGGCCGACCAGATCCAGCGCCTGGATGCCGTTGGCGCCCTCATAGATCATGGCGATACGGGCATCGCGGGCGAACTGCTCCATCCCCCATTCGTGGATGTAGCCATGGCCGCCCAGGATCTGCATGCCGATATTGGCGCAGTCGAAGCCCATATCGGTCTGGTAGGCCTTGAGGATCGGCGTCATCAGCGCCACCAGGTCGTCGGCCGCCTGGCGCACGTCGGGATCCGGGTCCTTGATGCCGCGGTCGATTTCCATGCCGACCCAGTAGCTCATCGCCCGCGAACCCTCGGCAAAGGCCTTCATGGTCAGCAGGTTCTTGCGCACGTCCGGGTGGACGATGATCGGGTCGGCCGCCTTGTCGGGGTGTTTCGGCCCGGTCAGGGACCGGCCCTGGATACGGTCTTTGGCGTAGGCCAGGGCGTTCTGGTACGACGCCTCGCCGGCCGCCAGCCCCTGCAGGGCAACGCCCAGCCGGGCGGCGTTCATCATCGTGAACATGGCCCGCATGCCCTTGTGGGGCTCGCCGACCAGCCAGCCGGTGGCCTCGTCCAGGTTCATCACGCAGGTGGCCGACCCGTTCAGGCCCATCTTGTGTTCGATGGACCCGCAGGCGATGCCGTTGCGCATGCCCGAGACCCATTCGCCGTTCTCCTGCTTGGGCAGGAACTTGGGCACCAGGAACAGGCTGATCCCCTTGATCCCCGGCGGCGCATCCGGCAACCGGGCCAGCACCAGGTGCAGGATGTTGTCGGTCATGTCGTGTTCACCGGCGGTGATGAAGATCTTGGTGCCGGTGATCTTGTAGCTGTCGTCGTCGTTGGGCACGGCCTTGGTGCGGGTCAGCCCGAGGTCGGGGCCACAATGCGGGTCGGTCAGGCACAT
>JANQIU010000243.1 GCA_028281985.1 Alphaproteobacteria bacterium | reverse complement strand
CCCCCCGGCGGGGGACCTCGGACAACCCCGAACCCGAAAGCAAAACGATCTACCTCGCCCTTCGCGGCCCGGGCTTGCTCGTGCTGCCCGAAACCGATCTTCAGGAGGGCACCACCTGCAGCTCGCGGACCCCCGGCTGCCAGCTCGTCACGAGCCAAACCGGAACCATCAGCGTCAGCATCGAAGCGGGCACGGGCTCGGCCGGGTTCCCGACCTTCGAAGCGGGCGATCGACAGCAGGTTGTTCCAGGTCCAGTAGATCACCAGTCCCGCCGGGAACTGCGCCAGCATGAAGGTGAACACGATCGGCAGCGCCATGAAGATGCGGGCCTGCATCTTGTCGGCCGGCGCCGGGTTCAGCTTCTGCTGCAGATACATCGTTACGCCCATCAGGATCGGCCAGATGCCGATGCTGACGAAGGCCAGGGCGGCCGGCGGATTGAACGGCAGCAGGCCGAACAGGTTCAGGATGCTGGTCGGATCGGATGCGGAGAGATCCTGGATCCAGCCGAAGAACGGCGTGTGCCGCATCTCGATGGTGACGAACAACACCTTGTACAGGGCGAAGAACACCGGGATCTGGATCAGGATCGGCAGACAGCCCGAGGCGGGGTTGGCCTTTTCCCGCCGGTACAGGGCCATCATCTCCATGTTCATCTTCTGGCGGTCGCCCTGGTGCCGCTCGCGGATCTCCATCATCTCCGGCTGCAAGGCCTTCATCTTCGACATGGCCTTGTAGGACTTGTTCGCCAGCGGGAAGAACAGGAGCTTGATGAACAGGGTCAGCACCAGGATGGCGACGCCGAAATTGCCGACGACGCCCTGAATGTAGGCCAGCGCGACGAAAATCGGCTTGGTAAGGAACCAGAACCAGCCCCAGTCGATGGTCAGGTCGAACCGGGTGATGCCGTACTCGTCGCGGTATCCGTCGACCAGCCCCACTTCCTTGGCCCCGGCAAAGATTTGGCTGGTCACTTCGATCGACTGGCCGGGAATGACGGTCAGCGGGTCGCGCGCGACATCGGCAAAGTACCGATCCTGGGTGCCGACCGACTGGTAGGCGAACCGGGTTTCCACCGGCTCCACCTGGTCCGGGATCAGCGCCACCAGCCAGTATTTGTCGGTGAAGCCAAGCCAGCCGCCGGTGGTTTCCCGGGTGATGACCTCGTCGTCTTCCAGGTCCCCGTAGCTGAATTCCTCCAGGGTTTCGTCGAACACGCCATAGGGGCCCTCATGCAGAATGAAGAAGCCCAGGGTGTCCGGCCGGTAAAAGCGGCCGATGCGGCTGAACGGCCGCAGAACGGCTGACTGCGTGCCGGTGTTGATCACCCGCTGGGTGACCGTGAACAGGTAGTTGTCGTCGACCGTGTAGATCCGCTCGAAGGTCAGGCCTTCGCCGTTGTCCCAGGTCAGGACGACAGGCTCATGCGCCTGCATGCGCTGGGAGTTGGTCGACCATACGGTTTCGCTGTCGGGCACCAGCACGCCGTCGGCCGCCCAGCCGACTTCCGCGAAATACGGCTCCAGCGAGCCGCGGGGTGACAGCAGCACGATCTCCGGGCTCGCCGGGTCCACGGTCTCCTGGTACCCGACCAGCGTCAGGTCGTCCAAACGGCCGCCCTGGAGCGAGATCGATCCGTGCAGGCCGCGCATCCGGTCGCCATCCAGATGGGCGGTGTCGATCGGAATGCGGGCGTCACCTTCCAGCACCTGGTCGCGGCCGACGGCCAGCGGCTCGCCCGAGACCGAAAGGTCGGCGCCCGGCGTGACCGGCAGTCCGGGGTCGATGGCTTCACCGGCGAACTCGCCGGCGGTCTCGTCGCGGGGCGGCGTGATGTCCGGCGGGAACACGAATTGCCAGCCCACGAGGATGACGATCGACAGAACGACTGCCAGGATCAGGTTCTTCTGGTCGGTCATGGCCTTGCAGGATCCTTAGGCGCGCGGTCGTCCGGCGGCGCCCGCTATTGATGGGTCGGTGTGGCGCCGCACCCGCCGGCGGAATGGGTATGGGGTGGCGTGGCCTGGCCCTCCCGATCCGGCACCGGATCGAAGCCGTGTCCTCCCCAGGGGTGACAACGGCCCAGCCTGCGCAGGGTCAGCCACAGCCCGATCCACGGACCATGCTGATCCAGCGCGTCCAACGCGTATTGCGAACAGGTCGGCAGATACCGGCAATTGCGCCCGACGAACGGTGACAGCGTCAGGCGATAGGCCAGGATCGGCGCCTTGAATATCCAGGTCAGCAGCTTCACGGCCCGGCCGTCTCCCCCTGCCCCGAGCCCTGCTCGAGCTTCAGCCGCCTCAAGGCCCGCACAAGGTCATCCCGCAGGACCGCCCAGGGGCGGGTCGCGGTTGTCGAACGGGCAATCAGGACATAGTCATGCCCGACCGCGGCCCGGCTCGGCAAGACCTCAGCGGCTAAGGCACGCAGCCGGCGGCGTGCCCGGTTGCGGGTCACCGCGCCGCCCACCTTGCGACTGGCCGTCAGGCCGATCCTTTGTTTGGCTGTGGAACCGGTCCGGGCGTCATGGGCGCGCGCTTGCAAGATCAACCCGGGCATCACCGCCTTGCGTCCGCTGCGCGCCAGGGCCACGAACTCCGCCCGATGGGTCAGGCGGCCGAGCCCGGGTGCGGGATCTCCCGCCACCGTTGGCCGATGGTGATCGTCAGGCGCTCAGGCGCTTGCGGCCCTTGGCCCGCCGGGCAGCCAGCACGCGGCGACCGCCGACCGTGCTCATGCGCGAACGAAATCCATGCCGGCGCTTGCGCACAAGCTTGCTCGGCTGAAAGGTGCGTTTCACGACCCAACTCCGTCGTCTGAAATGGCCCGCAATCGGGAAGACCGGGGCTTATAGGGGGTCGGTTCGTCGAAGTCAAACCGGCGCTGGCGCGCGGGGGGCGCTCAGCAAAGCCTCACCCAATGGTGACTGGAGGATGATGCCGTCGCCAACTACCTAGGACCCCAAGCTTATCGGATGCAATGGATCAGAATCAGCAATCGGATGATCGCATGCAACACGCAGCGCCAAGGGATGACACTATGACGCCGGCAGGCCGCAGCGGCGGTTGGTCCACGCATATCCGGCGGGCAGCGCCTCTGGCCGTTCTGGCGGCGGGCCTGGCGCTGTTCCTGGCCTTGGACCTGCAGCGTTTCGTGTCGCTGACCGCCCTGCAGGAGAACCACGACGCGCTGACCGCCTATGTTCAGGGCCACGCCGCGCTCGCCTCCGCGATTTTCGTCACCGCCTATGCGGTCGCCGTGGCCTTCTCCATCCCGGGGGCAGTCTTGCTGACCATCTCCGGCGGCGTGATGTTCGGTGTGATCTGGGGCAGCGTGCTTGTGGTCAGCGGGGCCACCGCCGGCGCCATCTGCATCTTCCTGGCGGCCCGGACCGCCCTGGCCGAACCCCTGCGCCGGCGGGCGGGCGCCTGGCTGCTGCGCCTGGAGGGCGGTTTTCGCCGCAATGCGTTCAGCTATCTGCTGACATTGAGGCTGGTTCCGGTGGTTCCGTTCTGGCTCGTCAACATCGTACCGGGCCTGCTGGGCGTTCCCTTGCGCACCTACGCGCTGACGACGTTTCTCGGCATCATCCCGGGCACCGTGGTGTATGTCAGCCTGGGCAACGGGGCGGGCGCCACCCTGGCGGCCGGCGGTGATCTGAACCTGGGCATCATCTTCGCGCCGGAGGTCCTGCTGCCGCTGCTGGGGCTCGCGGCCCTGTCCCTGGTCCCGGTCGTCCTGCGCAAGCTGCGCGGCGGCGGCGACCCCCTGGACAAGGCCCCGCCGCAGGAAGGATCCTGACGTGACGGATGCGCTTGAGACCGATCTTTGTGTGATCGGTGCCGGTGCCGCCGGTCTGAGTGTCGCCGCCGGCGCGTCGCAGATGGGGGCGCGGACCGTGCTGGTGGAGCGTGGGACCATGGGCGGCGATTGCCTGAATGTCGGCTGCGTGCCGTCGAAGGCGCTGCTGGCGGCGGCCCACGCGGCGCAGGCGGTGCGAACGGCGGGTCGGTTCGGCGTTAACGGCCATGAACCTGAAATCGATTTCTCCCGCGTCCACGATCATGTCCACGGGGTGATCAAGGCGATTGCGCCCATGGACAGCCAGGAACGCTTCGAAGGGCTGGGCGTGACGGTTCTGCGCGACCACGCCCGGTTTTCCGGCCCGGAGACGTTGCAGGTCGGCGAGGCGACGGTGCGCGCCAAGCGGTTCGTCATCGCCACCGGGTCGGTGCCGGCGGTGCCGCCGATCCCCGGGCTGGACACGGTCGGTTTCCAGACCAATGAGACGATCTTCGACGGTCGGGTCCGGCCGGCGCATCTGGTGATCATCGGCGGCGGCCCGATCGGGCTGGAAATGGCCCAGGCACACCGCCGGCTGGGGTGCCAGGTTACGGTTCTGGAGCGGGCCACCGTCCTGCCCAAGGACGATCCCGAACTGGCGGCGTTCGTCCGCAATGCCCTGCTGCGCGAAGGCGTGGACATCCGTGAAGGGGTGGACATCAAGCAGGTCAGCCGTGCGGGCAACGGCGTGGAGATCCTGCTGGCCGATGCCCAGGGTGAAAGCCGCGTGACCGGGACCGACCTTCTGGTCGCCGCCGGCCGCAAACCGATGCTGAGCGACCTTGGCCTCGATGCGGCCGGCATTGCCCATACACCGGGCGGCATCTCGGTGGACCGGCGGCTGCGCACCAGCAATCGCCGCATCTTCGCTATGGGCGATGTCGTCGGCGGCTACCAGTTCACCCATGTGGCCGGCTATCACGCGTCGGTAGTCATCAAGAACGCCTTGTTCCGGATACCCTCGAAGGTCGATTACCGGGCCTTGCCGTGGGTGACCTACACCGCGCCGGAACTTGCCCAGGTCGGCCTGACCGAAGCGGCGGCCCGGGAACGGCACGGCACGATCCGCGTTCTGCGCTGGAGCCTGCACGAGAACGACCGGGCGCAGGCCGAAGGCGAAACGGAAGGGGAGGTGAAGGTCATCACCGACCGCCGCGGCCGCATCGTCGGGGCCGGCATCGCCGGTGCCCATGCCGGCGAATTGATCCATATCTGGGCCTTGGCCATCTCCCAGCGGATGAAGATCGGCGCCATCGCCAACATGATCGCGCCCTATCCGACCCTGGGTGAGGCCGGCAAACGGGCCGCGGGCAGCTACTACGTACCCACCCTGTTCAGCGAACGTACGAAACGCTTCGTCCGCCTGCTGCTGCGGCTGCCCTGACGGGCGATTCCGGCCCGCAAGCGCCATAATTCTGCCAAGCGGCCGCTCGCAGGCCTCGCCTTCCCGCCTTCATGTACCATGTATGAACCCGGGGCCGGTCAACGGCCCCGCTCGCGTACATATTCGAATAGGAAGGAAGCGTTATGGAGTCTTCGGCAGCTGTGGGGGCAGCGACCGGTCATCAATGGGAGGGCGCCTATCCCGAAGGTATCGATTGGCGTGCCGACATTGAGCAGTATCCTTTGGGTGACATGTTGGATCGTGCGGTCGCCGATTATCCCGACCGGTACGCCTGCGAGTTCCTCGGCAAGCGCCTGACCTACGGTCAGATCGGCAATCTGGTGGCGCGAACCGCCAAGGGCCTGCAGACCATGGGCGTGACCAAGGGAACCCATGTCGGCCTGTTCCTGCCGAACACGCCCTATTCGATCATCTTCTACTACGCCATTCTGAAATGCGGCGGCGTGGTGGTGAACTTCAACCCGCTCTATGCCGATGCGGAAATCCGCAAGATGATCGGCGAAGCGGATGTCGAGTTCATGGTCACGCTCGACCTTGCCATTCTTTACGAAAAACTCGTGCCGATGCTCGAGGAAACCGGCCTGAAGCGCATCATCATGTGCCGGATGGCGGGGGTTCTGCCGTTCCCGAAGAGCCTGCTGTTCCCCTACGTACGGGCCAAGGAGCTGGCGCGGGTGCCGCGCGACGACCGGCATGTCTGGTTCGCAAAGCTGATCGACAATGACGGCGTGCAGACGCCCGTCGACATCTCCACGAGCGACCTGGCGGTCTTGCAGTTCACCGGCGGCACCACGGGCATCCCCAAGGCGGCCATGCTCACCCATGGCAACCTGTCGGCGAATGTCGAACAGTGCGTGTTGTGGTTCCTAGGCGCCAAGCGGGGCGAGGAGTCGATCCTCGGCGTGCTGCCGATGTTCCATGTTTTCGCGATGACCGTGGTGATGAACCTGGGGATCCGGTTCGCCGCGGAAATCATCCTGTTGCCGCGGTTCGATCTGAAGACGACGATCAAGGCGATCCACAAGCAGCGGCCGTCGCTGTTTCCGGCGGTCCCCACCATCTACACGGCGATCAACAACTTCCCGGATCTGGACAAGTACGACATTTCCTCGCTGCGCATGTGCTTCTCCGGCGGTGCGCCGCTGCCGGTCGAGGTCAAGCAGACCTTCGAGACGCGCACCGGGTGCAAGCTGGTGGAAGGGTACGGCCTGTCGGAAACGTCGCCGGTGGCATCAGCCAACCCGCTTTTCGGCCGGAACAAGGCCGGCTCGATCGGCGTCCCGGTGCCGGGGACCGTCACCGAACTGATCTCGCTGGAAGACCGGGAGACCCCGGTGCCGCTGGGCGAGCGCGGCGAGGTCTGCCTCAGCGGGCCGCAGGTCATGTCGGGTTACTGGAATCGGCCGGATGAAACCGCCGAAACCCTGAAGGACGGTCGGCTGCATACCGGCGATGTCGGGTACATGGACGAAGAGGGCTATACCTACATCGTCGACCGCATCAAGGACCTGATCCTGGCGGGCGGCTACAACGTCTATCCGCGCAATGTGGAGGAGGCGATCTATCAGCATCCCGACGTCGCCGAATGCGTTGTCGCCGGGGTGACCGATGCCTATCGCGGCCAGACGGTGAAGGCGTTCATCACCCTTCAGCCGGGTAAAACGATGGACCTTGAGGCCTTGTCCGCCTTTCTCCAGGACAAGCTGTCGCCGATCGAGATCCCCAAGCTGCTGGAGCTGCGCGACGAGTTGCCGAAAACGATGGTGGGCAAGCTGAACCGCAAGGCGCTGGTGGACGAGGAAGCGGCCCGAGCCGAGGCCAAGGAGGCCGCGGCCGGCTGACCGCCACCCCTCGGCTCGCGATCGCCTGGGCCGAACCCCCAGAACTAAACGCCTGACACGCCGGTCGGGCTTCCTGCCGGGAAGCCCGACCGGCGGCGTGCCTGCCGTCGGCGCCGGACTCCGTCGGGAGTTTCCGGTATCCGACCGTATTGGCCACCAACCAAACTGCCTGCCGGATCTCATATTTCAGAAGAAAGTGATTAATCCGCCCGATCGCCACGGTCGTTCGCCGTTTATCCGAATGTAGGCGGAAAAAACCACAACCCTTTGACCGAAATTGTTTTTCGTGTTTAAGGAAATAGCCATATTCTTGCGGCATTAAGGACGATGTCGTGGGGATTGCTGATCTGAAGAGGTGATTTTTGTCCGGCGAACCCGATCCAGCACAGTCGCCGACAACGCAAGATCTTGAGGCTTGGCTCGGTCTTGCACGCGATATCTCGCCCCGAAGTCGTCAACGACTTGCGGACAATGTGACAGATTTGTTTCTGGCTGAAGACGCGCGCCTGACCGAGCGCGAGCGTGGTTTGGTACTCGAAATACTGCACAAACTGATTCGCGAGGTCGAAGCAGAGGTTCGGCGTGACTTGGCCGAGCAGCTTTCCCGGGCCGACTCCGTACCCAGAGAACTCATCGTCGAACTGGCCAACGACGATATCGACATTGCCCGGCCGATCCTGCTGCGCAGCGAGGTCTTGCGCGACCCGGACCTGATCGAGGTCGTCCGCAACCGGACGCGCGAACACCGGTTGGCCGTCGCCCTGCGCGATGGGCTGAGCGAGGACGTGACCGACTCCCTGGTCCGCTACGGTGACGAAGACGTCCTGGTCGCGCTTCTGCGCAATCAGGATGCCCGCCTGTCGCGGTTCGCCTCGGAGTATCTGGTTGCGGAATCCGAGCAGACGGATGCTTTCCAGGAACCCCTGCTGCGCCGCGGCGACCTGCCGCCGGATCTGGCGATGCGCATGTACTGGTGGGTTTCAGCGGCGCTCCGGCGGCACATCCTGTTGCGCTACCCGGTCGATGCCCTGGTTGTCGACGAGTTCATCGAGGACTGCACGGTCCATGCCCTGGACAATCGCAACCGCGACGGCGCGGCCGCGTCCGAATCGGCGCGCAAGCTGATCGAGCGTATCCGGGAACGCCGGGAACTGACGCCGCGCTTCATGATCCATGCGCTACGCGCAGGGCGTGTATCGGTGTTCACACACGCGCTAGCCGCGTGGTCCGACGTGACGGAACTCATGGCACGCCGTATTGTCTTCGAAGGCGGAGTCGAAAGCCTGGCCGTCGTGTGCAAGGCCACCGGCATCGATCGGCAGGAGTTCGAGTTGCTGTTTCTGCTGACGCGGTCGGTGACCGAAGGCCGTGTCGCCCGGTCGCCGGCGGCGATCGAAAGCAGTCTCAGTCTCTTTGATCGGTTGGAGCAAGAGAGGGCCATGCGGGTCCTGCGCCTGTGGCGCAGACGGCCCGAATACGAAAGCGCACTCCAAGAAGTCCCAGGGGACAGGCATGGCTACGCCAGCGCATAGGGAAAGCCGACGACGGGATCGGGCCCGCGAACCCGAGCCGGTCAAGGCCGTGAAGAACGACGCGCCATCGATGACGCGCCTGCCGATGGCGGAGGACAATCCGCCCGGCCACGAAGAAATCGTGCCGGAACCGGTGGCGCATCCGATCAATGGCGCCGGCACGGGGGCGGTCCTGGAGGACGCGCTGCGGGCCGCCGCCGACTGGGTCTGGGCCACCGACCGGGACGGCCGCCTGCTGCATGTGACCGAGCCGGCCAGCCGAAGCCTGGGCCTGCCGGCGGCCCTGACCATCGGCCGGGACTTCGGCACGGTGCTGGGCGCCCACGTGGCCCGCGGCGACACCTCCGCCCAGCGGCTGGTAGAGCTTCTGGGACGGGGACGGGCGTTCCGGGACCTGGAGATCACGCTGGCGACCGCGGATGGCCGCCGGCGCATGCTGAGCGTCAGCGGTGTTCCGGTCTTCGATCCCGAGAGCGAGCGTTTCCTTGGCTTCCGAGGCACCGCCGTCGATGTGACCGACCGGCGGCTGCCCGACCTGTCCATGGACCGGTTGCGGGCCACCGTTTCCCAGAGCCCGGTAGCGGTCCTCGTCGCCGATGCGGCCGGCAATATCGACTACGTCAACCCGATGTTCACCGCCGCCCTGGGCTACGCGATGGACGAGCTGGCGGCGCGGCCGCTGCCGTTGCAGCTCTGCGACGATCGCCGGGCGCTGTCGGATCGGCTGGCCGAAGTGGGCCGGACCGGGGTGAGCTGGGAAGGCGAAGCGCAGCTCGACCGCCGCGACGGAACCGGCCGCTGGTTCGTCATCCATGTCGCGCCGATGCGGGACCGCGAAGGCCGCGTCACCCATGTAGTCGCCGTCTTCGAGGACGTGGACGCCCGCAAGCAGCTTGAGCAGCAGCTCACCATCGCCCGCCGGCAGGCGGAGGCGGCGAACCAGGCCAAGTCGGTGTTCCTGGCGATGATGAGCCACGAGCTGCGCACGCCGCTGAATGCGATCATCGGCTTTTCCGAGTTCATCCAGGAAGGCAAGCTGATCGAAAGCGACCCGCAGAAGGTCGTCGGCTATGCCCGGGATATCAGCGAAAGCGGCCACCATCTGTTGAGCCTGGTGGACGAGATCCTGGACATCTCCAGGATCGAAGCCGGCGTCATGACGCTGACGCCCAAGCGGATCGATCCCACCGAAGTGGCGCGTCGCGTCGTGCGTCTGCTGACGCCCATGGCCGAACGCGTCGGCGCCGCCCTGGAACTGGAAGCGCCGGGCGTGGCCCCGATCATGGTGGCGGATCGCCGTGCCTTGCAGCAGATCCTGTTCAACCTGGTGGGCAACGCCATCAAGTTCACCCCGGCGGGCGGCCAGGTCAAAGTCAGTCTCCGGGCCGAAGACGACGAGGTGGAGTTCAAGGTGTCCGACAGCGGGGTCGGCATTCCCCTCGGCGACCTTGAGCGTGTGTGGCACGCGTTTGAGCGGGTGGAACCCAGCCGGCGTTCCAATGCCGACGGCGGTGCCGGCCTCGGCCTCAGCATCGTTCGCGGGCTGACGCAGCTCCACGGCGGCCGCGCCTGGATCGACAGCACCATCGGCAAGGGAACCACGGTCACCGTCAGGCTGCCGATGACGGCCAAGCCGGCCGAAGAGCAGGTCACGATGATCGACACGGCGAAATTCGGCTGACCGACGCCCTTGTCAGACTTGCCGGTCGCGCTTCAGAAAACGCCGGTGGTCAGTGATTGATGGGTTCGGGTTGGGCGGGCTGTTCGCCGACGCGGAAGCTCTCGCCGCAGCCGCAGCGGTCGACCTCGTTGGGGTTCCTGAATTCGAACCGGGCGCCCATGTCGGATTCCACCCAGTCCATCTCGCTGCCGAGCAGGAACATCGTCGCCGTCGGTTCGATCAGCACCGTCGCCCCTTTGTCCTCGACCATATCCTCCAGCGGCTTACGCTCCTCGGCGTATTCCATCCAGTAGGACAGGCCGGAGCAGCCCCGGCTGCGCACGCCGACCCGCAGGCCGACGATCGGCTTATCGGACTTGGCGATGAGCGCCCTGATGCGCTCGGCCGCGCGGTCGGTCAGGGTGATGGCTTTGGGAAGGGGACGGGCCATGGATCAGTTCTTTCCGGTCTCCGGGGCGGCCAGGACCTGGCGGGATCAGTCGAACCCGAGGGCCAGGCGTGCTTCATCGGACATCTTGCTGGGATCCCACGGCGGATCCCACACCAGCTCAACGGCGCAGCTCTTGACCGCCTCGACGGATTCGACGGACTCGGATACCTGAGCCGGTATCAGGTCCGCAACCGGACAGGCCGGCGCCGTCAGCGTCATCTCGATCGACACGGCGTTCTCACCGTCGACCGTCAGCGTGTAGATCAGGCCGAGATCGTAGATGTTGACCGGAATCTCCGGGTCATAGACATCCCGCAGCGCCTCGACGATCGCACCGGTCAACGGATGGTCCGGAAGACTAACGCCAGGCGGGCCGTCGCCTTCCAGGTCGCGGCCATGCGATTGGGGATCGTCGTCAAAACCGTCCCACATCGGCCGTTGCATGGGGTCGAGCGTCATGGTTGGGGGCGGCCCTCCCGTGCCCGTTTGAAGATCGCGTCCACCATGGTCTGCAGGCCGGTGCCCCGGTTGCCGGACAGATGGCGGTCGAAGCCGATCTCGGCGATGAATGCCGGCGGTGCCGACAGGATCTCATCAGCGGTGCGGCCATCATAGACCCGCAAAAGGCACGCGATCAGGCCGCTGACGATCAACGCGTCGGACGTCGCGGACAGCCGCAGCCGGTCGCCGTTCCAGTGATGGACCAGCCACACCTGCGACTGGCAGCCGTAGTGCCGGTTAGCCTCCGTCTTCCAGTCTTCCGGGAACTCGGGAAGCTTCCGGCCCAGGCTGATCAGGTACTCGTAGCGATCGTCCCAGTCGTCGAACAGGTCGAATTCCTCGATCAGATCCGACTGGGCATCGGCGATCGACGATCGATCATCCACGAGCGGCTGGGCCAGGGCGGCAGTCACACCAGAATCCTCCGTGCACGCTCCAAGGCGTCCACCAAGACATCGATCTCGGACCGGGTGTTGTAAAGGGCGAAGGATGCGCGGGCCGTGCCCTCGACGCCCAGCCGGCGCATCAGGGGTTGGGCACAGTGGTGGCCGGTCCGGATGGCGACGCCCCGGCGATCCACCAAGGTCCCGATATCGGATGCATGGGCACCGGCAAGCGTGAACGACACGATCGCCGCCTTGGTTTCGGCCTGTCCGTGGATGGTCAGCCCGTCGATACCGGCAAGCCGTTCGGTGGCATAGGCCAGCAGGTCCGCCTCATGCGCGGCGATCGCGTCGAAGCCGATGGCGTTGACGTAGTCGATTGCTGCCGCCAGTCCGATCGCCTCCACGATGGGCGGCGTACCGGCCTCGAACCGATGTGGCGGTGCGGCGAAGGTCGAGCCTTCGAACCGCACCTCGTGGATCATCTCGCCGCCGCCCTGATAGGGCGGCATGTCGTCGAGCAGCGCACGACGGCCGTAGAGCACGCCGATCCCGGTTGGGCCGTAGAGCTTGTGTCCGGTGAAGGTGTAGAAATCGGCATCCAGATCCTGCACATCCACCGCGCCGTGCACTGCGGCCTGAGATCCGTCGAACAGCACCAGGGCGCCCCGGTCATGGGCCAGCCGGGCAATGGCCTTGGCCGGCGTGACCGTCCCCAGGACATTTGACGTATGCGTCACGGCAACCAGCCTGACGCGGCCGTCGAGCCGCTCGGCAACCGCGTCCAGGGTCAGTTCGCCGGCGTCGGTGACCGGTACGACCCGCAACTCGATGCCGGTGCGCTCGCACAGCAACTGCCAGGGTACGATGTTGGCGTGGTGCTCCATCTCGGAGATCAGGATCGCGTCGCCCGGGCCGAGATGGTTCGCCGCCCAACTGGCCGCCACGAGGTTGATCGCCTCGGTCGCGCCCTTGGTGAAAACGACCTCCTCGGCGCTGTCGGCGTTGATGTGCCGGGCCACCGTGTTGCGGGCCGCTTCGAAAGCGTCGGTCGCCTCGCCGCTGAGCGTATGCAGGCCGCGATGGACGTTGGCGTATGCGTGTTCCCAGCAATGGCGCGTGGCGTCGATAACCGCCTGCGGCTTCTGCGCCGATGCCCCGTTGTCCAGGTAGATCAGCGGCTTGCCGTGCACCTTCCGGGTCAGGATCGGGAAATCGGCGCGAACCCGGTCGACGTCCAGAACCGAAGGCCCGACCTCGGTCACGGCGTTGGCAACGGCACTCATGACGCGGCTCCCAGATCGGCGAGCCAGCCGGTCACCGCCTGTTCGAATTCCGCCCGCACCGCGTCGTCGGACAGATCCTCCAGGGCCTCGCGGACGAACGCCTCGACCAGCAGCGCGCGGGCTTCCGCTTCGCCGATGCCGCGGCACCGCAGATAGAACAGCGCATCGGCGTCGATCTCGCCCGCGGTGGCGCCGTGGCTGCATTTCACGTCGTCGGCGTAGATCTCCAGCTCCGGCTTGGCGTCGATCTCCGCCGTGGGCGACAGCAGCAGCGCATTGGATAGCTGATGCCCGTCGGTCCGCTGGGCGTCCCGGGCAACGACCACGCGTCCCTGGAAGACGCCGCGCGCCGCGTCGCCCAGCACGCCCTTGTAGACCTGCCGGCTGGTGCAGTCCGCGGACGCGTGCTCGATCACCGTGGTGGTGTCCAGCACCTGCTTGCGGTCCCCCAGATAGGCGCCGCAAAGCCGGCAGTCACCGCCGCGGCCGCCCAGGCGGGCATGGATGTCGTTGCGCGACAGCTCGGCACCGCGGGTCAGTGCGAAGTTGTCGTAGGTCGCGTCCCGGCCGATCTTGGCCAGGATGGTCGCCAGGTGATGGGCGCCATCACCGTCCTCCTGCCGCTTATAGTGGCGCAGGCGCGCACCGTCGCCGATGACGATCTCGGTGACGCTGTCCCCCAGGCTTGCAGTCCCGTCGACCGAAACATGCGCCTCGACCACCGTGGCGGCACTTCCGGGCTCGGCGACGATCAGGTTGCGCGGGAACACGCCGATCGGCGAATCCGACCGTTCGGTCAGCAGGCTGATCCGGATCGGGTCGTCCAGAACGGTTCCCCGGGCCAGGTGCAGGACGAATCCGTCCTCCATGAAAGCGGTGTTCAGGTCCAGCAGGGGTCGGTCGGCGGCGGCATCGGCCATGACTTGGCCGAGATGCGCCGCGACCAGCGGGTCTCCGGCGTCGAGAAGTTGGCGCAGCGGCACCAGGCGAACGCCCTCGGGCAGGGCGCCCAGCTGCGACAGGTCGGCCCGGAAATGGCCGTTGACGAACACCGCTGCATGGGCGGCCGCCTTGGCCCGTCCGACCTCTGCCTGCAGGGCCGGGGAGAGCCCGTTCACCGTGGCCGGGGCCGGCTGCAGGTCCAGTTTGGCGAGCTTGCGCAGGTCGGTGTACTTCCACGCTTCGATCCGCCGGGTGGGGAACCCGGTTGCCTCGAACCGGCGCATGCCGGCCTCGCGGAGGTCATCGGCCCAGTTCTGGCCGGCGCCCGGCAGGTTTCCGCGGGCAGCCTGGAACTGGCCCCGATAGGCCGTCACCGTCGTATCATATGCCGCGGTCATGGATCAGGCCGCTGCCTCGGCGATCACGCCGGCATATCCGTCGGCTTCCAGGGCATGGGCCAGTTCCGGTCCGCCCGACCGGATGATCCGGCCGTCCGCCAGGAC
>JANQIU010000208.1 GCA_028281985.1 Alphaproteobacteria bacterium | reverse complement strand
GGCGACCAGGCCCCAGCCCAGCCGCGACTTCAGGCGCCCGGCGAAGCCCTCCAGGTCGGATGGCTGCTTGTCAGCCGACACCACCACCTGCCGGTTCATATCCACCAAAGCGTTGAAGGTGTGGAAGAACTCCTCCTGGGTCGCGTCCTTGCTACCGATATACTGCACGTCGTCGATCATCAGCACGTCGACCGACCGGAACATCTCCTTGAACGACACCATATCGCGGTAGCGCAGCGACCGGATGAACTGGTGCATGAAGGTTTCGGCCGAGATGTAGATGACCTTGCGGTCGGGCCGGTGCTGGCGGATGTGCCAGGCAATGGCGTTCATCAGATGGGTCTTGCCCAGCCCCACGCCGCTGTACAGGAACAGCGGGTTGAACGGCACCGCATCGGTTTCGGCCACCCGCCGGGCGGCCGCGTAGGCGAACTCGTTGGGCTTGCCGACGACGAAATTGTCGAAGGTGAACCGCGAATCGAGGGGCGCGCTGACATCGCCGTCCCGACCCGTCGCTTCGGCGACCACCGCTTCGGCGACCGCCAGGGCGGCGTTCGGGTCGTCGGCTTCGTCGTCCTCTTCCTCAGGGCTGCCGTCGGCTGCGTCATCGGCCTCGTCGCCGCCGCCGACCAGACCGGACGGCCCCATCCGGCAGTCGTTGGCCGCCTCGTTCACCACGATCTCCACATCAGCGATGCTGGGGGATTCGACGGCCCAGAGGGCGCGCAGGCGATCGGCGTAGTGGGTGTCGACCCAGTCCCGGATGAAGCGGCTGGGAACCGACACGGTGATCACCCCTTCATCGATCGACACGAAGGTCAGATGCTTCAGCCAGGCGTTGTAGAAACCGTCCCCCACCTCTTGCCGAAGCCGCCCGCGGACGCGAGCCCACTGCTTTTCCACCCCCACGCCAACCGACATGATTCTGCGCACTCCCGCGTTCTCTCGGCTGGCGTCGGTCTCGTATTCCCGCTGCCGGCCGTCTTGTTGAGCACCGCGCGTGCCGGTCGGGCCGAAGAATCCTGGTCCCGGTGCACGCCCCTTGGCCATTGCCTCTTGGGTTTGGTCGATCGGTCTCCTCATTTTGCCCGACGGTCGCCTCGCACACATTATCGCAAGCGAACCGGTCCCAGTTCGCAGCTGGTGGCCATCCAAACTATGCTTGCTGTCGTGAGAGCACCCTTGAGATCACTTGCCGCGCTCTAGTTGATCGCGCCGGCTAGACAGTTATTCTCAATCGGTTGCCCTGTCCATCAAAGATAAACCATAGGAGTGTCAGCCATATTTATTGGATCTGTTAGCTGCACATCTTCGTAACATAGACGACATCTAACGCAGCATCAATAGAACAAATCGGGCACGATAGAAAAAGCAAAGATCGTTCCTGTGTCCTTCGCAGAAGACAGATCGTTTGGTTAAGGAATTGGGCAGCTCCCTTGGTGGCATCGGCCAACTCGTTGACTTGCATCGGTTTCGCGACATCGTCGCAGGTCGAGACAATATCGCATTGAATTCAAATCATTCGCCGCCCCGTGCGCTGCCGACCTTGAGGGGCGCTGGCGGACACAGAAAAGGCCGCATCTCCCGATGGCGATGCGGCCTGCACCGAAGCGAGGACCGGCGAAAGCCGATCCCGCCGTCAGCCGTTGAGCGTGCGAATCCGCTGGGACAGTCGCGACAGCTTCCGGGCCACCGTGTTGCGGTGGAGCACGCCCTTCGTGATCCCGCGGTGCAACTCCGGCTGGGCTTCGCGGAATGCCGACTCGGCGGCCGACTTGTCGCCGCTGGCGATGGCGGTTTCGACCTTCTTGACGAAGGTCCGAATGCGGCTGCGGCGCGCGATGTTCACTTCCGTGCGGCGCGCGGTCTGACGGATCCGCTTCTTCGCAGATTTGTGGTGAGCCATAGTGTCCTGACGATTTAAACACACCTGTCCCGCAGGCGAGCGCGCCTTATAGGCGTGCGATCGGTACGCCGTCAAGCCGGATCGTCATTTAGTTCGGGGACAGTTTACTTAATTGCAGTTGAGCAGAATGCGGCCGCAATTAAGTAAACTGTCCCCAAGCCTCTCAGCGGTTCTTGAAGTCGGGCTGGCGCTTTTCGATGAACGCCGACATGCCTTCCTTCTGGTCCTCGGTGGCGAAGGCGGCATGGAACAGGCGCCGTTCGAACAGGCACCCCTCGGACAGGGTGGTCTCGTAGGAACGGCGCACCGCCTCCTTGGCCATCATCACGACGGGACGGCTCATGCTGGCCACCCGCTCGGCCACCTTCAGCGCCTCGTCGACCAGTTCGTTGGTCGGCACCACCCGGCTGACCAGGCCGGTCCGCTCGGCCTCCTGGGCGTCCATGGTGCGGCCGGTCAGGCACATCTCCATCGCCTTGGATTTGCCGACGAACCGGGTCAGGCGCTGGGTCCCCCCGGAGCCGGGCAGGATGCCGATGGTGATCTCCGGCTGGCCGAACTTGGCGTTCTCCGCGGCGATGATGAAATCGCACATCATCGCCAGTTCGCAGCCGCCGCCCAGCGCATGGCCCGCCACGGCGGCGATCACCGGCTTGCGGCACTGGTCGAGCCGCTGCCAGCGGCTGATGAAGTCGCCGGAGAAGGCGTCCATGAAGGAGAGGTCGACCATCTCCTTGATGTCCGCCCCGGCCGCAAAGGCCTTGTCCGACCCGGTGAGCACCAGGCAGCCGATCTCGTCGTCGCCCTCCAGGACATCCAGGCTTTGGGCGAGTTCGTCGATCAGTTGGCCGTTGAGGGCGTTGAACGCCTTCGGCCGGTGCAAGGTGATCAGGCCGACTTTGCCGCGCTTGTCGACGATGATGGTCTCATAGGCCATGGACAGGGGCCTTTTTCGAGAACGGTGCCAATCCGGGACGTGCCCGGAGCCCACGGGGCGCCTTCTATACCATCACCGCTGTCGGGTGGGGCAGTAGAAAGTGGACCGTCCGGACTGGACGATCCGCTGAATGCCCGGGTCGCCATCGCACCGGCACCCGGGGCAAGGGTCGCCCTCCCGCCCGTAGACCGCCCAGGCATGCTGAAAGTAGCCCAGTTCGCCATCGGCCTGGACATAGTCGCGGAGCGACGAACCGCCGGCGGCGATCGCCCGGGCCAGCACATCGCGGACGGCCGTCACCAGGCGTGCGGCCCGCGCCCCCTGGACACTTGCTGCCAGGCGCCGCGGTGACAGTCGCGCCTGGAACAGCGCCTCGCAGACATAGATGTTGCCCAGGCCGGCCACGACGCGCTGGTCCAGGAGCGCCGCCTTGATCGGCGTGCGGCGTCCGGCCAGGGCGTGGGCCAGGTACTCGGCTGTGAAAGCGTCGCCCAGCGGCTCCGGCCCGAGCGTGGCCAGCAGCCGGTGCCGGTCCAACCCGTCCGCCGGCACCAGGTCCATCATCCCGAACCGCCGCGGGTCGTTGAACCGCACCGCCTGCCCGTCCTCGGTTTCCAGGATGACGTGATCGTGCGGTTCGGGCCGGACCACCGGCGCTGGTGTCAGCACCATCCGGCCGGACATGCCCAGATGCACCAGCAGCACCTCGCCGCTGTCGATCTCGATCTGCAGATACTTGGCCCGGCGCCCGACCGTCAGCACCCGCCGGCCTGTCAGCCGCTCGGCGAAGCGCTCGGGCAGCGGCCAGCGAAGGTCCGGCCGCCGCTGGACGACGCGCTGCAGCCGGCGGCCTTCCAGCCGGGGCGCCAGTCCGCGGCGCACGGTCTCGACTTCGGGCAATTCGGGCATGCGGCGCAGGCTAGCCCCCGGACCGGCTGGCGGCAAGGGGTCGGGGACAGTTTACCTAATTGTGCCGCTTTCAAAAGCGGCACAATTAGGTAAACTGTCCCCGATTCTGGTGCCCGAGGTATGGCTGGCCGGGCCGGTGACCGCGCGCTAGTGTCCCGGTCCATGACCGATACCCATCCCCCAGAGCAGAATCCCGAGGCCCGCTGGTTCGGGTTCCGCGAGGTCGCGCCGGCCGAGCGATCGGCCAAGGTGCAGGGCGTCTTCGCCAACGTCGCCCGTCGCTACGACATCATGAACGACCTGATGAGCGGCGGCGTCCATCGCGTTTGGAAGCAGGTCTTCGTGCGGGCGGTGCGCCCGAGGCCGGGGGAGCGGGTGCTGGATGTCGCCGGGGGCACCGGCGATATCGCCCGTCGCCTGCACGCGGCCACCGGCGGCCAGGCCCAGGTGGTGGTCTGCGACATCAGCGAGCCGATGGTCGGTGTCGGCCGGGACCGGGCGATCGACCGCGGGATCTCGCCCAGCCTGGCCGAAGGCGGCATCGCCCATCTGGTCGGCAATGCGGAGTCGATCCCGCTGCCGGACCGCAGCGTGGATGCCTACACCATTGCGTTCGGCCTGCGGAACGTGACGCATATCGACCGGGCTCTGGCCGAAGCCCGGCGGGTCCTGCGCCCCGGGGGGCGGTTCTTCTGCCTGGAGTTCTGCCCGGTCGACGCGCCGGGCCTGCGCCGGCTCTACGACCTGTATTCCTTCCAGGTGATCCCGCGTCTGGGGCAGCTCGTCGCCCGCGACCGCGACAGCTATCAGTACCTGGTGGAGAGCATTCGCCGGTTCCCCGAGCCGCCCGCGCTGGCAGAGCGCATGGTCGCCGCCGGCCTGTCCCGGCCACGGTGGCGCAGCCTGTCCGCCGGTATCGTCTCGCTGCATTCCGGTTGGCGGACCTGAACCGTCGGGGATACCCGCGAACGCATATTGCCCTTGCCGTCGCTGTGCATTAGATCCAATTAACGAATTGGCCTTGTAAAACCTCCCGACCGGATCATGCTCGACGGCAAACGTATTCTGCTGATCATCACCGGTGGCATTGCCGCCTACAAATCGCTGGGCCTGATCCGCCGGTTGCGCGAACGCGGCGCCAGTGTCCGCTGCGTGCTGACCCGCGGCGCCCAGGAGATGGTGACCCCGCTGGCCGCCGCCGCCTTGAGCGAGGACAAGGTCTACACCGACCTGTTCTCGCTGACCGACGAAGCCGAGATGGGGCACATCCAGCTTTCCCGGGACGCCGATCTTCTGGTCGTGGCCCCGGCCACCGCCGACATCCTGGCCCGGATGACGGCGGGCATGGCCGATGACCTGGCCACCACGGTCCTGCTGGCGACCGACAAGCCGGTGCTGGTCGCCCCGGCCATGAACGTCCGGATGTGGGAGCACGCCGCGACCCGGGCCAACCTGGCGATGCTGAAGGCGCGCGGTGTCCTGACGGTCGGCCCTAACGAGGGGCCGATGGCCTGCAACGGGTACGGCTTCGGGCGCATGTCGGAGGTGCCGGAGATCGTCGCCGCCATCGATTCGGTGCTGGCCGGCCGACTGGCGGCGGAGACCGCGCCGACCCTGCCGGGGACCGATCCATCGCTGGGCCAGATCGGGCGGGTCTTCACCATGCCGGACCAGTCGGGCGGCGGGGCGCTGACGGGGCGCCGGGCGCTGGTGACCAGCGGACCGACCCATGAAGCGATCGATCCCGTCCGCTACATCGCCAACCGGTCGTCGGGCAAGCAGGGGCACGCCATTGCCGCGGCCCTGGCGGCGTTGGGGGCGGAGGTGGCCCTGGTGACCGGGCCGACCGAAGAGCCCGAACCCCCGGGGGTC
>JANQIU010000195.1 GCA_028281985.1 Alphaproteobacteria bacterium | reverse complement strand
GGCGTTCCAGGCGGGAGCCGGCGAGGCCAGCAGCGTGCTGTCGCCCCTGACCGCATTCCTGCAGGACTACCAGTCGCCGGGGCCGCTTTCCCTGACGCTGTCGCCGGCGGCACCGATCCCGCTGCTGTCGATCATGACCCTGGGCTCGCCGGCGGACGCGATCTCAACCCTCGGCCTCGATCTGCAGTACGGCGGCTGATCGGGGCGGCACGGGCAGATCACCGCCCGGCCAGGGCGCTTGATGGCCTGGCTTGGCGGTCCCGATCTGCCCTTGGTGCCGATCGTGGTGCAGACACCAAAATGACGGCCCGGGACAGGCGTTCCGGGCCGTTGTCGCATCCCGTCGCGTTCGGATCTCAGGATCAGCCGGCCTTCGGCATCTCCGATACCAGCAGGGCGACGGGAAAGTCGGCGAGGATATCGGAAACCCGAAGGGCCTGACCCGACGGGACCGGTCGGTCCGTCAGCAGGTCCGTCCAGCTTCGGCCTTCCAGACCCGCCGGCAACGAGATGGCGGTTCCCCCCCAGGCGGCAGCCGGGGGCAGCGGCAGGCCGGCCTCGCCCAACAGCGGCGCCACCAGGCGAGGTACGATAACGACGATGGCTTCGTCGCCCGCCTGGCGAAGAAAGGCGACGATCCGGTCCGACTGGGATCCGACGACCTCCAGGGGGCTGTACTCGGCATCGGGCGCGAGCCCCGGATGTCGCTTCCTCAGCCCCAGTGTCCGGGCGATCAGCGCCTGCTTCACCAACCCGGTCTGCCAGGTTTCCAGCAACCGGGGCAGCGAACCGCCGGCCGCTGCGCGAAGGCTCTCGCTGCGGCTTCGATAGTCGACCGGCCTGCGATTGTCGGGGTCGACCAGGCTCAGATCCCAGTAGTCCGTGCCCTGGTAGATGTCGGGGACACCGGGAACGGTCAGCTTGAGCAGGGTCTGCGCCAGGCCGTTCACCACGCCGATGCGGGCGATCTGGTTCTGAAACCGCTGGAAATCGGCAAGGAACGCCGCGCTGGTACCGGGGTTGAGGACACGACGGATGAACGCTTCGAGCCCCTGTTCATACTCCAAGTTCGGCTGCGCCCAGGACGAGTTCCATTTCCCTTCGCGCACCGCCTTGACCATGTACTGGATCAGTCTTTCGGCAACCGCGGCCAGAGCCTCCGCATCTTCGGCGACATCGGCGTCCGTCGGCCAGATCCCCAACAGCGTCTGGTAGAACAGGTACTCGTCATTCCGCCCGCGCCCCTGCTCGACATCGATCGCCCGCCGCTTGCCGCGGTTAAGCTGGGCCCAGCGGCGGACGCGCGTGCGCCATTCCGGGGCCAGCTCGCTCAGCACATTGATCCGGGCCCGCGTGTCTTCGCCGCGCTTGTGGTCGTGGGTGGCGGTGGCGATCAGCGTGTAGGGATGCCGGCGCAGCCGTTCCTGGTTCAGGTGGTGGAAGGCGGCGACACTGACGCCGAACCGTACCGGCTCGCCGCCGACTTCGTTCAGCGAGGTCAGGCGGTAGTACCGATAGAAGGTCGTGTCTTCGATGGCCTTGGCCATCACCGGCCCGGTGAACTGCTGGAACTTCATCGCGGTGCCGATGATGTCGGCTTTGCGGTACCCCTGCCCGCGTTCCCGGACCAGGTCGGTCGTCAGCACACCGTGCAGGAACTCGAACATCGACGCTTCCAGCGCATGCTCATGCTTGCGCGCCTGGGTGACGGCCCAGTCGAGATAGCGGCGGTCGTCGTCCGCCGGGCCGCGGCCGGTGATGTAGGTGCGGTAGACCGGAAAATGCGCCACGATCTCGATCAGCGCACCCCGCAGCCCGTCCAAGGTGAAATCGCGGGTTCGCCACGACTGACGGGCCAGCTTCAACAGGTTGGAGACCAACACGTTGAGTTCGCTGGCCAGGTTGGTTTCGACGATCTGGCGCTTGGCATCCAGCGCCAGCGCCTCGAAATCCGCCGGCCGGTCGATGAACTTGGCATAGACCTGGGTCAGCACCCGCTCGCCGGCGGGGTTCACGAACAGGCCGTTGACCAAGTTCATGAACTCGTACCCGGTGGTGCCGTGGACCGCCCAGTCGTCGCGCAGGCGTTCATGCCGCGCCAGGATCTTCTCCACCAGAACATAGAACGGGTGGTCCAGCCCCTCGGGCGTGGACACAGCCGCACCGCCCGCCGGCGCGGCCTGCATCGTCAGGTAGGCGGCCCGGTCCTGAAGCTGTCGGCAATAGGCGGTCGGATCGTACAGTCCGTCGATGTGGTCCAGCCGGATCCCCTGGATCTGCCCGTCGGCAATCATCCGGAAGATCCGTTGATGGCTGACCTCGAACAGCTCGGGCTCCTCCATGCGCAGGCCGGCGAGGTCGTTGATGTCGAAGAAGCGGCGATAGTTGATCTCCCAGGTCGCGACGCGCCAGTAGGAGATCCGGTAGGCCTGCCGTTCGAGCAGCCGGTGCAGGGGCCGAAAGCTCGGCGCATCGCCGGGATCGCCGGCATACCGCTCCAGGACGGCGTCGATCGCCCCGCGGATGTCGGTATTTCCGGCGACCAGGGCCGCCAGCTTGGCTTTCGCCTCGTCGGCGTGGGCACGGACGACCGCCTGGCGCGATACCTGCCGGCGCGCCGGACGCAGCCCGGCGAAGGCGTTGATCAGCCCGCCCAGTTCCGCCGAGCCCTGCGCCAGCAGGTCGCGCACTTCGCGCAGCAGGGCCGGATAGTCCTTCACCGCGATGGGAAACACCTGATCCCAATAGCGCACGGCAAAGGTGCCGCGATCGCTGTCGAAGGCCAGCTTCAACTCGCCCCGCTCCAGCACCTTGCCGTAGTGATCGCCCAGGAACGGCAGCAGCACCTTGCCGTTCAGGGTCGGTTCGGCCGGTTCCCAGTCGATGTCGAAGAAGCCGCTGAACGGACTGGCCCGACCCCATTCCAGGACATCGAGCCACCAGGGATTGTCGCCGCCACCGACGCCCATGTGATTGGGGACGAAGTCGATGATCAGGCCCATGCCATGCTGGTGCAGCGTCCGAACCAGCCTCTCGAAACCGGCCGTCCCGCCGAGTTCGGGGTTCAGCCGGGCGTGATCGGTGATGTCGTACCCATGCCCGGATCCGGGGCGGGCCATCAGGATCGGCGAGGTGTACAGGTGGCTGACGCCCAACTCGGCGCAATAGGGCACCTGCGCGGCGACGTCATCGAAGGTGAAGCCGCCGTGCACCTGAACCCGCAGCGTCGCCCGGGGCAACCGTGGCGGGCGCGGTGTATCGTTCATAGCCTGTGCCTCTCGGACGGTGTTTCGGCCAATCACCCGGGCCCGTCCGGAATCTCCAGGTACCACAACACGGCCCAGGCCGGCAGTCGTGCCGGGACACCGCGTGATGCCAGCCCCGGTGCGCTTTCGAAGATGAGGCGGCCGGCTGGCGTGACCGTGCCTTCGGCTTCTTCCGATGCCAGATTGGCAACGACGGTCAGGACCGCACCGTCGCCCATAACCCAGGATACGGTGAACGCACCGTTCGTCCAGGCGCGGGCGGTCCCGGGATGGGCACCTGCCAGCCTCGGCACCACCAGTTCGCACCGCAGGTCGATCAGGCGCCGGATCCGTTCCATCGCCGCCATGCGATCGGCCATGGAATGGGTCGGCCAATCAAGCCGCGACGCATCGAAGGTCGCCGCGGCGTTCGGGTCCGGGATCTTCTGCCGGATCGCCGGATCGGCGAATTCGGGGAACTTGGCGAACTCCTGCCGGCGGCCGTTGCGAACGGCGTCGGCCAGCGCATCGTGGAAGTCGCAGAAATAGAAGTAGGGTTGGGTTGCCGCCCACTCCTCGCCCATGAACAGCATCGGGATCTGCGGGCAGAGCAGCAGCACCGCCTGGGCCGCCTGGAGTGCCGCCGGATCGGCCAGACGGGCCAGCCGGTCGCCGAACGCCCGGTTGCCGATCTGATCGTGGTTCTGCAGAAAACCGACAAACCGGGTCGGCGTCAGATGCGACGACGGCTCGCCCCGCCGCTCGCCATCCCGATAGCGCGAGGGGTCTCCCTGATAGATGAAGCCTTCCGCCAAGCCGCGGCCCAGCCTTTCCGCCGGCCGGTCGGCATAGTCCGTATAGTAGCCGCCGGCCTCGCCGGTCAGCAGAACATGGAAGGCATGGTGGATGTCATCGTTCCACTGGGCGATATAGCCGTCGTCGCCCAGGAACCGGGTCTGGTTGGCATCGTTCTCCAGCACCAGGTGGACATGTCGGCCATCGCCGATCCGCGCGCGAACCGCATCGGCGATCTCGTGCAGAATGTGCTGGTCGCTTTCGTCGACGATCGCGTGGACGGCATCGAACCGAAGCCCGTCGATCCGGTATTCCTCCAGCCAGTACAAGGCGTTGTGGATGTAGAAGTCGCGAACCGGACGCCGGCTGAAGTCGATCGCCGCCCCCCAGGGCGTGTCGTGCCGATCGGTGAAGAAGTCGCGCGCGTAGACATGCAGGTAGTTCGCGTCCGGCCCGAAATGGTTGTACACGACATCGAGGAACACCATCAGGCCCCGGCCGTGGGCTTCGTCGATCAGGCGCTTCAGCGACGCCGGATCGCCATAGGCCCGGTCGGGCGCGTAGTGCAGCACCCCGTCATAGCCCCAGCCCCGGCGGCCGGGGAAATCGGCCACCGGCATCAGCTCCACCGCCGTCACACCGATGCGGGCGAAGTGGTCAAGCCGGCGCCGGATCCCGTCGAAGGTGCCTTCTTCGGAGAAGGTGCCGGTGTGCAGTTCGTACAGCACCGTCTCTTCCCAGGGCCGGCCCGCCCAGTCGCCGGACTGCCAGTCATGGGCCGACGGGTCCACCACGATGCTGGGGCCGTGCGCGTCCGATGCCTGGGCTCTGGCGCAGGGGTCCGGCACCAGCAGGCCGTCGCCCAGACGATAGTGATAGGCCGTTCCGGGTGGTGCGTCGGCCGTCTCGATGGCGAACCAGCCGCCGCCCTCGGGCTGCATCGGCAGCGGTGGTGCGGCGGGATCGCCCAACACGAGGGAGACCGACGGTTGGTTCGGAGCCCACAGCCGAAAACGGGTCGTGCCGCCCGACTGGACTTCGGCTCCGAACGGAAGGCGATAGTGGAAACGCATGCGGCCTCCGTCAGGAAGCGGGTCCGCAGAAAACCGGGCGGCGATCCGTGAGTGCCGCCCGGCATCCCCAAACAAACACCGTTGGCGTCAGCCCTGCAAGCCGACACTCAAGGCCTGCAGCGAACGGGCCGGCAACACGATTTCGGCATCCGGCCCCAACGGTTTCCCCTGGCCGGTGACCGGCGTGACATCGGTCACCGGGCCGGCCACCGGCAAACCGTTCAGCAACTCCACCACCCGGACCGGCGCGGCCGCGGTCTCCCGCGGATTGACCGCGTAGACGACGGCGGACGCTGCCTGCTCGGCAACGTCGTCGTCAAATCGCGCCACGACCAAGGGACCGTCGATGGCCTCCCGCAGTACGGTCTGGGCGCCCTCTTTGTTGAGGGCCGGCAACGACGCCTTCATCCGGTTGACCTCGGCAACGAAGGACGACAGGTCGAATGCCGCGGTCGCCCGTTGTCGATCCCACGCCTCGGGCTGGGTGTCGACGACGTTCAGACGTTCGGCAAAGCCGTACTCATAGCCTTGGGTGATGGCCAGTCCGCTGGAGAACACCGCGCAGAACGCCAGGCGCAGCCGGTACCAGTCTGCGGCCTTGTCCGCCGGTTCGCCCAGCTCGGCGATCAGGCGCTCGGTGTCGTGGTTTTCCGGAAACGCGATGGAGGGGGCGATCGGCCGGAAAAGGTCGTACTGCTCGTAAAGCCAGGGCGCTTCGAAGTCCCACCATTTGGCGCTGTTGAACAGATAGTCGAAACCGGCGCCGGCCAAATCGGCGACCTGCTCTACGGTACACCCCAAGGTTTCCGCCGCGAAAACCGAGTCGGCCCGAACCTTGCGCGCCGCCTCGATCAACGGCGACCAGACCTCGGCCGCCACCTGGTACGCGGCATCGCAGCGAAAACCGGCAAAGCCGAGCGTCGCCATCCGCGCCACATAGGCCTGCCAATAGGCGATCTGATCGTTGAGGGTTTCCGCGTTCGAGTAGTCAAGCTCCGCAAGGTCGCCCCAGATCGTCACGTCCTCGGGATCGTCCGGGTTGACGGCCCTTGGGGAATACAGCGTCCCGTCGTCGTCGCGCCGGTACCAATCGGGCTTCCCCTCGGCCAAGATCGCGTCCTTGGCCGTGTGGTTGACCACCAGGTCCAGCATCACCCGGAGGCCGGCACGCTCCGCGGCGGTGGTGAACCGGCGCAGCAGGGTGTCCGGCGTGTCCGGCGAGTCGCCCTGGACCACCGGGTGCAGACGATCGAGATCCTTGATGGCATAGAGGCTTCCGGAGAACCCGGGGTAGTGAAACGGATTGACGTAGATCCAGTCGAACCCCATGGCCGCGATGCGGGGCAGATCGGCGATCCACCGGTCGACCGAACCCGCAAGCAGCGGAAACAGGTTGTAGATGCGCAACCCCGTGGTCACAGCCGGCTCCCCCAAATCTGATCTGCCGTTCTCGCGATCCAACACCGTCAGCACCGCAATGCTTCGGCAACCGATCGCGACTCCCCCAATCCGACTGCTACAGTAATGCGCCGCCGCGTTCGGAGGTTCCAGCCCCAATGCCGAGAGGACCGCGCCGATGAAGGTGCTGATGGTCACCAACATCTACCCGCCCTATGCCGGGCGAGGCTTGTCCCGGGTCGTGGAGCTTCTGAGTGTCGCGCTGCACCGGTCGGGCACGCCGGTCGCCGCGGTGAACGCCCAGAACATCCCCGCAACGGCGAAACGGGCGCGCGCCGGCGTCACCGTCTACGATGTGCCGCTTACCACCGCCCGCCGACCGGAACTGGCGGAAGCCCAGATCGATATCATCCTGGCCGGCGAGCAGCCCGATGTGGTCCACACCCATGGCTTCACCCGCTTCCCTACCAGTCTGTGGACCGTCGCCAAACGACACGCCTGTCGGGTCGTCCACACATTGCACGACTATGGGCTTCTGTGCAGCGCCGGAACGCTGTTTCGCAGCGGCCAGCGCTGCGATTCAATGTGCGCGACGTGCCAGCCCATCGCCGATGCCGCGGCCGCCCACGTGCACAATGTGGACAGCGTTGTCGGCGTCAGCCGCCATATCCTGGACCACCATGTAAACGCCGGCTTGTTTGCCGGCGCTGATCAGCATGTCATTCCCGTCGGGGTCAACGTACTCGCCGCAGCACCGGTTCGGACCCGGCCGGCAGGTACCCCGCTGCGCCTGGGGTTCCTTGGCGGCAGCGAGGCAGCCAAGGGCGTGCTGCACCTGCTGGATGAACTCGCCCCACTGCCCAAGTCAGGCTGGACGCTTTCCATTGCGGGGCGGACGCGCGCCGCCGCGGCACGGCGGCTGCGCCAATCGTATCCTTGGCCGAATCTCAGCTTCGCGGGGCTGGTCAAGACGCCCGAATACCTGGAGGGCATCGACCTGCTTCTGGTGCCATCGGTTTGGGACGAGCCGTTCGGCATGGTGACCGTCGAGGCCCTGGCGGCTGGCGTGCCGGTGCTGGCCGCTGCCCGCGGCGGCATACCGGAAGTCGCCGCACAGGCCGGCACTGGTGTCACCTTGTATGACCCGGATCAGTCGGGCGCCCTGCGTCGCGCTCTCGAGCCCCATATTGCGCAACCTGACGCGCTGCCGACCCAGGTCGAAGCTTGCCATCGGGCGGCCCGGTCGTTTCCGCCTTCGGCCATGGTTCGCGCCTATCGTCGGGTCTACGAAGACCCGCGCCCCGTCCCCACCCACGCCGCCAAGTCCCGACTGACCGGTTTCGACGTCGCCCGGGCGGGCGCCCAACGGATCGCCGATATCACCGACGCCGATGGGCGCATGCGGTACCGCTACGACGTCGCCACCGGCACGCTGCATGACGACTACAACATGTTGCGCCATCTGGGGACGACTTGGGCGCTGCTCGACGTGGCGAAATCCGCACCCGACATGCCCCAGCTTCGTGACGCTGCCACCCGCGCGCTTGGCTACGCCCTGAAAACCAGCATTCGGTTCTTCGGCGCGCCCGACCGGCTTTGTGTCGAAGAGGAGGGCGTCATCAAGCTCGGCGGCAACGGCCTAGCGATGCTGGCCGTGCTGGCCCAGCATGACGTGTCGCCCAGCCCGCAGCTGGTGTCGGTCGCCGAAGGTCTTGGCCGCTACGTGATCGACCAGCGGCAGGACGGCGGTGACCTGGCCCATAAGCGGAGTTTCGCAACCGGGCGGCTGATCCGGTTCAAATCCGACTACTTCACCGGCGAGGCCCTGTTCGGACTCATGCGCCTTTATGAAGTGACCGGGGATGAGGTCTGGCTGGATGCGGTGGCCGACTGCGAGGCGGTGCTGGCGCCCCAGGACTACGGCGTACCGGAGCAGTCGCATTGGTGTCTCTACGCGCTGGAGCTGTTGTACCGCCACAGACCGGAACGGCTATTCCTGGACCACGCGGTGCGCATCGCCCGTCACACGCTGGATCGTCCCCGATATCGCCGGGGCGGACGGTCGACGCCCGTGGCCTGCCGGAGCGAAGGGCTGGCAGCGTTCCTGCGCCTGGCGAAGACCGCGGACGGCCAGGTCGATCCGCAGCTTGTCGGCGACGCCCGCGCGGCCGTCGCCCATAATCTCGGGCTGCAGATGCGCCACCGCCTGCCGGACGGCGCCTTCGTCCGGGGCGGCCTCGCCAACGGCGCGACCGAGGTGCGCATCGACTACATCCAGCACAATGTCTCGGCCTTCCTGGCCTGGCATCGCGACCAGGATCAGTCGGCGATGTTCTGACCGCCGTCACTGGCGGCGCGTTCCCGGCGGCCGCCTGCGCCGCCCGAACAAGAAAATGGCCCCGGCGCTGCCGCCGGGGCCATGACAGTCAGGCTCAGAATAAACCCGTCGATCAGGACGTGGTCACATCCACATCCGGATCGACATACACCTTCACCTCGTTCGCGGTTCCGGCATTCGCCGTGAACTCGTTGAAGGTGCCCGCTTTGACCACGCCCTCAACCTGAGGTGCCGAGACGCTCGCCCCCGTCTGGGTGAACCCACCTTCCAGGGTCAGCGTATCGAGCGCGGTCGCATCGTCGGTGGTGACGAAGAGCGTGTTGTCACCGCCGGTGATGTCCAGCACGTCCCCGGCCGTCAGGCTCAACGCCGTCGCGCTGTCGCCCGACAGGTCGATCTCCTCGATGTTCGACACATTGGCCAGCAGCGTGCCGTCCAGGCTCAGGTCATCGTCCGCCAGCCTCAGGGTATCGAACCCTTCGCCGCCGTCGATGCTGACACCACCCTGGAGATCGGACAGGTCGACGATCAGCGTATCGTCGCCTTCGCCGCCATCCATGGTGTCGATGCCGACACCGCCGTCCAGAACATCGTCGCCGCCACCGCCGCTCAGCGCGTCGTTGCCGGCACCGCCATCCAGGACGTCGTCCCCGATCGGGTTGGTCCCGCCGGTCGGATCCTCGGTGATGCCCAGGGTGTAGAGCTCGTCAACATTGGCGTTCGTCAGCTGGTAGTCGAAGAGGGCGACCTCGTCGATCCGGCCGTCGAACTCCTCGTTGAAGCCGCTGGTCGCACCCGAACTGTCATTGCTGTTGTCACCGCCAATGACCAGGTTTTCGGAGTTGTTCTGCCACCCCAAGGTGAAGGAACGGTCGGTGAACACCGCCTGGCCGTTCAGGTACACCACGAAACCGGCCGCGCCGAAGCTGACGACGAGCTGGTGCCACTGGCTGTCCGACAGGTTGGTGTTGATCCGCTCGTTGATCTGCGTGGTCGACGTCGAAGACCGGACACGGATGTCCAGGTCGCCGTTGTCCAGTTGCACGCGGATCCGACCGGACGAGTTGCCGTTGTTGGCATCCTTCGCGAACAGCGTCTTGTCGCCGTCCAGGTCACCGGATTCGGCGTTGAACCACATCACGAAGGTACCGTTTTCCACCTGCAAGGCACTGGTGTTTTCCACCAGAACCGACTCGTCACCGTCGTTGTCCTCGGGCTCCAGCACCGCCGACGTGCCGCCGGACCGTCCGGGGATGCCGCCCTGACCCAGCTGCGGATCGGAGATGTACACGCCGTCGACATTGTTCGGACCGCTGTCGTCGGCCACATCGCCGCTTGCCTCGTCCAGCCGCCAGATGGAGACCGGAGCCAGGTTCGCCAGCAACCCGTCGTAGGTGACCGGCGCCGAGCCGGCGATGTCACCAAACAGGATGTCGTCGCCGTCGTTGCCGCGAACAACGTCGTCCCCAGCCAGGCCGACAATCGTGTCGTCCCCGTCGCTGCCGTCCATCAGGTCGTTGGCGGCCGTCCCGGTCAGCGTGTCGTCGCCGGCCGACCCCAGGACCTCGTTGAACGCCCCGTCTTCCGCCACGTTGATGGTCAGCGTGGCCTCCGACTGGTCGCCGTCGGCGTCTTCGACGGTGTAGACGAACTGCTCCGCCACCGGGGTGGTGAAGCTGTAGACGATGTCGTGCAGCACGAACGAACTGCTGCCGCCGGCATTGTTGGAGCCGCCGATGATGAACCGGACCGTGTCGTCCGGCACGTCGTCGGCATCCAGGGTAAAGGCGACGGTATCGTTCTCTGTCGGATTGCCCGACAGATCGTCGAACGCGAACGTGCCGAAACCGACCTCCTCACCGGCACTGTTGATCGCGATCCACTGCACCTGCTGGCCCTGTTCGAGGTCTTCGAACTCGAAGGTCACCTCCTCGACGACATTGTCGAAATCGACGAACAGCCGCTCACCGTTGTTGAACACCTTACGCACGGTGGCGTCGTTGGCGGGCAGCGGGGGTCCGTCGTGATCCACGCCGATCCCGTTGACCTCCACGCCGTCGCGCACCTGCTCGGCGTACACCAGCACGGCATCGCTATCGCCGATGTCGTCGCTGTCGCCATCGTCGTCGTCGTCATCACCATCGCCGCCGCTACCGCCGCCGCCGCCGCTGCCGACATCGGAGTCCGCGGTTACGGTAATGCCGTTGATGGTGATCGACTCGTTGCCGTCCAGCAGGGCCCGGTTCTCGTCGCCGGTGGAGGCGTCGAAGTCGAAGAACCGCACCGTTTCGGTCGGCAGCGACGCCGTCACCTCGTAGGAGTAGCTTCCGTCGCCGAACACCGTCAGGTCGCCGAACTGACCCTGGATGACCGTCGAGCTGCCCGGCGCACCGGTCAGCGTCCCGTTACTGCCGGTCTCGACCGACCGGACGGCCACCACACCGCCGCCATTGACGCCGCCGTCGGCGCCCAGCGTGTCGTTGGCCAACAGGCCCGACACGGCCGCGACATTGGTGACGGCGCCGATGCCGGCATCCGCCACCGTCACGTCGGCCCTGGCCACCGGCTCGCCGTCGACGATGTCGACCGACAGCACCGCGCTTGCCGAGTCGCCGTCGCCGTCGACGATGGTGTAGGTGAACGCGTCGGTCACGACGTCCGAACCCTGATGATCGACGGACGGGTTCGCGGTGTAGGTGTACGCACCCACGCCGAAGCCCGACATGGTGATGCGCAGCTCACCGAAGTCCGTTGTGATCACCAGGATGTTGTCGTCGGCCCCATCGACCACGGCCGCGAAGTCGGTGTTGCTGCCCGTCTTCTCGGCCGCACCGTTGACGATCCGGAAGACATCGCCGCCGATCTCGATAGAGGCGATCTCGGCAACGCCGTCCGCACCCGGCGTGTCGTTGGTCAGCACGTTGCCCGATGCCGAGGTCCCGGCATCCGGCACCGTGTCGATCAGCACCGACGTCAGATCGGCCGGATCGACGACGAAGAAGGGTGACCCGTCGCTGTCGATGTCCGACAGCGGCTCGTTGGCCGGATCATCGCTGTCGAAGCCCAGGCCGACCGCGATGGTTTCCAGCGGCCGCGTGCTGGGATCGCCATCGCCGTCAGGATCGGCAGCAAAGGCATTCCAGTCTTCGATCCCCTGGTCGGTGTCGCCGCGGTTGGGCTCACCATCCGACAGGAACAGCACCTGGTTGACCGTGTCCTCCGTCAGGCCGGGCAGCAGGTCCCCCAGCTCGGAACGGGCCAGATCCAGCGGTGCCTGGTAGTTCGTGGCACCATCGGTCCGCTCGCTAAGCCCGTCGATCAGCGTGTTCAGGTCCGAGAAGCCCTGATCGCCGGTCCCGCTGAAGAAGAACTGCCCTTCGAAATTGGCGTCGTCGGCGAAGGTGATCACGGTGACCGTCACCGGCACGCCCTGCCGGGCATAGGCTTCGGTCAGCGCCCGCAAGGCGGCCTCGGTCTCGCGGATCTTCTCGCCTTCCATGCTGCCGGAGATATCGATGATGTAGGTGAGGTTGACCGGTGACGGCGCCACCTCGGTCAGCGTCACCGTCTCGTTCACGGCCACCGGAACATCATCGACGATGTCGATGTTCAGGTTGCACGTGGCCGTATCCCCGTCGCCATCGACGATGGTGTAGCCGAAGGAATCGGTCACCGTGTCGGGCCCCGGATCGGGGTGGCTGACGCTCGGGTTGGCGGTGTAGGAGAACCCGCCAGTCACGAGGTCGATGGTCAACTCACCGAA
>JANQIU010000177.1 GCA_028281985.1 Alphaproteobacteria bacterium | reverse complement strand
GAGGAAGGCGCGCTGCCGTTGCCCGCCGGACAACTCGCCGATCTGCCGAGCCGCCAGGTCTGGGTTGCCGGTCTGCTCCAGTGCAGCCATTGCCCGGGCGCGTTCGGCCTTGCCGGGGCGCCGGATCCAGCCCAACTCGCCGTAGGTGCCCATCGTGACAAGATCGATGACGGTTGTCGGGAAGTCCCAGTCCACGCTCGTGGACTGGGGCATGTACCCGACCCGGTGACGGACCTGATCCAGGGGTCGCCCGGCGAAGTCCGCGGTGCCGGTCAGCGGCGTCACCAGGCCGAGCATGGCCTTGATGAGCGTCGACTTACCGGCACCGTTGGGACCGACGATGCCCATCACGCTGCCAAGCGGAACGCTGAAGTTCACGCGGCGGAGCACCGGCGCGGCGCGGTACGCGACCGACAGGTTCCGAGCTTGGCAGGCGACGGGCGCTGTGCTCATGACCCGCCAGTATCCAGCGCCTCTGCGACGGTCTGAGCGTTATGGCGGAACACGCCCAGGTAGGTGTCGACACCGGGATCGGCGCCCAGCGAGTCCGCGAACAACTCATTGTCGGAAACCTCGACCTCCCAGCCGAGGGCCTCAACGGCCTCCTGAAGGCTGGTGATCGCCTGGGGGTTGGCGAGGTTGTCCTGGAAGATGACCGGAACCCTGTTGTCGGCGATCAACTGCGCCAGATCGCTCATCTCCCTGGGACTCATCTGCGCATCGGAAGACACGAAGTCCGTCGCGTAGACCTCGATATCGTAGGTTGCGCCGAAGTAGTTGAACGCGTCGTGGCCAGTGATCAGGATGCGCGACCCCACCGGGATCGGCGACAGCAGTTGCTCGGCCTCTGCGGCCGCGGCCCCGATCTCGGCTATGTAGGCCTCGGCGTTCGCCTGATACGCCTCGGCACCGTCCGGATCGATCTCGCCAAGATGGTCGGCGATGTACCCCACGATGAGCGACCAGGCTTCGGGGCTGTTCCACACATGTGGATCGTGCAGCGGGTTGCCCTCATCGTCGGTCTCGGGCCAGTCCAGCAGCAGGTCCTCGGGCAGCAACTCACCGACGGCGACCTGCTTGTCCCCCAGCCTTTCCAACAGGTCGTCCATCCGGGCTTCCAGGTGCAGCCCGGTCCAGACGACCACGTCAGCGTTCTGGATCGTCTCGATGTCCCGCGTTGACGGCTGATAGGTATGGGGGTCGCCCCCTGGCCCGACCATCGTGATGATCTCAGCCTCGGGCGCGACATTCGCGACCGCGTCGGCCAGGTAGCCGGTCGTCGCGTACACCGTCAGGACGTCATCCTGGCTTTGCGCGAATACAGCCGATGTCGAGCCTGCCATCACCAGTGCGGTACTGACGACCGCAAAGGTTCCTGACACGCGTCTAGAGTGACCATGCATCACTAAACCTCTCTTTCCTTCTTAGAGCGGCCCGTTGTCACAGATGATCCGTCAGCGGAATCACCGGGCCGGCGGTTCGGTCTATTGCATCCTTCGACAGAGCATACGGCCAGACTGGATGCGAACGACTATCATCTTCATTCAGTCTCCCTGTCCAGTGACTAAGTGGATGCGCCCCTGAGTTTGATCGGCGGTGGTTGGAAGCCCGTCCTTGTGTGCCGTCTGTCCGCCGGTCGTAAGCGCGTCCGGGTCGAGGAAGGCAGCGTGGCGATGGGCGCACTGAAGCAGGCGGGCGGCCGCGTCTGTCAGGCCAAGCGCATCCTCCAGTTCGCGACGGATGGCCACCCGTCCGGCAAGTTAGTGAGAATGATTCTTACTCGCGTTGATCTGGATCATGCCTGGTCGACGGCGATCCGTCCCAAGGGGCCGACGTACCGAGAATGACCGGCCGCCTTGTCCCTTTTGCTCCCGGTGTCCGGCGGTTAAGCCTGTCCCGGCTGGCTTCGCCAACCCGAAACCGTGGGTGATCATGACCGTTTCCGATGATGCCGACCGCTGGCAGTTCTGGATCGACCGGGGCGGTACCTTCACCGATGTCGTCGCGCGCCGCCCGGACGGTCGGCTGATCTCCACGAAAGTCCTGTCGGAACACCCCGAGCGTGCCCGCGACGCGGCGGTCGAGGGCGTGCGGCGGCTGATGGGGCTGGCATCGGACGAGGCCGTTCCCGCGGCCGCGGTGGCTGCCGTCAAGATGGGCACCACGGTCGCCACCAACGCGCTGCTGGAGCGCCGGGGCGAACGGACGGTGCTGGTGACCACCCGCGGCTTCGCCGATGCCCTGCGCATCGGTTACCAGAACCGGCCGCGGCTGTTCGACCGGCGCATCGTCCTGCCGGAACTGCTGTACGAGCGGGTGGTCGAGGTGCCGGAGCGGATCGGCGCCGACGGCACGGTCCTGGAGGCGGTGGATCTGGCGGAAGCCCGCCGTGGGCTGGAGGCCGCGTACAATGTCGGCATCCGGGCCTGCGCCATCGCCTTCCTGCATGCCTACCGCTATCCCCAGCATGAGGAAGCGGTGGCGGCCGAGGCCCGGTCGGTCGGCTTCACCCAGGTCAGCGTCAGCCATGCGGTCAGCCCGCTGATCAAGCTGATCGGCCGCGGCGACACCACGGTGGTCGACGCCTATCTGTCGCCGATCCTGCGCCGCTATGTCGATCAGGTCGCGGGTGCCCTGGGCGACCTGCGCCTGATGTTCATGCAGTCCAATGGCGGGCTGACCGATGCCGGGCTGTTCCAGGGCAAGGACAGCATCCTGTCGGGGCCGGCCGGCGGCATCGTCGGGGCGTCCCGGGTCGCTGCCATGGCCGGCCTGGACCGCATCATCACCTTCGACATGGGCGGCACCTCGACCGATGTGGCCCATTATGCCGGCACTTATGAACGGACCTTTGAAAGCCAGGTTGCCGGTGTGCGCATGCGCGCGCCGATGCTGGACATCCACACGGTTGCGGCCGGCGGCGGGTCGATCTGCCATTTCGACGGGGCGCGGTACCGGGTCGGCCCGGACAGCGCCGGCGCCGACCCGGGGCCGGCCTGCTACCGCCGGGGCGGCCCGCTGACGGTCACCGACTGCAACGTCATGCTGGGCAAGCTGCAGCCGGCCTTCTTCCCGGCGGTGTTCGGCCCCAAGGCCGACCAGCCCCTGGATGCCGAAGCGGTCGGTGGGGCATTCGCCGCCCTGGCCGACCGGATCCAGGCGGCGACCGGCGACCGGCGCAGCCCTGCGGAGGTGGCCGAGGGTTTCCTGCGCATCGCCGTGGACAACATGGCCAGCGCCATCAAGCACATCTCCATCCGTCGTGGCCACGACGTGACGCGCTATGCCCTGGTGTCGTTTGGCGGTGCCGGCGGCCAGCATGCCTGCCTGGTAGCGGATGCGCTGGGCATGACCCGGGTGCTGATCCATCCCCTGGCCGGCGTGCTGTCGGCCTATGGCATGGGGCTGGCGGAGATCCGGGCGCTGCGCGAGGCGTCGGTCGAACATGCCCTGGACGGCACCGGTCTGGCGGATGCCGACCGGCTTTTGCGGGATCTGGCGGCGGATGCCGACCGGGAACTGTCCCTGCAGGGGGTTGCGGCCAAAGCGATCTGGAAGCGCGCCCATCTGCGGTACGAGGGTACCGACACCTCGCTGGTGGTGCCGTTCGGGTCGGTTGCCGAGATGCAGGCGGCCTTCGACGAAAGCCACCGCCGGCAGTTCGGCTTCACCATGTCCGGCCGTCGCCTGGCGATCGCCGCCGTCTCGGTGGAGGCGGCCGGGGGCGGCAGCGATCTGGACGAGCCGCCGCAACCGGCTACGGACGCACCGCTGCCCGACCCGCTGGAGGTCGTTTCGGCCCGGCTGGACGGCCAGGACCACCAGACACCGGTCTACGACCGCGATGCCTTGGGCGTCGGCCATGCCGTCGACGGTCCGTCGATCCTGCGGGACGCCAACGCTACCACCGTGGTGGAACCCGGCTGGCGGGCCGAGGTGACCGACCGCGGCCATCTGCTGATGACCCGCGTCGTCCCGCTGCCGGCCCGGGTGGCGGTGGGCACCGATGTCGACCCGGTCATGCTGGAGGTGTTCAACAACCTGTTCATGTCGATCGCCGAACAGATGGGCCTGACCCTGCAGAACACGGCCTATTCGGTGAACATCAAGGAGCGTCTGGATTTCTCCTGCGCCGTCTTCGACCCGGACGGCCGGCTGGTCGCCAATGCGCCGCACATCCCGGTGCATCTGGGCTCCATGGGCACCAGCGTCCGCCACATCCTCGCCGCCCGCCGGGGCGATATGGCGCCGGGCGACGTCTACATGCTGAACGACCCCTACAACGGCGGGACCCATCTGCCGGATGTGACGGTGATCACGCCGGTGTTCGACCGCGCCGGTCGGGAGGTCCTGTTCTTCGTCGCCAGTCGGGGCCATCACGCCGATATCGGCGGGGTGACGCCCGGATCGATGCCGCCCGACAGCCGGACCATCGACGAAGAGGGCGTGCTGATCGACGATTTCCTGCTGGTCCGCGGCGACCGGTTCCGCGAGGCGGAAACCCGCGCCCTGTTCACCGGCGTGCGGTATCCGGCGCGCAATGTCGACCACAACATCGCCGACCTGAAGGCGCAGATCGCCGCCAATGCCATCGGCGTGCGCGAACTGGCCCGGATCGTCGACCTCTACGGGCTGCCGGTGGTGCACGCCTATATGGGCCATGTCCGGGCCAACGCGGCCGAGCAGGTGCGCCGGGTGCTGGGGACCCTGGCGCCGGGCCGTTTCGTCCAGCCGCTGGACAACGGATCGGAAATCCATGTGGCGATTACGGTGGATGCGGCGGCGCGCCGGGCGCGGGTTGATTTCACCGGCACCTCTGGCCAGTTGGCCGACAACTTCAACGCCCCGCGGGCGGTGGTCGAAGCGGCGGTCCTGTACGTCTTCCGGACCCTGGTGGACGACGATATCCCGTTGAACGACGGCTGTTTGGCGCCGATCGACATCGTCGTGCCGGACGGGTGCATGCTGAACCCGCAGGCCCCGGGCGCGGTGGCCGCCGGTAATGTGGAGACCAGCCAGGCGGTCACCAATGCCCTGTTCGGGGCGCTGGGCGTGCTGGCGGCGGCCCAGGGCACGATGAACAACCTGACCTTCGGCGATGCCGAACATCAGTATTATGAGACGATCTGCGGCGGTGCCGGCGCCGGCCCCGATTTCGACGGCGCCTCGGCGGTGCATACCCATATGACCAACAGCCGCCTGACCGATCCGGAGGTGCTGGAACTGCGCT
>JANQIU010000168.1 GCA_028281985.1 Alphaproteobacteria bacterium | reverse complement strand
TGTCGGCAGCCGGCAGATTAGGGTTGATCTCGTCCCAGGTGGTGTACGGGTTCTCCTGGATCGTGCCATCCACCGGAACCTGCGCCGCCAGGGCCAGGAAGATCTCTTCCTTGGTCAGGTTCAGCGCCGGGCCGTCGACCGAGTTGGCGATGACGATGCCGTCGAAGCCAATGATGATCTCATGGATGTCGCCGACACCGTTGCTGGTGCACAGCTCCACCTCGGAGTCGCGAATGGCCCGCGAGGCACCGGAGAAGTCGGTGAAGTCTTCCCCCAGGCCGCCACAGAACAGACGGAAGCCGCCGCCGGTCCCGGTGGTGTTGTACTCGGCAGTGAATTCCGACGTGTTGTTGAAGCGCTCAACGACGATCTGCGCGAACGGCGCAACCGTCGACGAACCGGCCAGCGAAATCGTGTCGCGCGCATGCGCCGTGCCGACCAAGCCCACCGCGGTCGCCGCCGCGAGGGTGAGGGTCTTCTTCATGAAGTGCCTCCGCTATTGGCTGTAGGTGAACGCACGAAGCGTTCAGTTCGGATTCGCAGGGCCGAACAACATGTCCCCCAAGGTCAGCCGCCGGACCCCGCATACGCCTGCGTTGTGCAAACCAGCTCGTTTCCTGGTAGCGACGCGAACCTAGCCGCGAAAGGCGATGAAATTACTACGGTTGAATTACGCTTTTATGTCAGCGCCTGTGGATAAACCGGCTTCCGCCGGGAGGGTCCTGACCGGTCCTGGGCCGGTCGCCGGACCGGCTGCCGGGCTGTCGGGAGCAGCCGGCAGATGAACGGTAAACGTGCTCCCCCGCCCCGGTTCGCTGTCGACCGACAAACGGCCGGCATGGCGGGTCAGAATGTGCTTCACGATCGCCAGGCCCAGGCCGGTGCCGCCCATCGCCCGGCTGCGGGCCGGGTCGACCCGATAGAATCTCTCGGTCAGCCGCGGCAGGTGGCTTCGCGGAATGCCGACGCCGCGGTCCACCACCGAAACCGAAACGGTGCGGCCGTCGACCCCGCTGGTCACCGCGCGGATCAGGATATCCTTGTCCGTGCGCCCGTACTTGATGGCGTTGTCCACCAGGTTCTGGAAAACCTGGGTCAACTGGTCGTCGTCGCCGGTGACGGCCGGCAGGTCCGGGGCGAGGTCCAGGACCAGGGCAATCCCCTGCTCCTGGGCGCGAATGCCCAGCAAATCGACAACCGTGTTCAGCAGGCCGGCGAGGTCGACGCGCCCGGTCGGCCGGGTGTGCTCGTCCAGTTCGATGCGCGACAGCGACAACAGGTCGTGGACCAGGCGCGACATGCGGTTGGCCTGATCCTCCATGATGCTGAGAAACCGCTCGCGGGCCTCGCTGTCCTCGCGGGCCGAACCGCGCAGCGTTTCGATGAAGCCGATCAACGTCGACAGCGGGGTGCGCAACTCGTGGCTGGCGTTGGCGACGAAGTCGGCCCGCATCTGCTCCGACCGCTTGATCGCACTGATGTCGTGCAGGGTCAGCAGGGCGCCGGAGCCGCGGACCGGATCGTCCTGCCCTGCATGCGCCGCATCCACCCAGGCGTCGGCCAGCGGCATGACCCGGGCTTCGAACGTGCGGGCCACCGGCACCGGTTGGGAGAACTGCACCGTCCGCTCGCCCCCCCCGTTCACGGCCGAGCCCACGGCGGCCAGCAGGTCGGGGTGGCGCAGGGTTTCCGCCAGGTCCCGGCCCACCGCGCGAACCCCGTAGAGGGCAAGCGCCGTGGCATTGGCACGCCGGATCACCCGATCCGGGCCGATGACCAGCAGCGGGTCCTGCATCGCCTCGATCAGGCCTTCGGACGCGGCCAGCCGACGTTCGGCCTGACGCAGCCGCTCGCGCCATTCCCGGTCAAGCCAGGCGATCTGGGCCGCGAAGTCCCGCGCCAATTCAAACCGCAGGGGCGGCGGACGCGACGACACGGCGCCGGACCCGATCAGCCGGTCGACAAAGGAAGACACGCGGACGAAATCGCGGAAGAACAGCGCCAGGATGCAGGCGCTGCCGGCAAATACCGCGGCGCCGGCAATCAGCGCCGGCGCCGCGGCCAGCCGATCATCCAGCGTCAATACAACCAGTCCGAGCAGCCCTGGCAGCGCAAGAACCAAGCTGATGCCCAAGAACCGGCCGATGGAAAAACCAGCGGGTCGCATTCGCGACTCCAGTCGAAGGTTTGATGAAGGGAAAGAGTCTCCGTCTTACGCGCCAGAGTCGTAAAGTGAAGAGTTGACGAAATCACGAACCGATCGTCACGGTCCGCCGGTTCGGCCGCCCCTCCGCCTCCCTCCCTTGTTTCCCGGATGCGGAGGCTCGATATCGTCCCCATCGCGTCGGATGTGCGGATGGAGGAAGGATAATGGCGAAGGTCGAGAAAACCGATGCCGAGTGGCGCGGGCAACTGACGCCCGAACAGTACCGGGTGACCCGCAGGGCCGGGACGGAACGGGCGTTCACCGGCGCGTATTGGGACACCAAGACGGCGGGCACATATATATGTGTGTGCTGCGGCCAGCCGCTGTTCTCGTCCGACACCAAGTATGACAGTGGAACCGGCTGGCCGAGCTTCTGGGCACCGGTGGCCGAAACCGCGGTTGCGACCCGCGAGGACCGGAGCCTGTGGTCGGTGCGAACCGAGGTCTTGTGCAGCGCCTGCGATGCCCATCTGGGCCATGTCTTCCCCGATGGCCCCGAGCCCACCGGGCAACGCTACTGCATGAACTCCGCCGCCCTGTCGCTGCAAACCGAAACGATGCGTAAAACCGGCTAAATCCTTTGCGGAGCGCTGCGGGCCGTTAGGGCGTTACGAACGGCATCTGCTCGGCGACGATGGCATCGTGCGCCGCCAGGGCGGCGGCGGTGACCAGTTCACCGACGGTGGACCCCATCTGCACGACCTGCACCGGGCGGCTCATGCCGATCAGCAGCGGGCCGATCACCGTACCGCTCGCCATCTGCTGCAGCAGCTTGGCGGAGATGTTGGCGGCGTGCAGGGCCGGCATGATCAGCACATTGGCCGGCCCGGACAGCCGGCAGAACGGGTAGAGCCGCTGGCGGACGGCATCGCTGAGCGCGACCTCGGCCGTCATCTCGCCGTCGAACTCGAAATCGACGATCCGCTCGTCCAGCAACCGGACCGCCTCGCGCACATGCTCCGCCCGCTCGTTCATCGGCTGGCCGAAATTCGAGGACGACAACAGGGCCACCCGCGGCTCGTGACCCAGCTGGCGGGCCTTGTGCGCGCTCTGGACCGCGATTTCGGCCAACTGCGCCGGGGTCGGCAGCTCGTTGATGGTGGTATCGGCGATAAAGACGGTGCGGCCGCGCACCAGCATCACCGTCAGGCCGAACGGCACCCGGCCCGGGGTGGGGTCGATGACCCGGCGGATATCGTCGAAGCAGACCGAAAAACTGCGGTTCAATCCGGTCACCATGCCGTCGGCATCGCGGAGCGCCACCATGCAGGCGGCATAGACATTGCGGTTCTGGCGCACCGCCCGCTGACAATCGCGGTAGATCAGCCCTCGGCGCTGCATATGCCGGTACAGATATTCGACATAGCGCAGGTTGGCGGGCGCATCGTCGTCGGCGCCGTCATGGATCTCCAGCCGGTCGACATCGGCGATGCCGATGGATTTGGCGGTCTCGCGGATCTCCCGCACCCGGCCGATCAGGATCGGATCGCCGTAACCGGCGTTACGGAAGGCCACGGCGGCCCGGATCGTCCGCTCCTCCTCGCCTTCGGCGAAGACGATGCGGCGCGGGTCGGACCGCACCTGCTCGGCCATGAACTGCATGGCGGCGACGGTCGGATCCAGGCGCGAATGCAGGTCGGCCTTGTAGGCGTTCAGGTTCTCGATCGGCTTGCGCGCCACGCCGCTGTCCATCGCCGCCTTGGCCACGGCGGCCGGGATATCGGCGATCAGCCGCGGATCGAAGGGGACCGGCACCACATAGTCCGGACCGTATTGCAGCCGGCGGCCGGCATAGGCAGCGTCGACTTCATCCGGCACATCCTTGCGGGCCAGGGCGGCGATCGCCCTGGCTGCAGCGATCTTCATATCGTCGTTGATGGTCCGCGCACGGACATCCAGCGCTCCACGGAAAATGTAAGGAAAACCCAATACGTTATTGATTTGATTTGGATAGTCCGACCTTCCGGTGGCGACGATCGCATCCGGCCGAAGGGCATGCACCTCCTCCGGCAGGATCTCCGGATCGGGATTGGCCAGGGCAAAGACGATCGGCCCGTCCGTCATGCTGCGCACCATATCCTGGGTCAGCGCCCCCTTGACCGACAGACCGACGAAGACGTCGGCACCTTCCACCGCTTCGGCCAGGGTGCGGGCCGGCGTGTCGACGGCATGGGCCGACTTCCACTGGTTCATGCCGGCTTCGCGGCCCTGGTAGACGACCCCCTTGGTGTCGCACAGCAGCGCCTGGTCCGCCGGCAGGCCCATCGCCTTGAACAGCTCTAGACATGCAATGCCGGCGGCGCCGGCGCCGTTCACCACGATCCGCGTGGACTTGAGATCCCGCCCGGTCAGGTCGAGCGCGTTGATCAACCCGGCGCAGGCGATGATGGCGGTCCCGTGCTGGTCGTCGTGGAACACCGGGATGTCCAGGAGTTCGCGCAACCGGGCCTCGATGACGAAGCAGTCGGGCGCCCGGATATCCTCCAGATTGATGCCGCCGAAGCTGGGCGACAGGTAGCGGGCGCAATTGATGAAGGCATCGACATCGGGGGCATCGATCTCCAGATCGATGCCGTCGACATCGGCAAAGCGCTTGAACAGCACCGCCTTGCCTTCCATGACCGGTTTCGCCGCCAGGGCGCCCAGATTGCCGAGGCCGAGAATGGCCGATCCGTTCGACAGGATCGCCACCGTGTTGCCCTTGGCGGTGTAATCGTAGGCCGTCGCCGGATCGGCGTGGATGGCCCGGACCGGGGCGGCCACGCCGGGCGAATAGGCCAGCGCCAGATCCCGCTGGGTAATCAGCGGTTTGGTCGGCTGCACCTCCAGCTTGCCAGGCCGCCCCACGGCGTGCATTTGCAGCGCCTCCTGGTCCAGCGAGGTTTCGTTGGCGAGGGGCGGGGCCGGAGCGCCGGGCCGGGGCTGGTCCATGACGGGGATCTGTGGCTTGCGGGGCGGGAACTGGGCAGACAACGGCAACCTGCCGCGCCGGTCAAGCGCACCGGGGCCATGATCATCGCCCGGTCCCCGCACGCCCGGATGCCGGAGGCAGTGCTGGAACCACCCGGCTTGCCAACCCGCGGCCCGCCCGGAACAGTGTATCGGCCACGCGGCGGATGCCGGAACACGACCCGCGAAGCGGCGGGCGGCCCCTTCGCCGAAGGTTCGGTTGGCACTGGGGCCGGCACATTCTTCCGGGCGGACTTTTGTATTAAATCGCTAGGACGCCCATACCGATACGATTGTTATCAGATTGGATGGCCAAATGTGTCTAGACATGATTTCTTCGAATCTGCCGCCTGTTTCGGGGATCGCGCGGCTGCTGCCGTCCCGGAGGTTTGCGCTGCCCCTTTCCGTCCTTTCTTCACCCGGTCCAGCACGACCACGACCCTCCTGATCGCCCGCCCGGACGCCAGCACCTACCATGCCGAAAGCCCTAGACACGCCGATGCCGGATAGCGCCACACCCGATACGCCGATGATGGTCCAGTTCCGGGAAGCCAAGGCCGCCCACCCGGATTGCCTCCTGTTCTTCCGCATGGGCGATTTCTACGAGCTGTTCTTCGACGACGCGGTCGTCGCCGCCGAAGCGCTCGACATCACCTTGACCCGCCGGGGCAAGGCGCAGGGCAACGATATCCCCATGGCCGGCGTTCCGGCGCACGCCTATGAGGCCTATCTGGCGCGATTGATTCGCCAGGGGTTCAAGGTCGCCATCTGCGACCAGCTGGAAGACCCCGCGGAGGCGCGCAAGCGCGGCGGCAAGCCGTTGGTGCGCCGGGCCGTCACCCGGGTGGTGACCCAGGGAACCCTGACCGAAGACACGTTGCTGGACGCCCGGTCGCACAACTTCTTGTTGGCCGTGGCGGCGCTGGCCGGCGGTCGGGAATGGGGGCTGGCCTATGTGGATATCTCGACCGGCGACCTGATGCTGGAGCCGACCGGCCCCGACCGCCTGGCTGCCGCCCTGTCGCGCCTGGAGCCCGGGGAGGTGCTGGTCCCGGAGCGGATTGCGCAGGAGCCCGACCTGTTCGAGACCCTTGCCGAGTGGAAGGCCCGGCTGACGGTGCAGCCGAACGCCCGGTTCGACAGCGAAAACGCCCGCCGGCGCCTGCTGGAGCAGTTCGGCGTGGCGACGCTGGATGCGTTCGGCGCGTTTTCCCGGGCCGAAGTCGCGGCCGCCGGCGCCCTGGTCGACTCCAACGCCCTGCCCCAGACCGGCCGCCTGCCGCGGTTGGCCCCGCCGCGACGGGTGGCGGCCGGCGCCGCCATGGAGATCGACGCCGCCACGCGCCGCAATCTGGAACTCACCCGCACACTGACCGGGGAGCGGGGCGGAAGCCTGCTGTCGGTCATCGATCGCACGGTGACCAGCGGCGGCGCCCGCCTGCTGGCCGCACATCTGGCAGCGCCCTTGACCGACCCCATGGCCATCGGACGTCGGCACCAGGCCGTGGCCCATTTGGTCGACGAGACTGCGTTGTGCACAGACCTGCGGGGGATCCTGCGCGGCGCTCCCGATCTGGAACGGTCGTTGAGCCGGCTGAGCCTGGGCCGCGGCGGGCCGCGCGGTCTGGCCAGCATCCGGGAAACCCTGTCCCGATCGGCCGATCTGCGCCGCCGGCTTGCCGCCGCACCGGCAAACCTTGCAGCACCACCCGACCTGATCGCCGCTGCCAGCACCGATCTGGGCGATCACGGCGCGCTGATCGACCGGCTGGCGCGCGCCTTGATGCCGGAGCCGCCTGCGCTGTTGCGCGAAGGCGGCTTCATCGCCGCCGGATATAGTGAGAAATTAGATCAATTTCGATCTTTAAGAGACGAAAATAAAAGAGTTATTGCGGAACTCCAGGTTCGCTATGCGAACCTTGCCGCGATCGGCAGCCTGAAGATCCGCCACAACAACGTCCTTGGCTACTATGTCGAGGTGTCGCCGAGCCATTCGGACAAGATGCTTCGCCCGCCCTTGTCGGAGACCTTCGTGCATCGGCAGACGCTGGCATCGGCCGTGCGGTTCACCACCACCGAGTTGGCCGATCTGGAGCGGCAGATCGCCGAGGCCGGCGACAAGGCGCTGGCCCTGGAGTTGAGCCTGTTCGACGACCTGGTGGGCGAAGTGCTGGGGCGGGCATCGGCGATCGCCACAACAGCACGGGCGCTCGCCGCCCTGGATGTGGCGGCATCCCAGGCCGATCTCGCGCTGGACCGGGCCTATGTGCGCCCGGAAATCGACGACAGCCTGGATTTCCATATCCAAGGCGGCCGCCATCCGGTGGTCGAGGCGGTCCTGGCCCGGGCGCCGGAGCCGGGAACCTTCGTCCCCAACGATTGCGACCTGTCGCCCGAGCGGCGGCTCTGGCTGCTGACCGGGCCGAACATGGCGGGTAAATCCACGTTTCTGCGGCAGAACGCCCTGATCGCCGTGCTGGCGCAGATGGGCGGTTTCGTGCCCGCCGCGTCGGCGCGCATCGGCATCGTCGACCGGCTGTTCAGCCGGGTCGGCGCGGCGGACGACCTGGCGCGCGGCCGGTCCACCTTCATGGTCGAGATGGTGGAGGCTGCGGCGATCCTGAACCAGGCGACGGACCGCTCGCTGGTGATCCTGGACGAGATCGGCCGGGGTACGGCCACCTTCGACGGGCTGTCCATCGCCTGGGCCTGTGTGGAGCATCTGCATGCCGCCAACCGGTGCCGGGCCCTGTTCGCCACCCACTATCATGAGCTGACAGCCCTGGGCGGAACCCTGGAGGCGCTTTCCTGCCACGCCATGCGGGTGAAGGAGTGGCGGGGCAGGATCGTCTTCCTACACGAGGTGGTCGACGGCGCGGCCGACCGGTCCTACGGCATCCATGTGGCGCGCCTGGCCGGCCTGCCCGAAGCGGTGACGGAGCGCGCCGAGGCCGTGCTGGCCGCCCTGGAACAGGGCGGGAAAGGATCGCGCGTGGCCACGATCGTCGACGATCTGCCGCTGTTTTCCGCCGCCCCGGAACGGGCCCCGGCGGCAGATCCGGAACCGAACCCGATCGAAGCGGCCCTGCGCGAAATCGATCCGGATCAGATGACGCCGCGCCAGGCCCTCGACCATCTCTATGCGTTGAAGACACTGATCCGTTCATGAACCGAAACGAGGCAGACGATGTCCAGTACCGTTTTCCGGCGGGCGACCCCGGTCCTGCGTAGCGGCGACTATCCCCGCTCGCGGGCGTTCTACACCAACATTCTGGGCTTCAAGGTCATGGAGGAGGGCGGTGACCCACCGCGATTCGGCATCTTCAGGAAGGACGACGCCGTGGTGTTCGTCGATTCATGGCAGGGGCCTCCAACCGACACATCGGCCAGATGGGTTGCCTACATCCATGTTGACGATGTGGTGGCCCTGCGGGACCAGCTTGCCGGGCAAGGTGTGGCGGGGCTGGGCGAGGTCCGTGTCACCAATTACGGCATGCGCGAAGTGGAGCTGCGTGACCCCGACGGTAATCTGCTTTGCTTTGGCGTCGACGCCTCATGAGGACGGGGGCTCTTGAAAGGCTCATGGACCGATCCGGACCTAAATCCATTTCTTAAAAAAACTTCTTAATTTTATGATTTTCAATACTTATCGTCTATCCCAGCAGTCGCCGAATAGCGGCTGCCTTCCACCCGCCATTGTGCAGCGCCGCCTGGATCCTGGCCGCCAGTTCTTCAGCCCCCGGCCCACGGCCCGGCCCGGAACCCCGCGCCGGCCGCGCAACGAGATCGCTGGGGGAATGTGACAGGTGCGCAACGAGGTCGAAAAGCGCCTCGGTAGCACTGGCGCCGTTGCGCAGCCGGCTGGCCAGCGCACGGATCACGTCATGCGACTCTTCGGGCGCTAACACATTGATTTGTTTGATACCTTTTGACGCCTGGCGGCGCTTGTGACGGGCGACCCGCACCGCGTTCTTCGAGGGCGTGCCACTGCCGGAGTCAGCCCCATCGGCCGTCGGCGCCGACGACAGATCGCCCGGCACTTCGCTTTTCACCGGTTCAACGGTTTTCTCAGCCAAGGGTCGCATCGATCGACGGCACCGGTTCCGGGTCAAAGAGGCATGTCTAGTTACATCGGGTAGAGGAGGCGATTCAAGCGGACGAAACCGTCGACCCCGCAAGGCCCATTTCTAGACATTCGCGCCAATTCGCATAAAAGTAGAATAAATGGACTCTTAACCATGCCACCAAACCGTCATTCGGCCCCGGCAGGGCGGAATTACCCTGGACAGCGATGCTGACCGTTCGGCATGGTTCGTCATCCATCCTGCAAGCACGACTCGATTCGATTCCACCATGGAGACACCGGACACCGACCGCAAGGCCACCGACATCAGCACGGCAGCGCGCATGATGAACGTGTCGGTGGAAACCTTGCGCAAGCGCCTGCAGCGGGGGCGCGTCGAGGGATTCAAGGCGGAAGACGGCACCTGGCGGGTCGTCGTGGACATGTCCGGAACGGTATCCGGTGCCGAAGCCGACAGCGATGCGGTCCTGGACGCGGTGCACGAAATCGACCGGCGGATCGCCGAGATGGAGACCCGCATCGCCGACATGGGCGACCAGATCGACGCGATCCGGTCCATGCTGGCCCAGGTCATGGGCGTTTCGTCGCCACAATCATCGGGCGAACACGTCGATTCCGGCGATCGGGCAGAGGACAGTCGCGATGCCCAGCTTCGCAGTGTGTTGATGGGCGTGCTGCAGTTCCTCCAGCGCCATCGCACCCAGTAGCAACCACCGTCCAAGATCCGGCGCACACCCATCCACGTAAGGGGTAACGAGGCGCGGCGCCGATTGCCGGGGACACCGGCCGGCCGTAGTCTCCGGCCGAATGGCGCCCCGGCGCCGATGGTCCCCTACGCAAAAGCCAGGTCCGGATGGCCGTAGCCCCCCGACTCCGCCGCACCCTGCGTCCCAAACGCCACAGCCACGCGGCGCGGATCGGCACCGTCACCGAAGCGACGGCGGCCCTGCACGACCGCCACGGCATCATCGATTCAGATGCGTTGGGATGGCAGCTCCGCGATCACTACGCCGAGCACGAGCCCGGTTCGGATACCTGGCGGCCGGTCCTGCTGGCCATCACCCGGGACGCGCTGAACCGGGGCGAGAAGGAGATCGAGCGCCGGTTCGTGGAGGAAGCGGCCACCGGTGACGTCAGCGCCGCCGAACGCGCCTTCCTGATCGACCGGCTGGTGCAGGCCATCGCCAATCTGGCCGAACAGCAGATCTTCCCGGCCCCGAACCCGACTGCGGCCGAGCGGCTGACCATCGTCGCCACCGGCGGCTATGGCCGGGGCGAACTGGCACCCCAATCGGATATCGACCTTCTGTTCCTGCTGCCCTACCGGCGGACGCCGCGGACCGAGCAGATCGTGGAAACGCTGCTCTACCTGCTGTGGGATCTGGGCTTGAAGGTCGGACAGGCGGTGCGATCGGTGGACGAATGCATCCGCTGGGCCAAACAGGACATGACCATCCGCACCAATCTGCTGGAAAGCCGGCCGATCTGGGGCGACCTGCTGCTGTACCACGAATTCAAGCGCCGCTATCTGCGCGACGTGGTGGCGGGCACGGGCCAGGCCTTCGTGGAATCGAAGATGGCCGAGCGCGATGCCCGGCATCACCGGATGGGCGACAGCCGCTACGTCCTGGAACCCAATATCAAGGAAGGCAAAGGCGGGCTGCGCGACCTGCAGACCCTTTATTGGATCGGCAAGTACCTGTTCCAGACCGACGACCCGGGCCAGTTGGTCAGCCGGGGCGTGCTGACCCAGGCAGAGGCCAACCGGTTCCAGAAGGCCCACGTCTTCCTGTGGACGGTGCGTTGCCATCTGCACTACGTGACCCGGCGGGCGGAAGACCGGCTGACCTTCGACGTGCAGAGCGAGATCGGCCGGCGCATGGGCTACACCGACCGCAAGGACATCGCCGGGGTCGAACGGTTCATGCGCCACTACTTCCTGGTCGCCAAGGAAGTCGGCTCGCTGACCCGGATCTTCTGTGCCGCGCTGGAGGCCGAAAGCCAGGGCCGGCCGCGCCGCGGGCTGACCTTCTTCCTGCGCGGGCAGAAGAGCATCGACGGCTTCCTGATCCTGGGCGACCGGCTGACCATTCAGGATCCGCAGCAGTTCGAGGACCGGCCGGTCGACATGCTGCGGCTGTTCCACGTCGCCCAGCGGACAGATCTGGATGTCCATCCCGGCGCGCTTCGCCAGATCACCCGCAGCCTGCGGCTGATCGGCCCCGAGCTGCGCCAGGATCCGAAAGCCAATCAGCTGTTCGTGGAAATGCTGACCAGCCCCAAGGATCCGGAAACCACATTGCGCCGGATGAGCGAGGCCGGGGTGCTCGGGCGGTTCCTGCCCGACTTCAACCGGGTCGTCGCCCAGATGCAGTACGACATGTACCACGTGTACACCACTGACGAGCACACGCTGTTGGCGATCGGCGTGTTGTCGCGCATCGAATCCGGCAAGCTGGCGAACGACCTGCCGCTGGCCTGCGAGGTGGCCGGGACCCTGGTATCGCGGCGCGCGCTCTATGTGGCGGTGCTGTTGCACGACATCGCCAAGGGTCGCGGAGGCGACCACTCGGTTCTGGGGGCACGCATTGCCCGGTCGCTGGGGCCGCGGCTGGGCCTGGATGCCGAGGAGACCGAGACCGTCGAATGGCTGGTGCGGTTTCACCTGCTGATGAGCCGGGTGTCGCAGAAGCGCGATATCGAGGACGACAAGACGGTGCAGGATTTCGCCGAAGCGGTGGAGTCGCCGGAACGGCTGCGCCTGCTGCTTGTCCTGACCACCGCCGACATCTTCGCGGTGGGGCCGGGCCGGCTGACCGCGTGGAAAAGCACGCTGCTGGCCAACCTTTACCACCGGACCATGGCCGTCCTGACCGGCGGGCTCGCCGTGGAGTCCCGGGACCGCCGCGTGCGCATGGCCCAGCAGGCGCTGACCGCCGCGCTGGCCGATTGGCCCGAAGCGACGATCCAGGAGCACATTGCCCTGGCCTACCCGCCATACTGGCTGGCCTTCGACACCGACACCCACGCCCGGCATGCCCGGTTGATGCGGCAGGCGCGGCAGGACGACCGCCCGCTGACCCTGGAAACCCGGGTCGACCTGCTGCGCGCGGTCACCGAGATCACCATCTACGCCACCGACCATCCCGGACTGTTCTCCCGTCTGGCCGGCGCCCTGGCGATATCCGGGGCCACGATCGTCGATGCCAAGATCGCCACCATGACCGACGGCATGGCGATGGATGTGTTCACGGTCCAGGATGCGGCGCTCGGGGGCCCCCTGGAAGCGCCGGAGAAGCTGGCACGGCTGTCGGTCAATGTGGAACGGGCCCTGGCCGGGCATGTCCAGCCGCTGAAGGAACTGACCCGGCGCACATCCGGCCTGCCGTCGCGGACCCGCGTGTTTCGCGTGCAGTTGCGGGTGCTGATCGACAACCAGGCCAGCCGCACCCACACCGTCATCGAAATCAACGGCCGGGACCGGCCGGGCCTGCTGTACGACGTCACCCGGGCGCTGACCCATCTGTCGCTGCAGATCGGCTCGGCCATGGTGTCCACCCACGGCGAACGCGCGGTCGACGTGTTCTACGTGAAGGACATATTCGGCCTGAAGGTGACGCATCAGGCCAAGCAGGACCAGATTCGCGACCGGTTGCTGGACGCGCTGCGCGATCCGGACGGCGAACCGCCGGCGCCGACGCCGACGATCCCGCTGCGCCGGCGCCGGACCGCCACGGCACGCCGGGGCGGCTCGCGGGTCGGCGGCCACGCCGGCGTCGGCTGACGCAACCGGGAACCCACGCCGGCCGGCGCCCTTGCGCCGCCGGATTTCGCCGTTAAACAGCCGGGATGACCCTTGCGCGCGCCATGGCGACGGTGGGCGGGCTGACATTCCTCAGCCGAATCGCCGGTTTCGTCCGCGATATCCTGATGGCGGCGATCCTGGGCGCCGGACCGGTGGCCGACGCCTTCGTCGTCGCGCTGAAGCTGCCCAACCTGTTCCGCCGGCTGTTCGCCGAAGGGGCCTTCAACGTCGCCTTCGTGCCGATGGTCACCG
>JANQIU010000159.1 GCA_028281985.1 Alphaproteobacteria bacterium | reverse complement strand
GCTGGCGGAAATCCTCCAGCGCCGCCTCCACGCGGTCATGCGGCCAGTCCCACCAGGCGATCCGCAACAGGGCCTCCTGCACCGGCTTGGGAAACCGTTCGCGGATCGGCACCGCCGGCACCCCGGCGACGATGGTGTAGGGGGCAACATCCCGGCTAACCACGGCGCCGGCCCCGACAACGGCCCCGGTGCCGACGGTCACGCCAGCCAGGACCGTGGCCCCGTGTCCGATCCAGACGTCGTGGCCCAGCGTCACCCAGTCCGCCCGTCGCCAGTCGAAGAAATCGGCGTCGTCGCCGTCGGCCATCCGATAGGAGGCGGAACGATAGGAGAAATGGTGCTGGGCCGCCCGCCAGGTGGGGTGGTTGCCAGGGTTGATGCAGGTGTGCGCCGCGATCGAGCAGAACTTGCCGATCGTGGCATAGATGACCGTCGCGTCGTTGGTGACGTAGCTGAAGTCATCCATGCTGCACTCGCGCATCCGCGTTCGCGCGCCGACCGCCGTCCAGGCGCCCAGCGTCGTGCCCTGCAGCCGGGCGGAAGGATCGACGGTCGGCGCCTCGGCCAACTCACCGAAGGGTGACGGCGGGCGCCAACCCGCACTGTCTTCGGCCTGCCCGTGGTTCATGCGGTGTCCCTCCAGGCATTCAAGACGCCTGCACCTGGCAGACGTCATGCCGGTAAGCCCCGATTTGGCGGAATGTGCTGCGACGCGCAGTATCACCACGGCATGCTAGCCACGCCGTGTTACAGAAATGTCGTCGATCGACGCGCTATGGCACCGGCGTCCGGCGGGCCATCTGGCCGACGCTGCGCGGCAGCGCGGCGATGTCGATCTGCGGCCGGTAGGTTTCCACCAGCCGCGCATTCTGAACGACCTCCGCCTCCGACCGCATGCCCACATTGATCGTGTGCACGCGCGGGTCGGACAGCAGGAACTTCAGGCAGACCTCCGCGATGCTGTGGCGGTTCGGCCAGTCGGGCGCGATGGCGGCGAACAGCGGCGCCAACATGCCCGCAGCCAGGGGACGCATGACGGTCACGCCCATGTCCTGGTCCTGGGCCCATTTCAATGCATGCCGCGCCGCGGCCTGTTCGACCAGGTTGTAGAGCATCTGCACCGTGTCGAAGGCGCCGGTCTCGATCAGGCTGCGGGCCGTGATCGGGTCGCTGACCGTCAGACCGATGAAGCGCACCCGGCCTTCGGCCTTCAGCTTCAGGAGGCTGTCCAGCAGGCCCTTGTCGAGGATGCGCTTGACCGAGCTCGGCGGATAGTTGCCGCCATGGAACTGGATGATGTCCAGATAGTCGGTATCGAGCCGGGCCAGCGACCCCTCGACGCTGGCGGTGACCTGGTCCGGCGTCATCCCGCCATAGTCCACCTTGCTGGCGATCACCACATCCTGGCGCACGGGCTTGAGCGCCGCCCCCAGCACGCGCTCGGCATGGCCATCGCCGTAATCGGGCGACGTGTCGAACACCGTGACGCCTGCGTCGACGGCACAGCGCAGCAGGCGCAGGCTTTCCGCCCAGCCTTTGGCGCTGAACGGGTCCCAATGGCGCGACGGATCCGTGACCCCGAACGACACGCATCCAAAACAAAGCCGCGAGACCGTCAGGTCGGTGCGCCCAAATCGGACCTTCTCCATGGTCTGGTCCCCCTTCCCCGTCTTTGTCAGGCGACGCGCCGGGCCGGCGCCGTGTGAAGATGCAATGTGCCGGCCCGCAACTCGTAGACCCGGTCGAAACCGTTCAGGCCGTCGGTCTGGTGGGTGATCAGGAGCACCGTGGCATCACCCGACATCGACCGCAAAGCCGCCTCCACCTCGGCCCGGCTCTGGCCGTCCAGCGCGCTGGTGGGCTCGTCGAGCAGCAGGATCGGCGCCCGGCGCAAAGCCGCGCGGGCAATGCCCAGGCGCTGCCGCTGGCCGCCCGACAGATTGCCGCCCTTGGCGGCAAGCGGCGTGTCCAGCCCGTGGCAGAGTCCGTCCACGAAGGTCCTGGCGCCGGCAAACGTCAACGCGTCGTCAAGCTGCCGGTCGGTTGCGCCCGGCTGCCCCAAGGCCAGGTTTTCCCGGACGGTCATGGCAAACACGGCGCTGGTCTGGAACACCGTCGCGATGGCCTGGCGCAACGCTGCACGGGTGTAGTGCCGGATATCCCGGCCGTCGATCGAGATGGTCCCCGACTGGGGTTCGTACAGCCGCAGCAGGAGGGCGATCAGTGTGGATTTGCCCCCGCCGGACGGTCCGACCACGGCGACGCTTTCGCCCGGCGCGATCTCGAAACTGACATCGTTCAGCACCAGGGGACCGCCCGGGTAGCGGAAGCAGACATTCTCGAACCGGATCGCGCCGCGGGTCGGCACGTCGTCGACGGCATCCGGCGCGTCCGCCGGCTCATTGGCTTCGTCCAGGCAGCGCAGCAGACGGTCGCCGCTGGCCGCGCCGCGGGCGATCTCCGCCAGGTTGGCGCTGAAGCTGACCATCGGTTTCTCCATCCCCTCGCGCAGGTAGGCCATGAAGATGATCAGGTCGCCCGGGGTGATCGCCCCGGCATTCACCAGCAGCACGCCGCGCCAGATGACCAGCGCCACGCAGACCGCGAAGACGATCGTCACCGCCTGCCGCAGAAGCGACTTCAGGATGGTGCTGCGCAGGCCAAGCTTGAGGTTCCGCTCGCTCGCCCGGTCGAAGGCGTCGCCGAGCGGTCGATAGAGCGACAATCCCTGGACGGACTCCACCGCGCCCAGGGTATCGACCGCGTCGCTCGACAAGGTCCCGTCCGACGCCCGGAACCGCCGCGCATTCTCGGTGATCGCGCGGGTCATGACATGCAGCAGGGCGTAGAACAGCGGAATGGCCAGCATGGCGATCAGCGCCAGTTGCCAGTTCACCCACAACATCACCAGCGTCATGCCCACCAGGGTCAGCACATTGACCACCAGGTTGATGGCATTGTTGGTGCCGGCAAGACGCAGCCGGTCGATGTCGACGGTCAGCCGGTTGGCCAGGTCGCCGACGCCGTAGTGGTGGTGCCGCAGGATCGACATGCGCTGGAGGTGGTCGAACACCTCGGACCGAACGCCGGTCAGGATGCGGCGGAAGGCGACGGCGACGGCGAGCTTCGACAGGAAGGTCAGGCCGGTTTGGGCCAGGACGATGA
>JANQIU010000148.1 GCA_028281985.1 Alphaproteobacteria bacterium | reverse complement strand
GGCGGCCGCGCGGACCGGTTCCACGTCGGCAGCCTGGTCGGCGGGCACTTCTAGTGTGACGATGATGCGCCCCTGGCTCTGGGAAACTCCGGTGACCATCTCGGGCCGGATTGCCGCATTTCCTGACGCTGGGTTCGCCACGCTGCACAAAACTGACACAACCTGCGCTTCACTTGGCGTGTTCACGGTTGAAAACTCCCCCGGCATCCCAAATATCTCGTCCAGCCTGGACGGCGTTGGGTCCATGATGTAGTCCCGGCGTGAGGGACAGGAAAAGGGCGGTCGCTGGTTTCCAGCGGTGTCGCTTTTAAATCGGCCGGCAGGAGATGGCGACGATCGGGGGCGCCCCGAGAGCGCATAGCATCGCGAAATAGGAACCCAACATATGCCTTGGAGCAATCAGGGAGGCGGCGGCCGCGGTCCATGGGGCGGCGGTGGCGGTGGTCAGAACCCGTGGGGCCGCCCCGGCGGCGGCGGCAACGGCAGTGGCGGGGGCGGTGGCCCGACGCCGCCCGACTTCGAAGCCATGCTGAAACGCAGCCAGGACCGCTTCAAGCGCATGATGCCCCGGGGCTTCGGCGGCGCCCGCGGCATTTTGGTGATTGTCGGCGTAGTCGTCCTCTTCTGGCTGGCCACCGGCATCTACCGGGTCCAGGAAGACCAGGCGGGCGTGGTGCTGCGCTTTGGCGAGCCGGTGCGGGTGACCACACCTGGCCTGCACTACCACCTGCCGGCGCCGATCGAGTCCGTCGAACTGCCGTCGGTCACGCGCATCAACCGCATCGACATCGGCTTCCTGCCGGCACCGGATACGCGGCCGGGCGCGCCAGCGCGGGACATCCCCGAAGAAAGCCTGATGCTGACCGGCGACGAGAACCTGATCGATATCGATTTCACGGTTCTTTGGCGCATCTCCGACCCGCAGCTGTACCTGTTTAACATCCGTAATCCGGAACTCACCGTGAAAGTGGTGGCGGAGAGCGCGATGCGCGAGGTGATCGGCCAGACCGCGCTGCAGCCGGCCCTGACGGAAGAACGCGGGCGGATCGAATTCGATACCGATGCGCTGATGCAGGAAGTCCTGGACCGGTACGGCGCCGGCATTGAGATCATCGACGTGCAGATGCAGGCGGTGGATCCGCCGGCCGAAGTGATCGACGCGTTCAACGACGTGCAGCGCGCCCTGCAGGATCGTGAGCGTCTGCAGTTCGAGGCGGACCGGTACCGCAACCGGATCATTCCGGAGGCGCGCGGTGAAGCCCGACGCATCACTCTGGATGCCGAAGCCTATGCCGAGCAGGTGATCGCGGCGGCAAGCGGTGACGCACAGAGGTTCATCGCCGTTCTGCAGTCCTATCAGATTGCCCCGGAAGTCACCGCCCGGCGTCTCTATCTCGAGACGTTGGAGACGGTGTTCCAGGGCGTGAACAAGGTGATCATCGACCAGGGTTCCTCAGGGTTCGGCCAGGGCGTCGTGCCGTATCTGCCGCTTCCCGAGCTCCAGCGCCGGCCGGATACCGGCCCCGTCATCACCGAAATCCCGGGGAACTGACATCATGTCAAAGAAGCTTGGCATCATCGTTGGCGTGGTGCTCGTCGTGCTGGGGATCACGGCCTGGCAGGCGCTCTACACCGTCGACGCGCGCGAACAGGCGATCGTTCTGCAGTTCGGCGAGTTCCAGGAATCGGTCCAGGAGCCCGGGCTGCATGTGAAGGTTCCGTTCATCCAGAACGTGATCTTCTACGAGCGTCGGGTCCTGTCGGTGGACCCGCCGGTCGAACAGGTCATCCTGGCCGACCAGCGGCGCCTGGACGTGGATGCGTTCATTCGCTACCGGATCGACGATCCGCGACGTTTCTTCCAGACGGTCAATGACGAGCGCATTGCCGATCAGCGGCTCAGCACCTTCCTGATCGCCGCGCTCCGGAACGAGCTCGGTCAGGTGACCCAGCCAGACGTTCTTTCCGAAGCCCGGTCGGTCATCATGAACCGGATCGCCACGCTGGTGACGTCCCAGGCGGCCCCGCTGGGGATTGAGATCGTCGACGTGCGTATCGGTCGAGCCGATGTGCCGGAGCAGACGGTGGAAGCGGTTTACGGCCGGATGCGGTCGGAACGTGAGCGGGAAGCCCAGGAGTATCGCGCACAGGGTTCCGAACAGGCCCAGGAGACCCGGTCGATCGCCGATCGTGAGCGGACGGTGATTCTGGCCGAGGCCGAGCGGGACGCCCAGATCATCCGCGGTGGCGGTGATGCGGAATCGATCCGCATCCTGGCCGAAGCCTATTCCCAGGATGAGGACTTCTTCAGCCTGTACCGTTCGCTTCAGGCCTACCGGGCGGCGATGAACGACGACGACACGACGATGATCCTGTCGCCGGAGGGCGATTTCTTCCGGTACTTCGAGTCGCAGCTTGGCATCCAGCCGGAGTTCGACGCCCGGGCGCCGCAGCCGGCCGCGCCGGCCACCGCGGGGCTGTCGGCACCATCGGCCGCGCCGCAGGTGTCCGGCGTGCCGAGCGTCACTGCGCCCGAGTGACCTGCGCCTCCGGATTGCCGGGCGGTCGCCGCAATTGGGTCACGATTGGCGCGGAGGACGGCGGTAAGAACGGTTCCTGAGGTGTCCGGGGGTGGAGACGGGATCTCCGCCCCCGGCCTCCCCCCATTCAGGATGCATCGGAGGTATCGCAAACGATGACCATGTTGGCTCGATCTGTGGAGACGCCGCGTCGCGCGCGGGCCGCACAGCTGCCGGCACCGGCGCCGTGGCCGACTGCGATGTGGGTCACCGGCCTGGTGATGGCCGCGGTCCTGTTGCTGACGTCCGCGGCACAGGCGCAGAACGGACGGCCCGGCAGTTTCGCCGACCTCGCCGAACGGCTGTTGCCGGCCGTCGTCAACATCTCCACCACCCAAACGGTGGGCGAGCGGCAGTTCGACCTGCCGGAGCTGCCGCAGTTCCCCCCCGGATCGCCCTTCGACGAGTTCTTCGAGGACTTCTTCGATCGCCGGGGCGAGCCGGGACCGCAGCGACGCGCGACGGCGCTGGGGTCGGGTTTCATCATCGACCCGAACGGCTATGTCGTCACCAACTACCACGTCATTCAGGGCGCGGATGCGATCACCGTCATCCTGCAGGACGACACCAACCTGGACGCCGAGATCGTCGGCGTTGACGAAAAGACCGACGTTGCCGTCCTGCGGGTCAGGCCCGATACCCCCTTGCCGTCGGTGCCTTGGGGTGCCAGCGACTCCATGCGGGTCGGCGACTGGGTGCTGGCCATCGGCAACCCCTTCGGCCTGGGCGGTACGGTGACGGCGGGCATCATCTCCGCCTTCGGCCGAGAGATCACCAACCAGCCCTATGACGACTTCATTCAGACCGATGCCTCAATAAACCGGGGCAACTCCGGCGGGCCGATGTTCAATCTCGACGGCGAGGTGATCGGCATCAACACGGCGATCTTCTCGCCGACCGGCGGGTCGGTCGGTATCGGTTTCGCCATCCCGTCGGACCTGGCCCGGCAGGTGGTGGACCAGCTGATCGAGTTCGGCCGCACCCGGCGCGGCTGGCTGGGCGTCCGCATCCAGACGGTGACGGATGAGATCGCGGAAAGCCTGGGCCTGGCGGAACCCAGCGGTGCGCTGGTGGCCAGTGTCACGCCGGGCGGCCCGGCGGAAGACGCCGGCATCGAACCGGGCGACGTGATCCTGAGGTTCAATGGCGAAGAGGTGCCGGAGATGCGGCGCCTGCCGCGGATCGTGGCGGAAACCGATGTCGGCGCGCGGGTGCCGGTTGAAGTCTGGCGGCGCGGCAATCTGGAGGATGTAACCGTCACCCTTGGGGAACTGGAAGCGGCCGAGGACCAGGGGCTGCTGGCCGCGGCACCGCAGAACGTTCCGGGCGGCGAGACCGACCTCGGGGAGCTGGGCTTGTCGCTGGTCGGCATCGACCCGGCCGTCCGCGAAGAGTACGGGCTGGCCGATGACACCGAAGGTGTGCTGATCACCGGTGTCGAGGCCGCCTCGCCGGCCGCGGATAAGGGGCTGCAGCCGGGCCTGGTGATCATCGAAGTCGGCCAGGAGCCGGTGTCGACGCCCCAGGATGTCGCCGCACGCATCGACGAAGCACGGGATGCGGGCCGCCGGTCCGTCCTCCTGCTGGTGAGGGGCGAGGGCGACTTGCGCTTCGTGGCGCTCAACATCGGCTAGCCTCAGGCTTCATCGAAGCTGGATCACGGGCGTCGGAGCGATCCGGCGCCCGTCGTCGTTTGCCGCCCTGCGCTTGCCAAGGTCTGGTCCGGGAACTACGACTTCCGGCGCCCGAAACCGGGATTCCCTGAACGGCCCGGAACAAGACGCGCTTGGGAGGTGCCCCCATGTCCGACGACACGCTCAAGATCCAGCTCCCCGAGGACCGGATCCCCAGCCACTGGTACAACATCGCCGCCGACCTGCCGGTGCCGATGCCGCCGCCATTGCATCCGGCGACGCACGAGCCGATCGGGCCGGACGCCCTGGCGCCGTTGTTCCCGATGGCGTTGATCCAGCAGGAGGTGTCGACGGAACGGGACATCGAGATCCCGGATCAGGTGCGCGACATCTATCGCCTGTGGCGCCCGACGCCCCTGTACCGGGCGCGCCGGCTGGAGCGGTTCCTCGATACGCCGGCGAAGATCTACTACAAATACGAAGGGGTCAGCCCTTCCGGCAGCCATAAGCCGAACACCGCCGTCCCCCAGGCCTACTACAACCGCCAGGAGGGCATCCGCCGGATCACCACCGAAACCGGTGCCGGACAATGGGGATCGTCGCTGGCCTTTGCCGGCGCCCAGTTCGGGATCGAGGTGGACGTCTACATGGTCCGCGTCTCCTATGAGCAGAAGCCCTACCGGCGGGCACTGATGGAGACCTACGGGGCGCGCTGTGTTCCCAGCCCCAGCACCGAAACCGAGGCCGGGCGGCAGATCCTGGCCCGGGACCCGAACACCTCGGGCAGCCTGGGCATCGCCATCAGCGAGGCGGTGGAGATGGCGGCCCAGCGCGAGGACACCCACTACGCCCTGGGCAGCGTCCTGAACCATGTCCTGTTGCATCAGACCGTCATCGGTCAGGAAGCGATGGTCCAGTTGGAGATGGCCGGCGACTACCCGGACGTCGTCGTCGGCTGCACCGGTGGCGGCAGCAACTTCGCCGGTATCGTCCTGCCGTTCCTCGGGGCGCAGTTGCGCGGCGGACCTGCCGTCAAGATCAAGGCCTGCGAGCCGGCGGCCTGCCCCAGCCTGACCCGTGGCACTTACGCTTATGATTTCGGCGATACCGGGCATCTGACGCCGCTGGTGAAGATGCATACGCTGGGCAGCGAGTTCGTCCCACCCGGCTTCCATTCCGGTGGGTTGCGCTATCACGGCATGGCGCCGCTGGTCAGCCATCTGCTGGATCAGAAGCTGATCGAAGCGCATGCCTACGTGCAGGGTTTGTGCTTCCAGGCCGGCGTGGACTTCGCCAAGGTGGAGGGCATTCTGCCGGCGCCGGAAGCGACCCATGCGGTCCGCGGCGCGATCGAGGAGGCGCTGCTGTGCAAGGCGTCGGGCGAGGCCAAGACGATCCTGTTCAATCTGTGCGGCCACGGGCATTTCGACATGCAGGCCTATACGGACTTCTTTGCCGGCAAGCTGACCGACGATGCCTATGATGCGGACGCCCTGGCGGCCAGCCTGTCGCACCTGCCGCAGGTCGCGTAAGGCGCGATCGGCTTCCTGGTCACTCCGCCGGCGCCTCCGCGTCGACGAGTTCGTAATGCCGGTAGCCTTGCACGTAGAGGGCGGCCGTCAGGTCGGTGTGGTCCAGACAGGCGCTGGCTTCCGCCCGGACGGCCGGCTTGGCGTGATAGGCTAGGCCGAGGCCGGCAGCCGTGAGCATGGGCAGGTCATTGGCACCATCGCCGATCGCCAGGGTGGCCGTCATCGGGATCCCGATGCGGGCGGCCGCCTCCTGCATGGCGGCCAGCTTCCGCTCCCGGGTGACGATCGGCCCCGTCGTCCGGCCGGTCAGCCGGCCGTGGTCGATCTCCAGCCGGTTGGATTCCCAGGCATGGAAGCCGCACCAGCCGGCGACGAAGTCGACGAAGACGTCGAACCCGCCTGAGACCAGTACGCAGTGGGCACCGTGCTGCCGCATCGTGCGCACCAGGGTGAAAGCGCCCGGGTTGAACGTGATGTCGGCGGCGACATCGGCCAGCAGCGTCGCCGGCCGGCCCGCCAGCAGGGCGACCCGCCGGTTCAGCGCGTCGCCGAAGTCGATCCGTCCGTTCATCGCCAGGGCGGTGATCGCCGCCACGTCCGGGCCGACGCCGGCCAGTGCGGCCAGATCGTCCAGGGTTTCCCCATCGACGATGGTGCTGTCCATATCCGCGGCCAGCAGCCGCTTGCGCCGGCCGGCAGTGGGCTGGGCGACGACATCGACGGCGGCCCCCCGCAGCGCCGCCAGGGCTGCGGCGCGGAGGTCACCGCCATCCGTCCCGCCCACCGGGATGTCGCAGGCGCGACCGGGTGCCAGCCAGTCGGGGTCGCCGACCCTGCCGCCATCGGCCGCCATGGCGGCGCGGACGTCGTGCACCATATCCCCGGTGAGCGACGCTAGCCCACCGCCGGCGACGAGGGTGACGACCGCGTTCATGGCGCCCACCGACGGTGTCGGGGGCACATGCGGTTCCGGTGTTCGGTCATGACCTGGCGCCCTGATGGTTCGGTAACGCAACGGCGAAAGACGATTGGGAGATCGCGTGTCGGAAACGGTTGTTGAGGCTGACCGGCAACCCCCTGCCGACGGCCAGATCCCGGTGGTGGTCATCGCAGGACCGACGGCCACAGGCAAGTCGACGCTTGCCGTCGACCTGGCCGATGCCTTGCACGGAACCGTCGTCAATGCCGACAGCATCCAGGTCTACCGGGATCTGCGGGTTCTGACGGCCCGGCCGTCGCCCGCCGAGGAAGCCCGCGTGCCCCATCGCCTTTATGGCGTGCTGGACGGCGACGACCGGTGTTCGGCTGGGGCGTGGTGCGACATGGCGCTGGCCGAGATCGGCCTTGCCCGGGCGCAGGGACGGCTGCCGATCGTGGTGGGCGGGACCGGGCTTTACCTGCGGGCCCTGGTCGAAGGCCTGAACGCCATCCCGGCCATTCCGGACGAGACCCGCCGGGCGACCATCGAGTTGCGGGAGACCCTGGGGACCGCCGGCCTCTTTGAACAGCTCGAGCGATGGGACCCGAAGACGGCTCGGCGGATCGATCCCCACAACCCCCAACGCGTCATGCGGGCATGGGAGGTCATGGTGGCCACCGGACGGCCGCTCGCCGACTGGCAGGACGAGCCGGCCAGCGGCCCGCCGGCAGATGTCGCGTTTCAGATCTTCTGCCTGATGCCGCCGCGCGACACGCTCTACGCCGGCTGCGACGATCGGTTCGCCGCGATGGTGGCGGACGGCGCGGTCGATGAGGTGCGGCGGGTGATCGATTTGGGATTGCCCCCCGACGCACCTGTGCACAAGGCGATCGGCTTTGCCGAACTGGCCGCCTGTCTGACCGGGCTGGTGACGTTGTCCGACGCGATCGCCGCCGGCCAGGGGGCCACCCGGCGGTACGCAAAACGGCAGCGGACCTGGTTTCGCCACCAGTTACCGACGGTTGGCGGTAGCGTGCATAGCAGCTATGTCGTGCAGGAGAAATATTCAAAAAGATTGCTTTCGGAATTCTTGTCGAAAATTCGAAATTGCCATTGACGCACTTGTCGAAGCCGTCTAGCTTGCCGGCCGCCGTGGGGTGCGACGCAATAGATGTGCGCCAACACGGCCGGCACTACCCAGACACGACGGCAAGCATGGTGCGAACCGCGCGGGTCGTGCCGTCCCTATGGACCGAAGAGGAACCGATGTCCGAGACCCAGATGACCGGCGCCGAGATCGTGCTCAAGGCCTTGGTGGATCAGGGCGTAGACGTCGTATTCGGCTATCCGGGCGGCGCCGTCCTGCCGATCTATGATGCCCTGCACCAGCAGAACCATCTGCGACACGTCCTGGTCCGGCATGAACAGGGCGCCGTGCACGCCGCGGAAGGCTACGCCCGGTCGACCGGCAAGGTCGGCGTGGTGTTGGTCACCTCCGGTCCGGGCGCGACAAATGCGGTCACCGGCCTGACCGACGCCCTGATGGACAGCATCCCGATCGTCTGCCTGACCGGCCAGGTGCCCACGCATCTGATCGGCAACGACGCCTTTCAGGAATGCGACACGACCGGCATCACACGACCCTGCACCAAGCACAATTACCTGGTGAAGGACGTCAACCATGTCGCCCGGACGCTGCACGAGGCCTTCTACGTGGCCCGCAGCGGCCGTCCGGGTCCGGTGGTCGTTGACCTGCCCAAGGACATTCAGTTTGCCGCCGGCGAGTACACGCCGCCGGAGGCGGTGACGCACAAGACGTACCGCCCCAAGCTGTCCGGCGATGCCGAAGCGCTGGAAGCGGCGGTCGAGGCCATGGCCAACGCCAAGCGGCCGATCTTCTACACCGGCGGCGGGATCATCAATGCGGGGCCCGAGGCCTCGGACCTTCTGACCGAACTGGTTCGCGAGACCGGCTACCCGTGCACCAACACGCTGATGGGCCTGGGTGCGTTTCCTGCCTCGGACCCGCAGTTCCTGGGCATGCTGGGAATGCACGGCACGTACGAGGCCAATCTGGCCATGTACCATTGCGACGTGATGATCAATATCGGTGCCCGGTTCGATGACCGCGTCACCGGCAAGCTGTCCGAGTTCTCGCCCAACTCGACCAAGATCCACGTCGATATCGACCCCAGCTCCATCAACAAGAACGTCCGGGTCGACATCCCCATCGTCGGCGACGCGCGGACCGTGGTGAAGCGGATGCTGGAGATCTGGCGGGCGCGCCGCTACAAGCCCGATGCGGCGGCGCTGCGCGCCTGGTGGAACCAGATCCAGGTCTGGCGCGACCGGCGCAGCCTCAGCTTTCACCAGGACATGGATGCCGGCGCAATCATCAAGCCGCAGCATGCGATCAAGCGCCTGGCCCAGATGACGGCGGAGCGGGCACAGACCCGCAACGACGTCTTCATTACCACTGAAGTCGGCCAGCACCAGATGTGGGCCGCCCAGCACATCCCCTTCGACCGGCCCAACCGCTGGATGACCTCCGGTGGGCTCGGCACCATGGGGTATGGCTTTCCGGCCGCCATCGGCGTGCAGATGGGGCACCCGGACGCGCTGGTGATCGACGTCGCCGGCGAAGCCTCGTTCATGATGAACCTGCAGGAGCTGTCGACGGCCGCCCAGTACCGGCTGCCGGTCAAGGTGTTCATCACCAACAACCACTGGATGGGCATGGTCCGGCAGTGGCAGGAGTTGCTGCACGGCGAACGGTACTCGGAAAGCTACATGGACAGCCTGCCCGATTTCGTGAAGCTGGCGGGGGCATTCGGCGCCGTCGGCCTGCGGGCGACGAAGGTCGGCGAACTGGACGACGTGATTGCCGAGATGATCGCCACCGACCGCACCGTGATCGCCGACATCCATGTCGACCAGAACGAAAACTGCTTCCCGATGATCCCCGGGGGCAAGGCCCACTACGAGATCCTGCTGGGTCCCGGCGATGGCCTGCAGGAGGCGACGCCGGAGGACGGAATGGTCCTGGTCTGAGGGCGCCTGCCCGCCACGATCCGACATTCCCCGGGACGGCCCCCGAGAGGGCCGTCCGCTTCCGGCGCCTATTGGACAGTCACGTCATGCCTCCGACACAAGAACCGATCGAACGCCATACCATTGCGGTGCTGGTGGACAACGAGCCCGGTGTTCTGGCCCGGGTCATCGGCCTGTTTGCCGGCCGCGGCTACAACATCGAAAGCCTGACCGTCGCCGAAGTGGATGCCCGCAGTCAGCGCAGCCGGATCACCCTGGTCACCCGCGGTACCCGGATGATCGTCGAGCAGATCAAGGCGCAGCTCGACCGGCTGGTCCCGGTGGACAGAGTCACCGACCTGACCGACGAGGGGCCGTGCGTGGAGCGCGAGCTGGCCCTGCTGAAGGTCCGCGGCGGGCGCGAGGACCTGGTTCAGACTCTGCGCATTTCCGACTTCTTCGGGGCCCGGATGGTCGACAGCTCGAACGAGAGCTTCGTCTTCGAGATCACCGGAGAAACCGCGCAGATCGATGCCTTCATCCATATGCTCGAACCCTACGGCCTGTGCGAGGTCAGCCGGACCGGCGTGCTGGCCGTCGCCAAAGGGCCGCTGGGCATTGGCGACCTCCAGGCCGTATCCGAGTAACCCCCGGGCCTCCAGGCCGGCGCCTGTCGCCCACCAGGCGGAAACCAAGCAACAAGAGAGGGACTATCATGCGCGTCTACTACGACCGCGACGCGGACGTGAATCTGATCAAGACCAAGAAGGTGGCGATCATCGGCTATGGCAGCCAGGGTCATGCCCATGCCGCCAACCTGCGCGACAGCGGCGCCACCGAAGTCCGGGTCGCTCTGCGGCCGGGATCGGCCAGTGCGGCCAAGGCCGAGGCCGCAGGCTTTCCGGTGATGGCGCCGGCCGAGGCGGCCGCCTGGGCCGACATGGTCATGGTGCTGGTGCCCGACGAGCTGCAGGCGGACCTGTACCGGGACCATCTGGCGCCCAACCTGCGTGAGAACGCGGCCCTGGCCTTCGCCCACGGTCTGAACGTGCATTTCAGCCTGATCGAGCCGCGCGAAGACCTGGACGTGTTCATGGTGGCACCCAAGGGGCCGGGCCATACCGTTCGCAGCGAGTACCAGCGTGGCGGGGGCGTGCCCTGCCTGCTGGCAGTGGAGCGCAATGCCAGCGGCGCGGCGGTCGATATCGGCCTGTCCTACGCCTGCGCTATCGGCGGCGGCCGGGCCGGGATCATCGAGACGACCTTCAAGGAGGAATGCGAGACCGACCTGTTCGGCGAGCAGGTCGTGCTCTGCGGCGGCCTGACCGCCCTGATCCAGGCTGGTTTCGAGACCCTGGTGGAAGCCGGCTATGCGCCGGAGATGGCCTATTTCGAATGCCTGCACGAGGTGAAGCTGATCGTCGACCTGATCTATGAGGGCGGCATCGCCAACATGCGCTACTCGATCTCCAACACCGCGGAGTACGGCGACTACACCCGTGGGCCGCGGATCGTCACCGACGAGGCGAAGCAGGAGATGAAGCGGATCCTGTCGGAGATCCAGACCGGTCAGTTCAGCCGAGAATGGATGCTGGAGAATCGCGTCGGGCAGACCAGCTTCAAGGCCATGCGGCGGCGTAGCGCCGAACACCCGATCGAGGACGTCGGCGAGCGCCTGCGGGCCATGATGCCCTGGATCGCCGAGAAGCGGCTGGTGGACAAGTCGAAGAACTGACGGGCAGGTTTGCGGCCGCTTGGGGACGTCAGGCAGCGAAGACCTCTGCCTGAATGACCCCCAGGCGGCTGGCGTCGATGAGGTTCTCTTACGCGACTTCCGGCCAGTCCGGGGGGCCGTTGCTGTCGCCCGAGCGGGCGGCCCGGCGATAGAAGCCGAGTATGGCCACACGAATAGCCGCCGTCAGCGAAGACGAATTGTGCTGCGATTCGACCCTTGAACAGAACTCATCCACCGAAATCCCGGTGATTTCGGCAATCTCATGTAACGCTTCCCACATTTTTGGTTCGAGTCGGATGCTTGTCCGTCGTCCGTTGACCGTAATGTTCCGACTGATCAGCGTGCTAGACATGGAGTCCGATAAGAGTCGTGCCGATTTGAAAACTCGACGCCCGGCGAGCCAGACGCCCCCAATGTATCAGCATTTTCCAATGGAGCAATATAATGGTGGCGATGGGGCAACTAAATTCGCCTTATAATTGCAGTACGCTTGCCCATTAGCGGATTCTGACGGCCCGCGCCGAGCCCTTGAAATGCAGGGAATTGACGCGACAGCGGGGCGGTCGCAGACACCAGACACGGATCGCCCTCACCCGGGCTTCGGCGCTGCCGCCTCCTCCGGGGTCAGGGTCCGCATCGACAATGCGTGCACCCGATCCTGCAACTCTGAGGCGAGAATGTCGTGAACGAGCCGTTGCCTGTCGATCCGGCTCAGGCCGGCGAACAGCTCGGAGACCACCATCACGCGAAAATGGCTTTCACCGAGTCCGTCATGCCCGGCGTGACCCTCATGGCGATGACTGTCGTCGACGACGTCGAGCCGCTGGGGTTCCAGCGCCGCGGTCAGCTTGTCATAGATCCTCTGCGCAACACTCATGCCTGGGGTCCATACCATCCGTGTTCATTCGGTGCCCGGGTGCCGCTTGTCACCGCTCAGGGGCCTGACCATACTCCTGTCATGCCCAGACGTCCGCAGGTCAGATTGTCGTTCGAAGAGGATCCGCAGTCGAGACTGCGGCCCTGCGACGTGCCCGGATGTTCGGGGGTCGGGGAGTACCGCGCCCCGCGATCGCGCGCCCAGCTCAATCAGTACTATTGGTTCTGCCTGGACCACGTTCGCGAGTACAACCGCGCCTGGAACTTCCTCGACGGCATGACCGACGATCAGGTCGAGGTGATGGTGCGCCAGGACACGGTCTGGCAGCGG